>NZ_SWMA01000023.1:0-66031 GCF_005222685.1 Segeticoccus rhizosphaerae
ACCAGGCCCTCGCAAAACAAGACCCTGAATGCAACGATGTCTCGCGACACCTGTCAACGGTGTCGCGAGACATCGCACTGGTCGGGCTGACAGGATTTGAACCTGCGATCTCTTCGTCCCAAACGAAGCGCGCTACCAAACTACGCCACAGCCCGTGGTGGCCCCGCGGAGCCGAGCGCCCCCGTGCGGGGGCGATTTCGGGAACTCGCGAGAGCGGCACTAGGCTAACCCCTCGCAGGCCCGGCCCCCACGGCGGTGCCGCACGCGGGTGTAGCTCAATGGTAGAGCCCCAGTCTTCCAAACTGGCTACGCGAGTTCGATTCTCGTCACCCGCTCCACCGCTCCACCGCGTCACCGCCGACCTGGAGCTGGACGAGACCGGGCTCCTCGTCAGCGGCGCCAGATCATGATGACCGCGCGGTCATCGTCCTCCCCGGCCGCCGACGTCGCGCAGATCCGGTGGGCGGCTCCTTCGAAACCTCGGGCGATCTGCCGCTCGGCCGCGCCGAGCATCCGGTCGACCCCGATGGACAGGTCCAGGTCACGCCGCTCGATGACACCGTCGGTGTAGAGCAGCAGCGCGTCGCCACGTTCCATCCGACCCATGACCCGCGGGAACGCCGAGGTCTCCATGACGCCGAGCACCGGCCCCCGGCCCTCGTCGACGACGTCCCATCGGCCCGAGCCGACGTGGTAGCGCACCGCCTGGGGGTGACCGGCGCTGCCGATGCAGTAGTCGCCGGTGTCGAGCTCCACGGCGAAGTGGATCGCGGTGGCGAACCCCTCGTGCCAGCGCTGCCGCAGCAGGTAGTCGTTGGCCGCGGGCAGGAACTCGGTGGGGGCCATCGCGCCGAGCAGGCCAGCAAAGGCACCCGACAGCAGCAGTGAGCGGGTCCCGGCGCCGACCCCCTTGCCCGACACATCGACCAGGGCGACCTCGAGCCGGTTGTCGCGGGTGCGGTTGGCGACCACGAAGTCTCCCGAGAAGGAGTCTCCGTGCGCAGGCATGACCGAGCTCTCGGCATACCAGCCCGTCGGCAGGTCGGGCAGCTCGCCGTGCGCCTGCAGCCGGTCGCGCAGGTCCACCAGCATCGACTCCCCCAGCGACCCCTGGACGCCGAGCCGCGCGCGGCTCCTCGCGACGGTGACCATCAACGCCATCACCACGAGCAGGATGACCATCGAGCCCCACAGGCTCTCCTTGTCGTGCAACTTCAGCACCGCCGCGACGGTGAAGCAGGCGACCAGGACCAGGTAGACCCCGCGGATCATCCCCAGCGGCAGGAACAGGCCCGCCACCACCGCGAGCGGCACGAACGACGACCAGGGCACCACCGCGGGCCACCGCGTGATCCCCCAGGTCGCGGCGAGCGCGATGAGCACGAGAGTGGTCGAGATCCAGACGTGCTCGTGGCGTCGGAGGCGCGAGACGACGCGCTGGCGGGTCCCGAACGTCATTGGGCGCGCCGCTACCACCTCCAACTGTGTCATCACAAAGTCAGGCTAGCCACGTGGCGCCGCAGAAGGACGCCGCTTTACCCACTTCTTACCGTCCAGTATCCCGGCGTTGACCCTCTCACGTGGCCGGTTCGCCAGGGAGCGCCCCGTCCACCTCGTAGCGCGAGACCATCTCGATCCGCCGCCGGTGTCGTTCCTCGCCGCTGAACGGTGTCGTGAGGAAGACACGCACCATCGCCGTGGCCTCCTCCACCGTGTTCATCCGGCCGCCGATGGAGATCACCTGCGCGTCGTTGTGCTGCCGGGCGAGGCTGGCCAGCTCGGTGTTGTAGCACAGCGCGGCGCGGATACCGGCCACCTTGTTGGCAGCCATCTGCTCGCCGTTCCCCGAGCCACCGAGCACGATCCCGCGCGACCCGGGATCCCCTGCCACGGCGGTGGCGGCGCGCAACACACACACCGGATAGTCGTCCTCGGGGTCCAGCTCCGCCGGCCCGTGGTCGACCACCTCGTGACCCTCGTCGGTCAGGAACGACACGAGCGCTCGTTGCAGCTCGTATGCCGCGTGGTCACCGCCGATGTGGACACGCATCATGTGCCTGCCTTCCTGGTGGGCTGCCGGGTGCGGGTCAGGAGTGGGGGCCGTCGTGGATCGGGAAGATGGGCCCCACGGTGCGGGTGCGCTTGAGCTCGAAGAAGCCGTCGGTGCCGGCCACGAGCAGGCAGCCGTCCCAGAGCCGCCCGGCGGCCTCGCCCGTCGGCGCCGGCGAGACGACAGGCCCGAAGAAGGCCACCCCCTCGACCGAGATCACCGGGGTCCCGACCTCGTCGCCGACCAGGTCGATCGCGCGCTGGTGGCTGGCCCGCAACTGCTCGTCCACCTCGTCGGTGTCGGCGAACCGCGCCAGCTCGGCGGGCAGGTCGCACTCCGCCAGTGACTCGGCGATCACCACCGCGCGGTCGTCGATCTTGCGGTAGTGGATGCGGGTGCCCATCGCGTCATACAACGGCTTGATGACCTCGGCGCCATGCTTGCGGGCGGCCGCGATGATGACCCGGACCGGGCCCCAGGAGCGGTCGAGCATGTCGCGGTAGTCGGCCGGAAGGTCACGGCCCTCGTTGAGCACCGACAGGCTCATGACCGACCAGGTCACGTCCATGTCGCGGACCTTCTCGACCTCCATCAGCCAGCGCGATGTCATCCAGGCCCACGGGCAGGCGGGGTCGAACCACATCTCGGCCTGACTGCGGGGGGAGGACTGGGCGGGGCGGGTGTCAGAAGTGGTCACCCGATCCATCTTGCCAGTCGTCGGGACGCCGGGGGAAAGGGGTGAGGCGGGCGGGGCCCCGCGTGCCATCATGGCCGGGTCCACGCTCTGCCCCCCGTCCACGGAGATGACCTGTGTCCGGCAAGAACCTCACCCGCGTCGAGGCCCAGGAGCGTGCCGCCCTGGTCTCCGTCGCCTCGTATGACGTGTCCCTCGACCTCACGACGGGTCCGAAGACCTTCCGCACCACCACGAAGGTCACCTTCGACGCGACCGGCGAGGGCGCGGACACGTTCATCGACCTGATCGCCGACTCGGTGCAGGAGATCGTGCTCAACGGCGAGCAGCTCGACCCGGGCGCTCACCTCGACGGCGCCCGCGTCACGCTGCCGAACCTGCGCAGCCACAACGAACTGACGATCGACGCGACCGGCGTCTACATGAACACTGGAGAGGGGCTGCACCGCTTCGTCGACCCGGTCGACGACGAGGTCTACCTCTACACGCAGTTCGAGGTCGCCGACTCCCGCCGGATGTTCGCGGTCTTCGAGCAGCCCGACCTCAAGGCCGAGTTCGCCTTCACGGTCACGGCTCCCGGCCACTGGCAGGTCATCTCGGGCCAGCCGACCCCCTCCCCCACGCCGGTCGAGGGTTCCGACGACGCGACATGGACCTTCGAGCCGACCCCGCGCATCTCGTCATACATCACCGCCCTGATTGCCGGGCCCTACGACGTCATCCGGGACGAGGTGCAGACGCGCAAGGGGCCGGTCTCCATGGGGCTGTTCTGCCGACGGTCGCTGACGCCGCACCTTGACGCGCCCAACGTGTTCGACTGCACCAAGCGAGGATTCGCGTTCTTCGAGAGCGAGTTCGACGTCGACTACCCGTTTGCGAAGTACGACCAGATCTTCACCCCCGAATACAACATGGGCGCGATGGAGAACGCCGGAGCCGTGACGCTCAACGAGATCTACGTCTTCCGGGCCAAGGTGCCCGACGCGATGATCGAGCGCCGGGCGCTGACGATCCTGCACGAGCTGGCACACATGTGGTTCGGCAACCTGGTCACGATGCAGTGGTGGAACGACCTGTGGCTCAACGAGTCGTTCGCCGAGTGGGCCTCGACGACCGCCCAGTCGGAGGCCACCCAGTGGGAGACGGCCTGGACCACGTTCGGCACGTCCGAGAAGGCGTGGGCCTACAACCAGGACCAGCTGTCCTCGACCCACCCGATCGTCGCGCCGATCCGCGACCTCGAGGACGTCGAGGTCAACTTCGACGGCATCACCTATGCCAAGGGTGCCTCGGTCCTCAAGCAGCTCGTCGCGTATGTCGGCCGCGAGCCGTTCGTGGCCGGGCTGCGGGCCTACTTCGCCAAGCACGCGTGGGGCAACACCACCCTCGCCGACCTGCTCGGGGAGCTGGAACAGACGTCGGGGCGGGACCTGTCCGCCTGGTCGCAGCAGTGGCTCGAGACCGCGGGCGTCAACACGTTGCGCCCGGAGGTCGAGGTCGACGGGGAGGGCACCATCACCGCGGCGGCGATCAGGCAGACGGCGGCGCCCGACTTCCCGACGCTGCGCCCGCACCGTCTGGCCGTCGGGCTCTACTCCCTGCAGGGCAACCAGCTGGTGCGCACCGACCGGTTCGAGCTCGACGTCGCCGGCGAACGCACCGAGGTCAAGGAGCTCGTCGGGCTCGCCCAGCCCGACCTCCTGCTCGTCAACGACGACGACCTCGCCTACGCCAAGATCCGTCTCGACGAGCGGTCACTCGCCACCGCGGTGACCCACCCCCGCGGCTTCACGCAGAGCCTGCCGCGGGCCCTGGTGCTGGGGGCAGCGTGGGACATGACGCGCGACGCGGAGCTGCCGGGCCGCGACTTCATCGAGATGGTCCTGCAGACCCTGCCCGGCGAGAGTGACTCGACCCTGCTGCGCACCCTGTTGGGGCAGTTGCAGGTGACCGCGATGCAGTACGTCGCCCGCGACCACCGCGAGGCAACGCTGGCCATGGTCACCTCGCGGCTGCGGGCGCTGATGGCGGCGGCCGAGCCCGGCAGCGACGCCCAGCTGCAGCTCACGTCGGCGTTCGCCTTCTACTCCCGTGCGGACGAGGACGTCGCACACGTCCGCGCTCTGCTCGAGGGCAGCACGGTGCTCGACGGCCTCGCGGTGGACACCGAGATGCGCTGGACGCTGCTGACCAGCCTCGCGGCCGCGGGCGCCGCCGACGCCGCCGAGATCGAGGCCGAGCGCGAGCGCGATGACACCGCGACCGGACGCGAGCGGGCCGCACGGGCCCTCGCCGCCCGCCCCACGCCGGACGCCAAGGCCGACGCCTGGGCCCAGGCGATCGAGCAGGACGGGTTGCCCAACCAGATGATCAGCGCGCTCGCGTTCGGGTTCCGGCGGGTGCACGACGCGGCCCTGCTGCGCCCCTACGTCGAGAAGTACCACGCCGCCCTCGAGGAGGTCTGGGCGTCACGCACCCACGCGATCGCCGAGGGCATCGTGACCTACTTCTACCCGACGTCTCTGGCCAGCGCCGAGCTGCGGGACGCGTCACAGGCCTGGCTCGACGCCCACCCCGATGCGAGCTCCGGCCTGCGCCGGACGCTGGCCGAGGCCCGCGACGACGTCAGCCGGGCGCTCGTGGCGCAGGAGTGCGACGCCCGTCGCGGCTGAGCCACCCGGGTATGGCGGTGGGCCGGCAGATCTGCCGGCCCACCGTCATACCCGCTCGTCCGTGGCGTCCACTCACCTCGACGGGGCCGTGAGCGGCTCTCGGAGCCGGACCGACAGGCACGTCACGCTCGCCTCGAGCTTCTCGAGCTCGCTGACGTCGACCTGGACCGGTTCGAAGCCGCGGTCGGCGATCAGCTGCGCGGTCCGGGGCGCGCTGGTGGACATGAGCAGCTTGTCGCCACCCAGCAGGATCGCCCGCCAGCCGTGCCGCTCGGGCACCGGGGTGAGCTCCGGCAACAGGTCGGGTCGGTCGAGGCCCGGCAGGTAGGCGAGCAGCGTGCCGTCCGGGAGGGCAGTCACCGCGCTCTTCAGGTGCAGCACCTGCGAGATGGGCACCGCGACGACCTCGACGCCCTCGGGCGCGACGATGTCGGCGAGCTGACGGATCCCCTCGACATTGGTGCGCTGGCCCGAGCCGACGTACATCGTCGAACCCAGCTTGAGCACGTCCCCGCCATCGAGCGTGCCGGGCGCCGTGATCCGCGCGATGCGGTAGCCGAGGGACGCGACGGCGAGCTCGGCGCCGTCGGTCTCGGGCCGGCGTTCCGGTGCACCCGGCCGGGCGATCACGGCCAGGTCGCCGAAGACCACCATCGTGTCCTCGACGAAGGTCGCGTCGGGGCAGTCGTCGGCCGGGTCGACCTCGATGGTGGGCCAGCCGTGCTCCTGGAACGCGGCCACGTAGGCGTGCCACTGGGCGAGCGCGAGGTCGGCGTCGACCGGGCGGCGCTCCAGGTGGGTGAGCAGACCTCGGGCCAGGTGAGGGCCGGGTCGCCGGACCAGCACCCGGCCGCGCCGGGCGTCGGGGAGCAATGTTTTGGTCACGGGCCGAGTCTGGCAGCACCCGGTCAAAACGCGTGTCCCCACGGGGCCGGCTCGTCCGGCTCAGCGGCCGCCCAGGCTGCGGGCGAGGCGCCGCGCCCAGGCCGAGTCCACCAGCTCCTCGAGCGGGACGAGCTGCCCGTCGGGGCCGGCCAGCGGCAGCCGCCAGTTGGGGTACTCCTTGTCGGTGCCCGGCTGGTTGATCGTGCGCCGGTCACCCGCGAGGTCGGCCACCGAGACCCCGAGCAGCCGGCTCGGGGTCCAGGTGAGGAAGCGGTGCAGCGCCTCGACCTGGGCGGGCAGGTCGGCTCCGGCCCGCAGCAGACCCCGGTCGCGCAGCATCTGCAGCACCCGCTCGCGCGCCGCCTCGTCCTCGATCCGCTCCTCCTCGACCGGCCGGGTCAGCAGGTCCAGCTCTGCTCGCAGGTCGATGTGCACCCCGTCGAGGTAGCCGGCCGTGGGCGGCAGGTCGTGCGTCGTCACCGTCGAGAGGCACAGCTCGCGGTAGGACTCGGGCCGCAGCGGTGCACCCCCGGCGTTCTTCTCGAACCACAGGATCGACGTGCCGAGGATCCCCCGCTCGGTGAGGTAGTCGCGCACCCACGGCTCGACCACGCCGAGGTCCTCCCCCACGACCAGTGCGCCCGCACGATGCGCCTCGAGCGCGAGGATGCCCACCAGGGCCTCGTGGTCGTAGCGCACGTAGGTGCCCTCGTCAGCCGAACGCCCCTTCGGCACCCACCAGAGGCGGAACAGTCCGATGATGTGGTCCACCCGCAGGCCGCCGGCGTCGCGCAGCACGGTCCGCAGCATCTCCCGGTATGGCGCGTAGCCCAGCTCCGCGAGCCGGTCCGGCCGCCAGGGCGGTTGGCTCCAGTCCTGGCCGAGCTGGTTGTACTGGTCGGGGGGCGCGCCGACGTTGACGGTGGTCGCGAGGGCGTCGCCGAGCGCCCAGGCGTCCGCGCCCTGGGGGTGCACGCCGACGGCGAGGTCGTGGACCACCCCCACCGACATCCCGGCGTCCCCGACCTCGCGCTGGGCCGCGGCCAGCTGCTCCGAGACGATCCACTGCAGCCAGCAGTGGAACTCGACCTCCTCGGGCAGCCGGTCGCGCGCGGCAACCACTGCGGGACTCCGGGGGTCCTGCAGCTCCGCGGGCCACGCGGTCCACGGCAGGCCGTGCTCGCCGGCGAGCGCGCACCACGTCGCGAAGTCGACCAGTCCCTGTCCCTCCCGGGCGCGGAACGACTCGAAGGCACGCTCGCGCCGGGCCGTCCGGGGCTGGCGGAAGACGATGCGCAGCGCCGGCAGCTTGGCCGCCCACGCGGCGTCCCGGTCGATCGCGTCCTGCTCGGAGAGCCGACGCGCGTCGTCGCCGTGCCACTCGACCAGCTGGCGTTCGGCGGCGGACAGGTAGGCGACCTCGGGCACGTCCTCGACCCGCAGATACATCGGGTTGACGAAGCGTCGCGTGGTCGGCAGGTAGGGCGACGCCTCCATGGGAGCGATCGGCTCGGCTGCGTGCAGCGGGTTGACCAGCACGAAGTCGGCGCCGTGGCCGGCGGCCCACGCGCCGAGGTCGGCAAGGTCGGCGAGGTCCCCGATGCCCCAGGACCGACGGGAGCGCACGGAGTAGAGCTGGGTCATCACGCCCCAGACCCGGTCGCGCTGCACGGCTTTGGGCAGCTCGAGGCGCTGCGGCGTCACCACGAGCGTGGTGCTCGAGGGGCCGCCGTCGGTCTCCACCCGCAGGACGTGCCACCCCAGCGGCAGGTCGCCCGGCAGCTCGACGGTGGCCTCACCGGTCAGGACGCCCGCGACGGTGCGGGGTTCGACCCAGCGGTCGACCGGCGCGATGAGCCGCACGCCACCGTCCTCGAGCTCGACCGAGGCCTCGACGCGCGACCCGTGCGGCACGTGGACGGCCACCTGCCGCGGCACGCCCACGCGGGTCACGACGGTCTGCGGCAACACCCGGCGCCATTCCGAGTCGCGGTGTTCGGCAAGGCGTTTGGCTGCCCTGTCGTGGTCGCTGGCGTCGACCCCGAGCGCGGCCAGGACCGCCACGATGGTCGCGGCGCTGACGAGGACGTGCTCGCCCTGCCAGCTCCAGTACTCGGTGGCAACGCCGTGGACGCGGGCCAGCTCGACGAGAGCTGGCGAGGGTGCGGTGGTCGGCACAGCACGTCCCTTTCCGGGTGACGGGGGCTACGGGCCGTAGCCTCTCACGCGGGGGGTCCCCGCGATCGGCGCACCCGTTCGCCACAATGCCCTGTATGACGTATGCCGGCTCGGTCCCCCAGCTCGCCTCCGTCACCTCTCGGGAGGTGTGGGAGCAGATCACGGGCGCTCCCCTGGTGATCGTCGGGGTCATCGTGGGCGCGGTCATCCTGCGCTGGCTGATCCACCGCGCCATCCGACGGGTGGTGCAGACCTCGATCGACCGCGCGGCCGCCCGTGAGGACCGCACCGCGCGCCTCGGGTCACTACGCGGCATACGCCTCCTGGAGGAGGCGGCCGGGTTCAACCGGGAGCGCCACCGCCAGCGTGCGGCCACGATGGGCGGCCTGCTGCGCAGCGTCACGACGTTCGTCATCTTCACCATCGCGCTGCTGACCGTGATGGCCGAGCTCGGCGTGCCCCTCGGACCTTTGCTCGCCTCGGCCGGGATCGGCGGCGTGGCACTCGGATTCGGCGCGCAGGCGCTCGTCAAGGACTTCCTGTCGGGCCTGTTCATGATCGTCGAGGACCAGTACGGCGTCGGTGACATCGTCGACACCGGTGAGGCGACCGGCACGGTCGAGGACGTCACCTTGCGGGTGACGCGGCTGCGCGACTCCAGCGGCGTGGTCTGGTACATCCGCAACGGCGAGATCATCCGCATCGGCAACATCTCGCAGGGCTGGTCGACCGGCATCGTCGACATCCCGGTCGCCTACGACGAGGACGTCGAGCACGTGATGTCGGTGATCCGCGAGACGGTGCACGGCCTGCAGGACGACGAGGCGTTCCAGGGAAAGCTGCTCGAAGAACCCACGCCCGCCGGGGTCGAGTCGGTGTCCGGCGGCACGATGACGCTGCGGGTCTTCGCCAAGTGCGCACCCAACCAGCAGTGGGGCGTGGTGCGGGAGATCCGCGAGCGGGTCAAGGTCGCCCTCGACCGTGCCGGCATCCGGGGGCCCCAGCTGCTCGGCCCGTACGGTGACGCCTCGCGGTCCACCTGATCCCGGGCCGCGCGGCGACTCGTGCACCATGCAAAAGTTGCACTATGCTCGAGTCGTGAGTGAACCCCCCTCGCCTCCGGAGTCCGTCGCCGCGGAGCTGGCCGACGACGACGCCGCCAGCGTCCTGGCCGGCCAGGCCGAGGTGGTCGACGCGGTGCTGGCCGCAAACCGGGTGTTCGTGGCGGTGGCGGCCGGCGCCCTGGCCGGGCTGGAGCCGGAGGTCACCATGCCGCAGTTCCGGGCCCTGGTGCTGCTCGACATGCACGACACGATGACCGTGTCCCACCTCGCCGAGGCGCTCGGCGTGGTCCCGTCGACAGCCACGCGGATGTGCGACCGGCTGGTGACCAAGAAGCTGGTCGACCGGGTGGCGGACCGGACCAACCGACGCCAGGTCAGGCTCACCCTGCGACCCGAGGGCCGTGCCCTCATCGAGCAGAGCACCCAGCGGCGCACCCGCGAGGTCGGACACCTGCTGACGGCGATCCCGGCGGACGCGCAGGCCGAGCTCGCGCACGCTCTCGGGCTGCTCGTCCAGGCGGCCCACGCCAGCGACCGCACCCGGCCGTCACGGCAGGCACCATCGGCGAAGCAGCGCCGGCCCGACGGGAACGCCGGACGATGACCCTCGTCCAGGTGCGGCTGCGCTCGGTCGGGGCGGCCGCCGGTGGCTGGGTGAGGCGCAGCAGCTACCTGAAGAAGTGGGTCGTCCTCGGCACGGTCATCGGGGTGATCGCCGGTCTGGGCGCGGTCGTGTTCTACCTGGCGCTCCAGGCAGCGGGTCACCTGCTGCTGGAGGGCATCGGCGGTTACGCGGTTCCGCTGCCGTCGTCCGAGGGCGGGCGATCGAGTTCGGGTCACTTCACGCGCTGGTGGGCGGTTCCGCTCGTCGTCGCCCTCGGTGGTTTGCTCTCCGGCCTGCTGGTCACCTGGCTCGCGCCCGAGGCCGAGGGACACGGCACCAATGCGGCGATCGACGCGGTGCACCGCAACCCGCGGATGATCCGGACCCGTGCGGTCATCGTCAAGCTGGTCGCCTCGGCCATCACCATCGGCTCGGGCGGCTCCGGTGGGCGAGAGGGCCCGACCGCACAGATCTCGGCAGGCTTCGGCTCCCTGCTGGCACGCACGCTCGACCTCTCGCCGGAGGAGGGCCGCATCGCGGTCTCGGTGGGCATCGGTTCCGGCATCGGCGCGATCTTCGGTGCGCCGCTGGGAGGTGCCGTGCTCGCGGCCGACATCGTCTACAAGGACGACTTCGAGGTCGAGGCGCTCGTGCCCGGACTGGTCACGTCGATCGTGGGGTACTCGGTCTTCGGGCTGCTCGAGACCTTCTCCCCGATGTTCGGGTATGCCGCGGCCGGCTACGAGTTCAACCAGCCGGTCCAGCTCGCCTGGTTCGCCGTCATCGGTGTCGTCGCCGGACTGGTCGGACTGGTCTACAGCAAGGCGTTCTACGGGATATCCGGCCTGTTCAAACGGCTGCCGGGCAACACCATCCTCAAGCCGACCGTGGGCGGTCTGTCCGTGGGACTGCTCGCCCTCGCCATCCCCCAGGTCCTGGGCACCGGCTACGGATGGGTGCAGACCTCCCTGACCCGCGACGGGCTGCTCGGGATCCCGCTCTGGATCATCCTGCTGCTGCCCTTCGCCCGGATCCTGTCGACCGCCCTGTCCATCGGATCCGGCGGGTCGGGAGGCATCTTCGGCCCGGGCATGGTCATCGGCGCCTTTACCGGCGCCGCGGTGTGGCGGCTGCTCGAGGCCTTCGCCCCCGGGGTTCCCCACAGCCCCGCACCCTTCGTGATCGTCGGCATGATGGCTTGCTTCGGCAGCATCGCACGAGCGCCGCTGGCCATCATGCTCATGGTCGCCGAGATGACAGGGAGTCTCACCATCCTGGCGCCCGCCATGGTGGCCGTGGGCCTGGCCTACCTCATCGTCCGCCACTTCGACCAGACGATCTATCGCTCGCAGCTGAGCAACCGGGAGGAGGCCGCGGCAGCCCGGTTGAAGCTCGGGCTGCCCATGCTCGGCCGGGTGCCCGTGGCAGAGGCCATGGCCCGCCCGCGCCTGGTGCTCCGCGAGGACGACCTGCTGCGCGACGCCGTCACCCGGTTGGAGCAACGACAGCTTCGCGGCGCGCCGGTGATCGACGCCGAGGAGCACTTCGTCGGGACCGTCCGGCTGCAGGAGCTGCGGGGCCCGGCGCAGCAGCATCCGGACGACTCCCTGGGTCACCGGGTCGACGCGACCGCTCCGTCGACGTCCGTGGGCGCGACCCTGGACGCGGCGATCGACGCGCTGCCGGCCACGACGCACTGGCTCACGGTGCTCGACGACTCCCGCAAGGTCCGCGGCATCCTGGCCTTCAGCGACATCGTCCGTGCCTACCACCAGGCCCTGCGCGCCGACGCGAGACGGATGAACCGGGTGGCGTCCAACGCCGGCATCCTGGACGTGCAGGTGGGTCCCGGCTCGAGCCTGGTTGCCCACCGGCTGGACGAGCGGGTCCTTCCCGAAGGTGTGATCGTGGTGGCGGTTCGACGCGCCGACGCGATGCTCCTCGGGCTCGGGGCCGTGCACCTCGAGGTCGGGGACCAGGTGACCGTGCTCGCCCGGCCCGGGCACGCCGACGACCTCCGCTCGCTCTTCGACGGGCCCGCCGTGAGTGCGCACCGCACCACCGCCACCGACCCGGGACAGTCCTGAACCACCCGAGCCCGGGCAGCGTGCTCAGATGGGGATGCGTTCGCCCGTCAGCCAGCTGACGACGTGCACGGCCTGCGGGACGGTCCAGACGGGTCCCATCGGGTGCGCGACGTTGGCGCGACCCTGCTTGCCCATGAAGGCGAGCAGGGACGCCGGCACCTTCGCCGAGTGGTTGACGTGCGGCATCCCCTCGAGGACGAACCGGTCGTGCTGGTGGGCGTCGAAGAAGAAGACCTCGTCGGAGTGGTCGACGTCGTAGCGGAGCGGCTGGCCGGTGCGCCAGTTCTTCGGCGGGGGCTGCTGGTCGCCCTTGACCTTCTTCACGTAGACCCCGAGCGTGTGCCACAAGGCCATCACGTCGTGCTGGCTCCCCGTCAGGGTCAGCCAGTTGGCGGGCGCGGGCTTGAAGAGCTTGCGGTAGGCCGCCAGCTGCGCGGGCGTGTCGCGGCGGGGGTCGACGGTGACCGTGACGAACTCGACCTTGTCCCGCAGGCCGGCGCGGTCCACCTGTCGGGCCGTGGCGACCAGCCCGGCGGTGTCGATCGGGCAGCTGTCCTGGCACAACGTCATACCGGGTGCGAGCACGAGCACCTTGCCGCGGAAGTCGCCCAGGGAGCGCTGGCGACCGGTGGAGTCGCGCAGCTGCAGGTGCTGCAACGCCCCGGTGAGTGGCACGTCGACCTGGGTGCCGACGTTGTGGCCGGGCGCGGTGGGCCCGGTCGTGCCCGGCGTCGCGGACGGGCTCGCGCCCGCACTGGAACAACTGGCGAGCAGGCACCCGGCAGCGACCGCGAGGACGGCGGTGCCTGGGGCGCGGTGGGGTGAGTTCACAACGGATCCACGGTATGACGGGCCTGCCCACGTCTCATGCGTGCCCCTGTCGGTGGGGCTGGCCGAGGCCCGCCAGCCACGCGTTGTAGGCGTTCCGTTCCTGGTCACCGTCGCGGTCCGCCCTGCGGTCCACGCGCCTCGCCTCCCGGTCGCTGCTGCGGGCCCAGAGCACCACGACGACGATCACCACCAGCAGGGTCGGGACCTCCGAGAAGGCCCACGCGATCGCTCCCCCGACCCGCTGGTCGGCCAGCGCCCCGAGGTGCCACGACGCCATCGGGTGGGCGAAGTAGCCGGCCACCTCGTCCTTGCTCGTCATGAACGCGATCCCGAAGAACGCGTGGAAGGGCGCGGTGACGAACAGTTCGACGATGCGGAAGGGGGGCCGCATCGGGTGCGGCACCGGGTCCACCTCGAGCAGCCCCCAGAACAGCAGCATGCCGACCGCGACGAAGTGGATCAGCATCGCCGTGTGCCCGACGAACCCGCTCATGGCCCAGTCGAACACCGGCGTGAAGTAGAGCCCGTAAAGGCTGAGCAGGAACAGGCTGACCGCCACGACCGGCGAGCTCAGCACCCGCGCGAAGCGGCTGTGCAGCAGCGCGAGCAGCACCCGACGGGGCGCACCCCGCCGGCCCCGGCCGGAGGGAAGTGCCCGCAGGGCCAGCGTGATCGGCGCCCCCATGAGCAGCGGGATCGGCGCGAGCATGCTCAGCACCATGTGCTGCAGCATGTGCACGCTGAACAACGCCATCGAGTAGCCGCCCACGCCGGTGCCGGTCACGCCGACGACGAGCAACAGCCCGACGGTCCAGCTCACCGTGCGACCGATCGGCCAGTCGTCGCCCCTGCGGCGCAACCGCCAGACCGCCCATCCGTAGAGCAGGGCCCCGAGCAGGCAGAGCAGGGGCAGCACGGGCACCGGTTGTGGGTGCCAGGCCACCAATCGGCCGAGGTCGGGCGGCGCGGTCGGCTGCCACATCGGACCAGACATGTGGCCGGGGCCCGGCATGTTCACGGGAGGTCGTTCCCGCGGCCGGTGGAGGCAGGTGCGGACATCACCGACAGGTTCCCACCACTACCTGGGGCCTCGCGCCGGGGGGCCGCCCGTGCCGCGTGGCCGCCCCTGCGAGACTGGCGCCGTGACGGGAGAGACGTTCTACGAGCAGGTCGGCGGGCACGAGACGTTCGTCAAGCTGGTACACGAGTTCTACCTCGGCGTGGCCGGCGACCCCGAGCTGCGCGCCATCTACCCGGAGGAGGACCTCGGGCCGGCCGAGGTGCGGCTCCGGATGTTCTTCGAGCAGTACTGGGGCGGGCCCACGACATACTCCGAACAGCGCGGCCACCCCCGGCTGCGGATGCGGCACGTGCCCTACCAGGTCACGCCGACCCAGCGGGACCGGTGGCTGGCGCACATGCTGGCCGCGGTCGACACGCTCGAGCTGCCGCCGGCCAACGACCTGGTCCTGCGCGACTACCTCGACCGCGCCGCGCACTCGCTGGTCAACGCCCCCGACGACTGAGCGGCACCCGCCGTGGGAGGACCCTTGTCCCCAGATCGCGGCCACCCGGACGTCCTGCCCCACCCGGTTCCGAGGGTGAGGGAATGTGCCGGTTTCGCGATTCGGGGGACGGCCAACCACAATGGCTGCCCGTGACCACTGCTGAGACCACTGATGCCCTCGGGCGCATCCTGGCGCCGGCTGCCGGCGTCCGGCTGCACCGTGCCGACGACGACTCCGCCTGGTGGCGCCACGCGGTGATCTACCAGATCTACCCGCGCTCGTGGGCCGACTCGGACGGTGACGGCGTCGGCGACCTGCCCGGCATCACGGTCCGGCTGCCCTACCTGCGCGACCTCGGGGTGGACGCCATCTGGCTGTCGCCCTTCTACACCTCGCCGCAGGCCGACGCGGGCTACGACGTGGCCGACTATCGCGACATCGACCCGATCTTCGGCAAGCTCGCCGACGTCGACGCCCTGATCGAGGCCGCCCACGGCCTGTGTCTGCGAGTCATCGTGGATCTCGTCCCCAACCACTCCTCCGACGAGCACGCGTGGTTCCAGTCCGCGTTGTCGACCGGTCCCGGCAGCCTGGAGCGGGAGCGCTACGTGTTCCGCGACGGCCTCGGCGACGACGGCGCCCAGCCACCCAACAACTGGGAGAGCGTCTTCGGCGGGCCGGCCTGGACCCGGGTCGCCGACGGTCAGTGGTACCTCCACCTCTTCGATCCCAAGCAGCCCGACTTCAACTGGGAGAACCCGGAGGTCCGAGCCGAGTTCGAGAGCATCCTGCGCTACTGGCTCGACCGGGGCGTCGACGGCTTCCGGGTCGACGTCGCGCACGGTCTGATCAAGGCGGAGGGGCTGCCCGACTGGGATGAACCGCTGCACATGCTCGGCGACGCCGACGGTGTGGATCACGACCACGGCGGCAAGCACCCGCCGATGTGGGACCAGGACGGCGTTCACGAGGTCTATCGCGAATGGCGCCGGGTGCTGAACTCCTACAACCCGGTCGACACCCCGGGCCACGATCCGGCACACGACCGCGTGCTCTGCGCCGAGGCCTGGGTGGACTCACCCGAGCGGGCGGCCCGTTATGTCCGGGCGGATGAGATGCACCAGGCGTTCAACTTCGACTTCCTGCAAGCCCCGTGGCGAGCCTCGGATCTGCTCGAGAGCATCGAGGACTCCCTCGCGGCAGGTGATGCGGTCGGCGCGCCGACGACCTGGGTGCTGTCCAACCACGACGTCGTGCGCCACGCATCCAGACTCGGCCTCCCCGTCGGCGAGAGGCGACCGAACGGGATCGGGATCGGTGACCCGCAGCCCGACGCAGCCCTGGGCCTGCAGCGCGCCCGCGCGGCCACGACGCTGATGCTCGCGCTGCCGGGATCGGCCTACCTCTACCAGGGCGAGGAGCTCGGGCTGCCCGACTCGACGGACATGCCGGAGGAGGCCCGGCAGGACCCGACGTGGGAGCGGTCGGGCCACGAGGAGCGTGGGCGGGACGGCTGCCGGGTGCCGATGCCCTGGGAGGGTGACGCACCGTCATACGGGTTCGGCCCGAGCGACCGCACCTGGCTCCCCCAGCCGGAGATCTACGGCTCACTGGCCGTGGATCGCCAACGGGGAGTGGCCGGCTCGACGCTCGAGCTGTACCGCGCACTGCTGGCTGCCCGTCGTGACCTGCGCCTCGGGTCCGGGTCGCTGTCGCGGATCGACGGCTACGGCGACGACGTCGTCGCACTGGTCAACGCGGCGGACGGCCGGGCTTCCGTCCAGGTACTCGTCAACCTCGGCGTCGGCGCGGTGCCGGTCCCGGAGGGCTGGGAGGTGCTCATCGCGAGCGGGCCGGCGACGGCGGATGGGCAGCTACCCACCGACACGGCAGTCTGGCTCCGTCCCGCGGAGTGAGTGCGTTGGGCGCGCCGGGCATCGTCTGCACCAACACCGGCAGCACCGCGATCGCCGTGCCCCACAACACGATCGCGACGATGCCGATCACCCGGTCGCGACCGATCAGGGCGACACCGGCCGTGCTCGCGACGAACACGGCGACCGTCCATGCCAGTGACCGCCCCGGCCAGCGGTCGGCCACCGTGCCCGCGACACCGACCCCGGCCACCCCGCCGAGGCCGTAGAGGAGCAGCACCGGACCCACCGACGAGGTCGCGAAGCCACCCAGTCCCGTCAGCACCGGCGCGATGTAGGTGTAGAGCACGAAGTGGCCCACCAGCACGGTCGCCCCGACGAGGGCCAGAAGGAGCACTGGGCGGGCGCTCGCGTCCCAGCCACCCGGCCTCCCGCCCTCTCGACCGGCCACAGGAACCCGTGGCAGCAGTCGCCACAGCGTCACGCCGGTCAGGCCCATCAGGCCGGCCACGGCCCAGAACGTCACCCGCCAGTCGATGGCGTTTCCGGCCATGGTGCCCAGCGGGATCCCCACCACCCCCGCGATGGTCGGGCCCGCGAGCACCACCGCCGCGGCTCTGCCGAGCTGGCTCGGTGCGACGAGGCGCGAGGTGTAGGCCATCACGATCGACCAGAAGAGCCCGTGCACCGCTGCGGCTCCCACCCGCGACACCAGGGCGATGGCGTAGGTCGGAGCCGTCGCCGTCGCCACGTTGGCGGCGGCCAGCAGCGCCAGCGCCGCGATCATCAGGGTCCGTTGCTCGATCCGAGCGGTCAGCCGGACGAGGACCAGGCTGGTCGCGGCCACGGTGAACGCCCACACCGACACGAGCAGCCCGATCCTGGCCGGGGAGACCTCGAACTCACGGGTCATGCCCGGCAACAGGCCCGCCGGGATCATCTCCGCCGTGACGGTCGTGAAGGTGGCGAAGGCCAGGGCGAGCAGGGCCGGTATCGGGCTGCGATCGTTCATGCCAGCACGGTAAAGTCTGACATCAGTGTGAAGGTCAAGCGCCAAAGGGAGGCACGCGATGAAGATCGGCACCCTGTCCGCCCGCACGGGCGTTCCGGCCCGGATGCTGCGCTACTACGAGGACCAGGGACTGCTCGCCCCGCAACGGTCCGGCAACGGGTACCGCGCGTTCACGGAGGATGACGTGGATCGGGTCACGATGGTCCGGGACCTGATCCGGTCCGGGTTGCCCACGCGACTCATCCGGATCGTCCTGGAGATGGAGGACCCCGTGGCCAGCGGGTGGACGAAGCGGTGCACGCGCGACTTCGCCGAGGTCCTGGCCGGCGAACTCGAGGCGCTCGACGCCCGCATCGCCTGCCTGACGCGCAGCCGCGACACGGTCCGCGACTACCTGTCCCACACCGAACACGCTGCGCTGCTCCCGGGGAGCGCCGGCCGATGAGCCGCGGGGGCCACCGGTGGCCATGAGGTCACCGCTGCCGATCCGCGACGGCGTCAACGCCACCCGGTTGCGGCTGCCGGAGTCCGGGCCGTGGCCGACGGTCCTGGCGTATGTGCAGCAGCGGTTCGCCCACCTCGACCCGGAGGATCTCCGGTCGCGCTTCGATCGGCACGAGGTGGTCGGGCGCACAGGCGAGCCTCTTTCTGCCGGCACGCCACTCGGTGACCACGACTTCATCTGGTACTACCGCGACCTGCCGGCCGAAACACGCATCCCGGTCGAGGTCGACGTGCTGCACCGCGACGCGCACCTCCTGGTCGCCGACAAGCCGCACTTCCTGCCCACCACCCCAGGCGGCCGGTATGTCGTGGAGTCGGCACTCGTGCGCCTGCGGGTCGCGCTGGACCTGCCTTCGCTGGTGCCCATCCACCGGCTCGACCGGGCCACCGCGGGAGTGCTCCTCTTCTCGGTCGATCCGTCGACCCGCGGCGCCTACCAGCGGCTCTTCGAGCGCCGGGAGGTGCGCAAGGAGTACCACGCGATCGCGCCGTTCGACCCTGACCTGCGGCTGCCCGTCACGGTGCGCAGCCGCCTGGTCTCCTCGCGCACCCACCTGCGGGTCCGCGAGGAGCCGGGCGCGGCCAACGCGGAGACCCGGGTCGAGCTCGTCGAGCGGCGCGGCGAGCACGCGCTCTACCGGCTGCGACCACGAACAGGCAAGATGCACCAGTTGCGAGCCCACCTCGGCTCACTCGGGATCGGCATCGTCGGCGACCGCCTCTACCCCAACCTGCTCCCCGAGGAGCCCGACGACCTCCGCCACCCGTTGCGGTTGCTCGCTCACCGGATCTCGTTCACCGATCCCCTGACCGGCCGGCCCCGGGACTTCACCACCCGACGTCGACTCGCGCCGCCCCGATCCTCCCCCGACTCTCGCTAGTTGCTGCGAGAAGGCGCACTATTTGACGCCTTCTCGCCGCAACTAGCGAAAGGGGTGGGTGATGCTGTCAGCGGACCAGGACATGACCGGCCGGAGTCGACAGCCGGAGCCACCGTTCGTTGCCGAAGACCTGCGCCACGGGTGCCGAGGTGAGGAAGCCGAGGACATGGGCCGCGAAGGCCGCCCCCGAGACGACCGGCGGCCTGGTCGGGGCCTCGCGATCCCACACGGCCCTGCGCAGGCCGGCCACCGCCCGGCTGCCCGAGCCCTCGGGCGCACCCTCCGCGATCTCCTGGATCCCTTGCAGTGCAACGGCCTTGAGGTCCTCCGTCGGGACCGTGCCCAAGAGCTCCCAACCAGAGCGCGGCGGGGCGACCGCGGCCCAACCGGCATGGACCGTCGTCGGAGGCACCGGCAGCGTGGCGCCTCCCTTGCCATCGCGCCGAGCGAGCCGGTCGGTGATGCCCGACAGCGGCACCGTCGTGTCCAGGTCCGCGGCCACGGCCAACGGCATGACGCGCAGCCCGATCACCGCTCCCTCAGCCAGCAACCCACGCCCGGGGAGCACCCCGACGTAGGCAGCGAGCGACATACCAGCGGCCTGCAGGCGGATGGCGGCGTCGGCATCGGCCGACCGGGCCCGGGCCACGAAGGTCGCCAGGTCGTCCAGCGTCTCGGCGTCGGCGAAGTGCAGCTCCGTCATGCGCGCGTCGCCCGTCCCCGCCACCGGAAGCCGACCGGGTCACCCGCATATCGCTGCAGGATCTGGCGCTCGTCGGGACGCAGTCGCCGTGGGCTCGCGGTCGCGAAGTTGTAGGCGACGAGCGTCGTCTCGGCCCGTGCATACAGCCCGGTGCCCACCTCCTCGGGGTCGCGCACCTCGTAGCCGAGGTCGAAGCTGGCGCCGCTGAGCTTCGTGGCCCACATGGCCACGGCCACGGGCGCGGAGCGGAAGTCGAGCGGCGCCAGGTACTCGATCTCGTGGCGGGCGACCAGCACCCCCTCGTTGAGCATCGAGCGCTCCACCCCGAACCACTCCTCGAACCCGATCACGCGGGCGTCCTCGAGGAGCCGGAGGAACTGCACGTTGTTGACGTGCCCGTAGGCGTCCTGGTCGGACCACCGCAGCGGGACCTTGACGGCGTAGGGGTGAGCGGTTCCGGCGTCATGGCTCATGACGACATCATGGCAGCCGGTCGATATCGTCTCCGGAGTGACCACCGACGACCAGAACCAGGCCGAGCTCGACCCGTTCGACGACCTGCTCGACGTGCTCGACCTGACCCGGGCCGGCTCGGCCCGGATCAGCATCGACGCGCCGGACGACCCCGAGTCCGACCTCGCCGACTCCGCCGCCGACATCTTCATCGGTCGCAGCCAGCCGCAGCCGCACGGCCGGGCCTTCGGCGGTCAGGTGCTGGCGCAGTCGATCATCGCCGCCGGCCGCACGATGCAAGCAGTGGACGACGGGGACGGGCCCCGGCGGATCCACTCACTGCACGGCTACTTCCTGCGTCCTGGCGACTCGAACCACCCGATCCGCTTCGCGGTCGAGCGGATGCGTGACGGCCGGTCGTTCTCGGCGCGGCGGGTGCACGCCATCCAGCACGGCAAGGCGATCCTGTCGATGATCACCTCCTTCCAGGAGCAGGCGGGAGGGTTGGACCACCAGGACCCGATGCCCGCAGCGCCCGACCCGGAGAAGCTGCCGACCACCGCGCAGGAGCTCGAGGGCATCGAGCACCCCGTCGCCGAGCACTGGTCCAACCGCCAGGCGATCGACCTGCGCCACGTCGAGGGCGCGCTCTACGTCACCCCCGGCAAGCAGCGCGCGTCCCGGCAGAGCGTGTGGCTCAAGGCCGCCCGGGCGATGCCCGACGACCCGCTGCTGCACGCCGCGGTGCTCGCCTACTGCTCCGACTACTCGCTGCTGGAGCCGGTGCTGCGCCGCCACGGCATCGCCTGGTCCGATCCTCGGCTGCGGCCGGCCAGCCTGGACCACGCGATGTGGTTCCACCGCGCCCCGCGTGCCGACGACTGGGTGCTCTACACCCAGGACTCGCCCTCGGCCTCCGGCGGCCGCGGTCTCGCCGTGGGCCGCATGTTCGGCCAGGACGGCAGCCTGATGGCCACGGTGGCGCAGGAGGGCATGGTCCGGCTGAAGGAGTTCTGAGCCACGGCGCGGTGGGGCCGTGTCTTCGCCCACGCCCGCTCAGTAGGCTGCCGGGCATGGTGGACGGCCTCGACCTCGACGCGCTCTCGCGTTACCTCGCGCCCTGGACAGGCGGTCGCCCCGCGAGCCTGACCGCGCAGTTCGTCACCGGCGGCAAGTCCAACCTGACCTACCGGGTCACCGACGGCACGAACCGCTGGATCGTCCGCCGCCCGCCGCTCGGGCACGTGCTCGCGACGG
Source organism: Segeticoccus rhizosphaerae (assembly GCF_005222685.1). Lineage (NCBI taxonomy): Bacteria > Bacillati > Actinomycetota > Actinomycetes > Micrococcales > Intrasporangiaceae > Segeticoccus > Segeticoccus rhizosphaerae. Next base: position 21,258 of record NZ_SWMA01000023.1, read on the forward strand.
CGCACGACATGGCCCGCGAGTACCGCGTCATGGACGCCCTCGCCGCGACCGCCGTGCCGGTGCCCGGAATGGTGACGCTGTGCGAGGACGACTCGATCATCGGGTCGTCCTTCTACGTCATGGCGGAGGTCGACGGCGACGTGCTGCGCGACGACCACGACCTGGCCGGGCTCTCCGCCGTGGAGCGCGCCGGCCTGGCCCACCGCCTGATCGACATCCTCGGCGAGCTGCACCGGGTCGACCCGCAGCAGGTGGGCCTCGGCGACTTCGGGCGACCCGAGGGCTTCACCGAGCGGCAGGTGCGCCGATGGACCCGCCAGCTCGAGCAGTCCAGGTCACGCGACATCCCCGGGATCGAGCAGCTCGCCGAGCGGCTGGCGACCGACATCCCGCCCAGTCAGCGCGCCACCATCGTGCACGGCGACTACCGGCTGGACAACCTCATCGTCGAACGCGGCGGCACCGACGTCCTGGCCGTCATCGACTGGGAGATGGCCGCGCTCGGTGACCCGCTGTGCGACCTCGGGCTGCTGCCGGTGTATGCCGACCCGGTGCCGGAGGTGATCGGTCTCATCGAGGGTGGCATGGGGCCGCACAACGGGTTCCCGCCGATGAGCGAGCTGTTCGACCGGTATGCGGACCAGTCCGGTCTCGACCTCACTCCCCTCCCCTGGTACATCGCTCTGGGCTGCTACAAGCTCGCGGTGATCCTCGAGGGCATCCACTACCGCTACGTCCACGGCCAGACGGTGGGCAGCGGCTTCGACCGCATCGGCGAGGCCGTCGCCCCGCTGGTGGCCGCTGGACTGGCGAGACTCGCCTGACCACACGGCATACCGACCCATCCCGACCAGGAGGAAACATGACCAGCACCCCACGTGTCGCCGTCGTGACCGGAGCAGCGCGCGGCATCGGCGCCGCGACCGCCCGTCGGCTGGCCGCTGACGGGCACGCCGTCGCGGTCATCGACCTGGACGAGCCCGCTTGCACCGAAACCGTTTCCGCGATCACGGACGCGGGTGGCCGGGCCGTCGGCATCGGTGCCGACGTGAGCGATCCCGCCCAGGTTGAGGCGGCGGTCGCCCGTGTGGTGGAGCAGCTCGGCGCGCCGACGATCCTGGTCAACAACGCGGGCATCATCCGAGACAACCTGCTGTTCAAGATGACAGTGGACGACTGGGACGCGGTGCTCTCGGTGCACCTACGCGGCGCCTTCCTGGTGACCAAGGCCGTCCAGGCGCACATGGTCGAGGCGAAGTGGGGGCGGGTCGTCAACCTCTCCTCGACCTCCGCCCAGGGCAACCGCGGTCAGGTGAACTACTCGGCGGCCAAGGCCGGCATGCAGGGCTTCACCAAGACGCTGGCCATCGAGCTCGGGCGCTACGGCGTGACGGCCAACGCGGTGGCTCCGGGCTTCATCGCCACCGACATGACGCGGGCGACGGCCGAGCGGATGAAGATCAGCTTCGAGGAGTTCACCGAGGGCGTGGCCCAGCAGGTGCCGGTCGGGCGGGTCGGGCAGCCGGAGGACATCGCCGCGACGATCTCGTTCCTGACCAGCGAGGAGGCCGGGTTCGTCTCCGGGCAGGTCATCTACGTGGCGGGCGGCCCGGCCGACTGATCCCCGTCCCAGGGTCGCGACATGAGTGACCCGGCCCCGCAGGACGAGGAGCAGCAGCTGCTGGCGCAGTGGCGGGCCGAGGCGCTGGTGGAGGGCTGGAACTTCAGTCACCTCGCCGATCGGATGGTCGAGGAGGAGCCACCATGGGACTTCGCGGCGATGACCCGCGACGCCCTGTCGGCGGCGCGTCACGTGGTCGACATGGGGACCGGCGGGGGCGAGCAGCTCCTGAGGTTCGTCGACGTGCTGCCGGACGACACCGTGGCGACCGAGGGACGCCTTCGTGGCCGATGAGGTGCGCCGGGTGCTCGCCCCCGGCGGCACGTTCCTCACCCAGTAGGTCGGCGGCGACGATGCCCACGAGCTGCACCATCTCCTCGGCGGCGAGCCGAGTTATCCCGCGGACCTGATGGACCTGCTCGTCGACCAGGTCCGCGCCGCCGGCTTGGTCGTCGAGGAGAGCTGTGAGTGGTCGGGCTCCTACCGGTTCCGGGACGTCGCCGCGCTGGTCGCCTACCTGACGCTGGTGCCGTGGGACGCGCCCGACGACTTCTCGGTCGAGGCGTATGCCGATCCTCTCCTCACGCTGCACCGCGACACGGCAGGGCGGGACATCACGCTGACCATGCGACGCTTCTGGTTTCGTGCCCGGGGCTGACCGGCGCGTGGCATCGCAGGCCGGGCCACCCGACGGCGCCGCCACCCAGCCGCGCCGCCTTCGTATGCTGGGGGCCCGCCTACCCCAGGAGTGATCGTGGACTTCGCCACGGATGCGCGCGCCAGTGAGCTCGCCGAGAGGCTCACGGCGTTCATGGACGAGTGCGTCTACCCCGCCGAGCCGGTGCTGGACGAGCAGGTGCTCGCGAGCCGTGGCACCGACCGCGAGTTCTCCCGCCCACAGATCGTGCAGGACCTGAAGGCCGAGGCCCGCAGCCGGGGACTGTGGAACCTCTTCCTGCCGGGTGAACGCGGCGCCGGACTGACCACCCTGCAGTACGCGCCGCTCGCCGAGATCACCGGCCGTTCACCGGCGCTCGCACCCGAGGCCGTCAACTGTGCCGCTCCGGACACTGGCAACATGGAGCTGCTCTCGGAGTTCGGCACGCCGGAGCAGCAGGAGCAGTGGCTGGAACCGTTGCTGGACGGCCGGATCCGCTCCGCCTTCTGCATGACCGAGCCGGATGTCGCGTCCTCGGATGCCACCAACATCCGCACCCGGATCCGACGGGACGGCGACCACTACGTCATCAGCGGACGCAAGTGGTGGTCGACCGGAGCGATGGACCCGGCCGCGCAGATCTTCATCGTGATGGGCCAGAGCGCCGACCCCGAGGACGCGACGGTCGACCGGCACCGTCGGCAGTCGATGATCCTCGTGCCGCGGGACACGCCCGGAGTGAGCGTGGTCCGTCCGCTGCACACCTTCGGCTACGACGACGCACCCCGGGGCGGCCACGCGGAGGTGGCGTTCGATGACGTGCGGGTCCCGGCCGGGAACATCGTCAAGGGTGAGGGCGAGGGATTCGCCATCGCGCAGGCCCGGCTCGGTCCCGGTCGGATCCACCACTGCATGCGGCTCGTGGGCATGGCCGAGCGGGCCCTCGAGCTGATGTGCCGCCGGGCCCTGTCGCGCACGACCTTCGGCAAGCCGATCGCGCAGCAGGGAGCCGTGCAGACCCAGATCGCCTCGGCGCGGGTCAACATCGAGCAGGCCCGGTTGCTGGTGCTCAAGACCGCTTGGTTGATGGACACCGTCGGCAACCGCGGCGCCCACACCGAGATCCAGTCGATCAAGATCGCGGTGCCGTTGATGGTGCAGCAGGTCGTGGACGACGCCATCCAGGTCCATGGCGGGGCCGGCGTCTGCCGGGACACCATCCTGCCGCACCTGTGGGCGTCGGCCCGCACCCTGCGCCTGGCCGACGGCCCCGACGAGGTGCACCGGGGGTCCCTGGCTCGACGCGAGCTGCGCCGCTACTCCTGACGGTCGCCGGAGTGCCGTGCCCCACCTGGTGGGGCACGGCACCCCACGTCTCAGTCGCGGGTGAGCTTGCGGTAGGTGACGCGGTGCGGCCGGGCGGCCTCGGGGCCGAGGCGCTCGACCTTGTTGGCCTCGTAGGCCTGGTAGTTCCCCTCGAACCAGTACCAGTTCGCCGGGTCCTCGTCGGTGCCCTCCCACGCCAGGATGTGGGTCGCGACCCGGTCGAGGAACCAGCGGTCGTGGCTGGTGACCACGACACACCCGGGGAAGTCGAGCAGCGCGTTCTCCAGGGAACCCAAGGTCTCGACGTCGAGGTCGTTGGTGGGCTCATCGAGCAGCAGCAGGTTGCCGCCCTGCTTGAGCGTGAGCGCGAGGTTGAGGCGGTTGCGCTCGCCACCGGACAGCACACCGGTCATCTTCTGCTGGTCGGGGCCCTTGAAGCCGAACTGCGACACGTAGGCCCGCGACGGGATCTCGACGTTGCCGACGTGGATGTAGTCCAGCCCGTCCGAGACCGTCTCCCACAGGTTCTTCTTCGGGTCGAGCCCACCACGGCTCTGGTCGACATAGGAGATCTTGACCGTCTCGCCGACCTTGACGCTGCCGTCGTCGGGATCCTCGAGCCCCACGATCGTCTTGAAGAGGGTCGTCTTGCCGACACCGTTGGGCCCGAGCACGCCGACGATGCCGTTGCGCGGCAAGGTGAAGCTCAAGCCCTCGATCAGGACCCGGTCGGCGAAGCCCTTCTTGAGGTCGTCGACCTCGATGACGGTGCTGCCGAGCCGTGGGCCCGGCGGGATGGTGATCTCCTCGAAGTCGAGCTTGCGGGTGCGCTCGGCCTCGGCCGCCATCTCCTCGTAGCGTGACAGGCGGGCCCTGCTCTTGGTCTGCCGCGCCTTGGCGTTGGACCGCACCCACTCCAGCTCGCTCCTGAGCCGCTTCGCCAGCTTGGCGTCCTTCTTGCCCTGGACCTGCAGGCGCTCCTGCTTCTTCTCCAGGTAGGTGGAGTAGTTGCCCTCGTAGGGGTAGAGCCGGCCGCGGTCGACCTCGGCGATCCACTCCGCGACGTTGTCGAGGAAGTACCGGTCGTGCGTGACGGCGAGGACGGCGCCGTGGTAGCTCGCGAGGTGCTGCTCGAGCCACTGCACGCTCTCTGCGTCGAGGTGGTTGGTCGGCTCGTCGAGCAACAGCAGGTCGGGCTTGGACAGCAGCAGCTTGCACAGGGCGACTCGCCGGCGCTCACCGCCGGAGAGCACCGTGACGTCGGCGTCCGGCGGCGGGCAGCGCAAGGCGTCCATCGCCTGCTCGAGCTGGGAGTCGAGGTCCCAGGCGTCGGCTGCATCGATCTTCTCCTGCAGCTTGCCCATCTCGGCCATCAACGTGTCGAAGTCGGCGTCGGGCTCGGCCATCTCGGCGGAGATCGCGTTGAACCGGTCGACGTCGGCCTTGATCTGGCCGAGGCCCTCCTCGACGTTGCCGAGGACGGTCTTGTCCTCGTTGAGCGGGGGCTCCTGGAGCAGGATCCCGACGGTGTAGCCGGGCGAGAGCCGCGCCTCCCCGTTGGACGGCTGGTCGAGGCCCGCCATGATCTTCAGGATCGTCGACTTGCCGGCCCCGTTCGGGCCGACCACGCCGATCTTGGCGCCGGGGTAGAACGACATCGTCACGTCATCGAGGATGACCTTGTCGCCGTGCGCCTTGCGCGCCTTGGACATGGTGTAAATGAACTCGGCCATGCCTCTCAGGTTATCGGCCCGGACCGGTCTGGCTAAATCCGTCGCGGCGGCACGAACCCGTCAGGGTCAGGCGCCGACGGGTTCAGGCATCTCCAGTCCTCCCACAGGATCGACACCGTCGGTCTGCCCGTGGCCCCCACCCTCCGGCACGTGGTCGCCTCCACCGGTGCCCGCAAGCCCCTCGACCTGCTCACGCGCCTCCTGCACCGCGGGGTCGCCGAGCTGGCCGGCGCTGCGCAGCTGCGGTCGCGCCACCTTCTCGAAGCTCGCCTCTCCCCGGGTGAGGTCGAAGCCGGCGCTGTAGGCCTCGACCTCCACGGACGTGCCGCTCCGCTCCCCGTTGTCCCACTGGTTGACCCGCAGGCGACCGTAGACGACCAGCGGGTCGCCCTTCTTGATCGAGTTGGCCAGGTTGATGCCGAGCGACCGGAAGGCCGACACGCTCACGAAGTTGGTCTCGGCATCGACGTACTCCCCCGTCTCGCGGTTGAGCCGGCGCACATTGGATGCCAGCCGGAAGGTCACGAACGGCACGCCGGCTCGGGTCGCTCGCACCTGCGGGTCGCCCACGACGTTGCCGTTGACGGTCACGTAGATCTCGTTCATCTCGTCCACCTCTTGGGTCGGTCGCCCGCCGGTTGACGGGTCGCGACCACCATGAGCCGGTCGCGGGCAGCCGGGAAGGCGGCAGGGAGCGGGTGTGGACGGTGGGGCCGGTCGGCAGCCGCTGTGGATCGTGGTGGGACGTGCACGCCGAGGCTCCCGGCTGTCCGTCAGGGCGACGTGTCGCCCACAACACAGCCGGGTCAGCCGCGGGCGATCTGGAGCTGCTCGCGGGTCTCGCGATGGTCGGTGAGCACCTGCTGCACCGGAGCGACGATGCGCTCTCGGGCGACCGTGTCGATCGCCTCGTGCAGCCGCTTCTCGATGAGCCGACGTCTGCGCCGGCCGCCGACCCGTCCGAGCACCCGGCCGAGCGCCGCGAGCGCCAGCCCGATCAGGACTCCCCCGGCGAGCATGAGCAACGGATAGGGCAACGGGCCCCACTGCGGGGTGTCGACCTCGGGCAGCTGCAACCAGCCCATGGCCATCAGCACGAGCAACCACACCAGCCCGGCGACGGCGACCGCCGCGAGCAGCCACTGCAGGAGGCCGACGATGCTCCACCACCACGGGGTCCGCCCCCGCAGGGAGGTCTGCATGACGGCCTGGTCGAGCGCGTCCGCCATCCGGTCGTCGGGGGGCGAGGCCGCCTCCTGCGCCGCCTCCGCCCACCGGTCCGGCAACCCCTCGCCGGCGCGGTCACCGAGGTCGCGGGTCGCGAGGTCGACGGCTGATCGGGCAGCCGGTGACGCCGGCGGCAGGGACGACCGCCCGAGCACCAGTCGCACGTCCGTGGCGCTCACGGTGGCCTTCCTGTCCCGCGACCGGTCCAGCCGCAACCGCTTCAGCGGGTCGGGCCGCAGCCCCCTCGCCCACCGCGTGAACGGCCAGCCCGTGTGAGCAGTGGCCGAACGGCGGTAGTCGCGCTCCACCGCCGCAAGGACCGTGGGTATGCCCGCCGCTCGACCCAGTGCCTCGACCAGCCTCTGGTCGGCTCGGTTCCCGAGGCGCACCTCCTGCTCGGCCACCCCTTCGCGGAGCCGCTCCGCCGACGCACGGACATCGGCCACCAGCCGTTGCTCGGCGGCGTGGTGGCCCTTGACCACCGTGCTGATCCGGTGCTCCAGGCTGACGACTCCCGCACTGGTGGTGGCGGAGGTCAGGAAGACCTCGACGTCCTTGACGCCGTCGGCGGCGAGCAGCCGCTTGAGGTCGGCCGCGCACGCCTCCGCGTCGTCGACCGAAAGGCGGTCGGCCTGGTTGAGCACCACGAGGGTCACGGCGTCATGGCCGGCCAGCGCGGTGAGGTATTCGTCGTGCAGGCGGGCGTCGGCATACTTCTGTGGGTCGGTGACCCAGACGAAGACATCGACCAGTCCGAGGACCCGATCCGCCTCGACGCGGTGCGCGGACTCACGCGAGTCGAAGTCGGGCAGGTCGAGCAGCACGAGACCGTCGAGGTCGAGCTCGCCCTGGGCGGCGTCGACCCCCTCTCGGGCCGGCACGTGGTGCCGTCGTCCGACCTTCAGCCAGTCGAGCAGGGCCTGGGCCGACTCGTCTCCCCAGATCGCGGCGGTCGGCGTCGACGTGGTGGGGCGTCGTGCACCGATCGCTGAGACTGGTTCTCCCACCAGCATGTTGAAGAGGCTGGACTTGCCGCTGCCGGTCGCACCGGCCAGCGCGACCACGGTGTGGCTGCCGACGATCGAAGTGCGCTCGCCGACCCGCTCGACAACCTCCGTGGCCTGCGCCGCCGCCCGCGGATCGAGTCGGTCCCCTCCCACCTCGAGCGCAGCGGTGAGCCCGGCGGCGCGCCGCTCGAGGCCCTCACGCGAGGTCGCCTCCTGGCTGCGGCGGCCCCTCAGCAACGTGCTCATCGCGCCGTCTCCACCGCGCGCGCGGCCGAGGAGAGCCGGGCCGCGGCCTCGGGGTCGACCCGCACATCGTCCAGCGCCGCGTCGAAGCGGGAGCGCTCCTGCGCATACAGCGCCTCGGTCCGGGCCAGGAGGTCGCGGCGCGCCTTGGCCGCGAGCTCGCGCACCGCCTGGTCGCCGAACACGGCCTCGAGCAGCCGCTGGGCCAGGACCGCCGAGCCACCCGCGATCCCGATCTCGGCCCCACTCAGGCCGGCGGTCGCGCTGAACGTGAGCAGCATCAGCATGACCGCGATGCCGTTGACGCCGAAGGCGAGGACGCGTGCCGTGTTGCGTCGGCCGCCCGCCTCGCTGCGCACCAGCTCGAGGACGCCGCCCTGCCAGTCGCGCACCAAGCGCTCCACGGCCGCGTCGCTGCCGGGTGTCGTCTTCGCCAGCTCGGGGTGGCGCTCGAGCAGGGCCGGCCCTCCCGGCAGGCTGCGCCACCGGCGGGCCGCGGCGCTGGCGGCGCCCTGGGAGTGCGAGACCAGCAGCGCGGCCGCACCGGTCTGGAGCGCCTCGCCAAGGTCCTCCGAGGGCACCTGACGACCCCGGAAGAAGGCGGTGACGCGGTCCCGGAGCTTGCTCACGCCGGCCTCGATCTGGCGCAGGAACTCCCCCGTCCCGACGAACTCCTGCCATCGGGCGAGCACCTCTCCCCGCAACAGCGAACCGTCGCTCATACCCTCCGAGACGCCGGCGAGCGCATCGGCATACGCGGTGGCCGCGCTGGCCCGGAGTCCCTCGATCGCGTTCTCCTGCTGAGCGGTTGCCGCCGCGAGCAGGCCGGCGCGGTCGCCGAGCGAGTCGAGGGCGCCGGTGAGCGTGCGCTTGATCACCGTGGCACGGGCCTTGGCGTCCTGCGCGAGCGACTGCAGCCACGAGCGGAGCCGTCCGATCTCGGTCTCGGGAAGCAACCCGTTGACCAGCGCGGTCTCGACCACGGTGAAGACCGGTGCCGTGCCCAGGCCCTGTTCGGCCAGCATCGACGCGAGGTGACCCCTGACCTCCTCCATCGCCTCCGGCGGCACCCGATCGAGCACGATCGCCACCGAGGTGCCCCGGTCGGACGCCTCGCGCAGCAGGTCCCACGGCACCGCGTCGGCGTAGCGCGCCGCGGTGGTGACGAACAGCCACAGGTCGGCAGCCGACAGGAGCTGCCGGGCCAGGTCGCGGTTTGCCTCGACCACGGAGTCGATGTCGGGGGCATCGAGCAGGGCCAGCCCGGGCGGCAGGGCGTCGGAGGCCACGAGCCGGACCGACGACGGGTCGTCGTCCGGCCCCTCGGCGCCCGTGAGCCGGCCGAGTCCGGGGAGCACCCGGGTGCCCGTGAACCAGCGCTCGTCCTCGGGGTGGTGGACCAGCACCGAGGCGCGGGTGGTCGGACGCAGCACCCCGCTGCGACTGACCACGTGGCCCACGATCGAGTTCACGAGCGTCGACTTGCCCGCTCCGGTTGACCCGCCCACGACCGCGAGCAACGGCGCATCGAGGGCAGCCAGCCTGGGGATGACGTAGTCGTCGAGCTGGCGCAGCAGGCTCGACTGCGAGCGGCGCGCGTCGGTCGCGCCGGGCACGTCCAGCGGCAGCCGGGCCGCCTCGACGGCGCCGCGCAGGGACTGGACCGCGTGCAGCAGTCGACTGTCCTGCGCGGTGTCGGTCACACGGTGCAGCCTGCCCTGTCCGGGGCCGTTCGCTCAACTTGACCCGCCGGGCGACGCAGGCGAGCGGGGCTCAAGCGAAGAGGGGCTCCCCGACGTAACCGCCCCTGCGCACGCCGGGCGGCACCGCGAACAGCGCTGAGCCGGTGTGCTGGAGGTATTCCATCATCGCGTCGTCGCGCGACAGCTTGTTCTGGACGGGGACGTACTGGGTGTCCGGGTCCCGGACGTAGACGATGAAGAACAACCCGGCATCCAGCCGCCCGAGGGCGTCGTTGCCGTCGGTGAAGTTGTAGCCGCGGCGCAGCATCTGCACCCCGTGGTTCTGGCTAGGGTGGGCAAGACGCACGTGGCTGTCCAGGGGGATCAGCGGTGTGCCGCCCCTGCCCTTGAGGGAGAAGTCCGGCTCGGTGAACTCGGTGCCGCCGGACAGCGGAGCGCCTTCCGCGCGGTCGCGGCCGACGATGTTCTCCTGCTCCCGCAGCGACGACCGGTCCCAGGTCTCGATGACCATGTTGATCCGCCGGGCCACGAGGTAGGAGCCGCCCGTCATCCACTCGGCGCGGGGGTCGTCGCCGTCCGCCACCCAGATGAACTTCTCGACCGCCGAGGTGTCCTCCGCCTTGAGGTTGGCCGTGCCGTCCTTGAAGCCGAAGAGGTTGCGGGGCGTCTGTTGGCTGCGGGAAGTGGACGACGTGCGGCCGAAACCGAGCTGCGCCCAGCGGATCGCCGCCGTGCCGAACGCGATTCGTGCCAGGTTGCGGATCGCGTGGACGGCGACCTGCGGGTCGTCGGCGCAGGCCTGGACGCACAGGTCACCGTCGCTGCGCTCGGACGACAGGTTGTCGGCCGGGAAGTGCGGCAGCCGGCGCAGCGCCTGGGGTTGGCGGTGTGCCAGGCCGAACCGGTCCCTGCCGTCCGCGTCGCGGAACAGGCTCGGACCGAAGCCGAAGGTCAGCGTCAGCCGCGACGGCGGCAGACCGGTGGCCTCGCCGGTGTCGCTGGGGGGCGCGTCATACGGCAGGGGCTGGTCACCGACCGGCTGACCGGCGGTCATCCGGGCGGCCGCGGCGGTCCAGTCCTGCAGCAGCGCGACGAGGTCGTCACGGGAGTCGGTGGTGACGTCGAACGCCGCGAAGTGCAGCCGGTCCTGTGCCGGGGTGACGATGCCGGCCTGGTGGGTCCCGTGGAAGGGGTAGCCGTCCGGCACCGACGACGTCGGCGGGTCGTCGGCCGTGGCGCGCCCGGTGCCGAGCCCTCCCGCGAAGCCCGCCGCGGCGCCGACCGCCGCACCGGCGCCGGCGAGCCCGAAGAAGCGACGGCGCGACACCCCCCGCACGTCGCGCGCCCCGGAGCCGGCGCTCTGCCCGGAGTCGGCGGGCTCCCGTGAGTCGCCGGAGTGTCCCGGCTGCCCGGGGTGCTCGGTGGACGGGGCCATGGGACCTCCTCGAAAGTCAGCCGGCCAGGGTCGCGGGTCAGGGTTGGCAGGTCAGAGAGTGACGGCGGCGGTGAGCTTCGACAGCGGCTCGGACAGGGCGTTGACGGCGTCGGACAGCTTCCGGACCTGGGTCTTGTCGAGCTCGGTGTAGGAGACGAAGCCGTCGCCCTTCCGGTGCGCGTCCAGCAGGTCCTGCAGAGCGGTGAAGCGCCGGTCGATCTGCTGGTCGAGCTCCGGGTTGTCCTTCTTCAGCAGCGGCCGCAGTCCCTCCCAGGCGACGCGGGCGCCGTCGACGTTGGCCTGGAAGTCCCACAGGTCGGTGTGCGACCAGATCTCCTCCTCGCCGGTCACCTTGCCGGTGGCCACCTCGTCGAGCAGGCCCTTCGCGCCGTTGCCGATCTGGTCGGCGGTGAAGGTGATGGTGCGGGTGCGCTGGTAGAGGTCCTTGGTGTCCTTCAGCAGCTGGTCGGCAATGGCTGTGCGCTGGGCGTCCGTCATCGGCTGGTAGCCGGACTTCGGCGGCCACAGGTCCTTCTCGATGCGGTGCCAGCCGGTCCACTTCTGGCCCTCCTGGAGGTCCGCCTCGCGCAGGTCCATCTTGGGGTCGAGGTCGCCGAAGGACTCGGCGACCGGCTCGATCCGCTCCCAGTGCACGCGTGCATCGGCATACAGCGCTCGGGCCTGTTCGTCCTTGCCCGCCTCATAGAGGGAGACGAACTTCCTGGTCTTGGCGAGCAGCTGCTCGGTCTGGTCCTTGACGTAGCTGGCGTACTGCTCGTTGGCCGCCTTGACCAGCTCGGCGTCCTTGCCGGTGACCTGCGCCGGCTCACCGGAGTCGGTGACGGTGAAGGCGTCCCGGATCCCGTCGCCGACCATGCCGGGCTTGCAGGCGGTGAAGTAGTCGCCGGGCGGTGCCTTCACGACCAGGTCGCGGGTCAGGCCGGGCCCGATGTTCTCCACCTCGCCGATGATCCGCAGCCCGTCCTCGGCGAGCAGGTAGAACTCGGTGACCTTGCTGCCGTCGTTCTTGACGTTGAAGACGAGGTTGCCCGACGGCGCCTTCTGCGCCGACACGTCGCAGGCGTCGTTGGTCGAGGTCACGGCCATCTCGCGAGGGCTGTCGGTGCTGCCGCCCTCCGAGGAAGGGCTGTTGCTGGTGCAGGCCGCCATCAGCGGCACGGCGACGGCGAGGGCCAGCGAGGAGGTCACGAGTCGGCGCTTCATGCGGAGGCTCCTTGGGAGGTGGTCGACGCCGGCTTCGGCGCGGTCGAGGCGGTGCGGGGCGGCGGGGTGCGCCGGATCGTCCGGAGGAACAGGAACATCACCGGTATGACGTAGAGCACCCAGACCGCTGCCTCCAGCCAGGTCGTGGCCGGAGAGAAGTTGAGCGTGCCCTTGAGCAGGGTGCCGATCCACGAGCTCGGATCGATGGTGCCGCTGACGTCGAACGCCAGGTCGTGCAGACCGGGCAGGAAACGCGCCTCCTGCAGGTCGTGGACGCCATACGACAGCACTCCGGCCGCGACGAGGATGAGGAAGCCCCCGGTCCAGGCGAAGAACTTGCCGAAGTTGAGCTTGAGGGCGCCGCGGTAGATGAGGAAGCCGAGCAGCACCGCGGTCACGATGCCGAGGGCCGCGCCGATCAGCGGGGCCGTCGTCGACCCGGCTCCGGTGGCGGCTGCCTGGGTGGCGGCCCAGATAAACAGTGCCGTCTCGAGGCCCTCGCGGCCGACCGCCAGCAGGGCGACGAGCACCAGGGCCATCCGGCCACCGTCGGCGGCCTTGTCGATCTGTCCACGCAGCTCGCCGGACAGGCCGCGCGCCGACCGGGCCATCCAGAAGATCATCCAGGTCACGAATCCGACCGCGATGATCGACAGCGTCCCGCCGATGAACTCCTGCGCCTCGAAGGTCAGCCCGCGGGGGCCGAAGGTGAGCAGCGCCCCGAAGCCCAGCGAGACCCCGATGGCGAGGGCGACCCCTCCCCAGATCCGGGGCAGCAGCTGGGCGCGTCCGGACTTGACCAGGTAGGCCACGAGGATGACCACGACGAGCGAGGCCTCGAGCCCCTCACGCAGGCCGACGAGATAGTTCCCGAGCACGGGTCCGTCCTCACCAGATCGAGACGTCCGCCTCGGACGAGGCGACGGGCGTATGCCGTCCGGCAGTCTGACATAGGGTTGCCTTACCTCACAACGTGGCCCACGCCACGCAACAGGCGGGGCAGCAGCACGGCGGCGGCGGCCATCAGGAGCACTCCGGCGAGGGCCGCGGCGGACATGCCCTGGGTGAAGGCGTCGCGGGCCACCGCCAGGACCGTGTCTCCGGCGCCGCCCGGAAGGTGCGCCGCGGTGACGGTGGCGCCGGCCAGGGTCTGGGTCGCCTCGTCGGCGGCGCCCGGAGGCAACCCGGCGGGGAGCGCGTCACCCATCTGGGTCCGGTAGACGGCGGCGCCGATGCTGCCGAGCACCGCCATGCCGAGCGCGCCGCCGAACTCGCTCGCGGTCTCCATGAGAGCGGAGACCGCACCCGCCTTCTCCGGCTCGACGGCGCCGACCACCGTGTCCGTGACGAGGGTCAGCACGGCGACCAGGCCGACGGCGAGCAGCCCGGCGCCCACGAGGACCACGACCAGGCCGGAGTCGGCCCGCGCCCGGCTCAGCACCACGAACGCGCCCGCGGCTACGGCGAACCCGCCGCTCATCACCCGGGGGCGCCCGACCCGCGCGCCGAGCTGCACCGCGACCGGCGCCGCGCCCGCGACGGCGAGGGAGGGCACGACGCTCCACAGCGCGGCCCGCAGGGGACTCATCCCGAGTACGGACTGGAGGTACTGCGTCGTGAAGATGGCGAAGCCGACCAGAGCGAACATGGCGGTGAGGTTGGCCACCAGGGAACCGCTGACGCCGGGCGACCGGAAGATCCGCAGGTCGAACATCGGGTGCGTGGCCGCGTGCTGCCGGCGCACGAAGAGCCCCGCCACCACGAGCCCGCACAACAGGCTCACGACCGGCCACACCGCGAACCCGTGCGCCGCGAGCTGCTTGACGCCGTAGATGGCGGGCAGCACGGCCGCGAGTGAGAGCAGCGAGCTGAGCAGGTCGAAGCGACCGGCCGCCCGGTCCCGGAACTCGGGGATCAGGAAGGGCGCCACGACCAGCAGCATCACCATCACCGGTGTGTTGACGAGGAAGACCGAGCCCCACCAGAAGTGCTCGAGCAGGATCCCGCTGAGGATCGGGCCGACCGCCACGCCGGCCGACGTCACGGCGGTCCAGATCGCAATGGCCCTGGCCCGCTGGCCGGGGTCGTGGAAGAGGTTGCGCAGCAGCGCCAGCGTGGAGGGCATCAGGGTCGCTCCGGCCACGCCGAGCACCGCCCTGGCGAGGATGAGCGCCTCGGCGCTCGGGGCATACGCGGCGGCGACGGAGGCGAGGCCGAAGGCGGTCGCGCCGATCAGGAGCAGCCGGCGCCGCCCGATGCGGTCGCCCAACGAACCCATCGTGACGAGCAGGCCGGCCAGGACGAAGCCGTAGACGTCGAAGATCCACAGCTGCTGGGTGCTGGTCGGCTCCAGCGTCTCGCTGATGAACGGTACGGCGAAGTAGAGCACCGACACGTCCATCGAGACCAGCAGCAGGGGCAGCATCAGCGCGGTCAGGGCGATCCACTCCCGGCGCCCCGCCCTGGTGATGGCGCCCGCGCCGGGCGGTGGGGATGGCATGGGTGTCACGGCGGTCATGAGGAGTCTCCTTCATCTGCGTACGACATATACTGTGTGTGCTGTAGACGGAAGTATGACCACTGTGCCGCGAATCTGTCTACGGCATATACGGTGGAGCTCCACACCCGCTCCGGGAGGCACGATGGACGGCACGCAGGACGACCTGCTCCCCCGCGGCATGGCCCTGCTGTGGGGGATCGACGAGCGACAGCGCCGTGGGCCACGACCCGCGCTGACCATCCACGACATCGGTGCGGCGGCGGTGCGCATCGCCGACGAGGAGGGACTGGCCGCGCTCTCGATGAGCAAGGTCGCCACGGCACTCGGCTTCACCACGATGTCGCTCTACCGCTACGTCGACTCCAAGGACGACCTGGTGCTGGCCATGCTCAACGAGGCGTATGGCGCGCCCCCGGCGGGTGGGCCGCGCACGCAGTGGCGCCCATGGCTGATCCACTGGTGCGAGGCCAACCGGGCGGCCCTGGTCCGCCACCCGTGGATCCTGCAGATCCCGATCGGCGAGCCGCCGCTGACACCCAACCTGACTGGTTGGTTGGAGGAGGGCCTCACCGCCCTGCACAGCACGGGGCTCAGCGAGCAGGAGAAGCTGTCGTCACTGTTGCTCGCCGAGGTCTACGTCCGTGGACAGGTCCAGCTGATGGGGGCTTTCGACACCCCGGCTGCGAAGCAGGGCGAGTTCGGCTACGCCGCGCGGACGCGTCGGGTGCTCGATCCCGACCGGTTTCCCCACCTGGCGACGGCACTCGCCTCCGGAGCGCTCGAGGACGACGACGGCGGCGAGGACGAGTTCCGGTTCGGACTCGAGGCGGTCCTCGCCGGCATCGACCGACTCATCGAGAAGCGCGTCGCCGGATAGCTCACCGCCCCCGGCGAGTGGGCTATTTCACTTCTCCCGCGAGCAGTTTCAGCGGGAGGATGGAGTTGTCGGGGGCCAGAGGGTCCGCACCGAGTCAGCTGAGAGGCAGCCGCGATGACACGCGTCAACTACGCCGAGAAGTTTCCCAAGGGGGTCGCCGCACTCACGCGGCTCGAGCAGGAGCTCGCCAAGACGTCGCTGGAGCCGGCGCTGGCCGAGCTGGTCCGGATCAGGGTCTCGGAGATCAACGGCTGCGGGTTCTGCCTGGCGATGCACCACCGCGACGCGCGTGCGCGCGGGGAGAGCCTGACGCGGCTGGACACCGTCGCCGGCTGGCGTGAAGCGCCGTTCTACACCGAGCGAGAACGGGCCGCCCTGGAGTGGGCCGAGACGCTCACCCTGCTCAGCGAGCGGGGTGCACCGGACACCGCCTACGACGCGGTGGCTGCGCTGTTCAGCCAGGAGGAGGTTGCGGCACTCACCTTCGCGATCGTCGCGATCAACAGCTGGAACCGGCTGGCGGTCGGACTCGGCTCCGATCCGGCCAGTCTCGATGGCCTCGACCTGCCCGCCGACATGGCAGGAGCCAAGTGATGGCGGACGACCTCTACCCCAAGGCGACGCCCGCCGTGGCCGAGCGCCGCCGGGAGCTCACACCCGAGATCACCGAGGCCTGGGACGCCTTCAGCAAGGCGGCCTTCGCCGAGGGCGCGCTGGACGAACGGACCAAGCAGCTGATCGCCGTCGCGGTCGCGCACACGACGCAGTGCCCCTACTGCATCACCGGGCACAGCAAGCTGGCCAAGGCCAAGGGCGCGACTCCCGAGCAGATCATGGAGGCGGTCTGGGTCGCCGCCGAGATGCGGGCCGGCGGAGCCTACGCGCACTCCACGCTGATGCTGGGCGCCATCGGCGAGATCCCGCACACCCACTGAGTCGATCACCGCGGCTCCTCGGCGGCAGCATTTCGCGCCAAGGTGCTGTGGATGGCGCCCCCGGCAGGACTCGAACCTGCGACCTAGAGATTAGAAGGCTCTTGCTCTATCCAGCTGAGCTACGAGGGCTGGTCGCCGCGCCCTCGACGGCGTCGGCCCGAGCAGTCTAACCAAGCACCGTCATGCCCCGGGTGCTGCACGGCGTCGACGGCAGTGCGAGGTTTTCGTGGTCCGTGCGGGGGTAACCACGAGGAGATCGACGACCTTCCGGACGCGGTCCGGTCGTCGGAGGCGGTGATCACTCGTTGGGTATCCGGAGCAGTGCGGCGGCAACGCCGGCACTGCCGTGTGCCCACGCGAGCCGGTCGGTCTCATGCTGACCGTGCTGCTGGCCGTCCTGGCCGCGGCGATCAACGCCTTGTCGTCGGTGCTGCAGCGGATCGCCAACCGCCGTGAGGCCAGGACCGACGAGAGCCGCGCGACCGCGCTCCTTCACCTGCTGCGCCAGCCCGTATGGCTGCTCGGGATCGGTGCCATCGTCGTCAGCTTCGTCCTGCAGGCGGCTGCACTGTCCATGGGTGAGGTCTCCGTCGTCCAGCCCCTGATGGCCCTGGAGCTCCCCGTCACGCTGCTGCTCGCCTCGCGGGTGTTCCGGCGCAGCCTCGGCGGCCGGGACTGGGCGGCGATCGTGGCCATGGCGGCGGGGATGGCCCTGTTCCTGTTTTCGCTGCAACCGGGTGGTGGACACCCGGGCAAGGTCGGCGGGCTGGGCTGGGCCCTGGGAGCTGGTCTCAGCGCTCTGACGGTCGTGGTGCTCTTCGTCGCTGGCCAGCTCGTCGGATCCGCCCGTGGAGCGGCACTGTTCGGCATCGGATCAGGCGTCTGCTTCGCCTTGACCGCCGTGTTCATGTCCGCCACCCTCGCCGAGGGGTTGACCTGGTCGATCCTCGCCCGGTGGGAGACCTACCTGGTGCCGGTGGCGGGGATCGCGGCCATGGTTCTGCTGCAGCTGGGCCTGCAGGCCGGGACCCTGGTTGCGGTGCAACCGGGCGTCACCCTCGCGGATCCCGTCGTGGCCATCCTGCTCGGCGTCACCATGTTCGCCGAGCAGGTGCGCGGCGGCGGATGGATCGTGCTCGAGATCGCCGCGGCCGCCGGGGTGGCCTGGGGCACCTTCACCTTGAGCCGCTCCGATGTCGCCTCCGAGGTGGGATCGTCGGGGCAGGAACCGGACATCGGTCTGGGCGAGGACCGGCGCCCGGATGGCCCACGATCGGCAGGCTGAGGTGGTCATCGCGGTCGGGCTCGGCGCTGCCATGCTCCTCGCCCTGGGATTCGTGCTCCAGCAGCACCAGGCCGCCGAAGTGCCGAGCGGCGCCCCGCTGCGGCCCGGGCTGCTGTTGGTGCTGTTGCGACGACCGATGTGGCTGGCCGGGATCGCCACGATGGTGTGCGGCCAGCTGCTCGGCGCGACCGCTCTCGGACTCGGCAGCCTCGTCGTCGTGGAACCCCTCCTCGCCACCAACGTGCTCTTCGCCCTGCCCCTCGGTGCGCTGTGGAGCCGTCGTCGGCTGCAGCGGGGCGACTGGATCGGGGCGGTCAGCATGATCGCGGGACTGGCCCTGCTGCTCGGACTCGATCGGCCGCACCGGACGGGCACGGTCCTCGTCGGAGCATGGCCGATCCTGCTGGGCGGTGGCGCCGTCGCCTTAGTGGTCGGTCTCATCGTCGCCTTCGCCATCAATCGCCGGGCGCGCGTGCGAGCACTGATGCTGGCGGCGGCCGCCGGTGCCACGTTCGGTATGCAGGACGTGCTCACTCAGCAGCTCATCCGCCGGCTCGGGCAGGGACTCCTCACCCAGCTCGTCTCCTGGCCACTGTGGAGCGTGGTCGGCGCCGCCGCCATCGGGCTCACCTTCGCGCAGAACGCCTTCAGCACGGCCGATCTCAGCGCGTCCCTCCCGGCCCTCACCTTGGCCGAGCCGGTGACCGGCCTGTTGTTGTCGACGGTGTTGTTCGGCCAGGGCCTGCGCACCAACCCGGGTTCGCTCGCCGCCGGTGCCGCCGGCCTGGCCCTGATGGTCCTGGGCGTCGTGCTGCTGACCCGCAGTCCGCTCGTCCTCGACCCGCACCAGCGCAGCTGACCCTGATCTGGGCCAGCGCCGAGCGCGCCGCAACCGGATCCTCGCCGCCAGCCAGGTGCCTCATCAGCACGAGCCGGCACGGTCCCCCGCCTCGAGGACCACGGTTGCGTTGCCAGGGGCAGCCGGGCGGCTCCGGGGGCGGCCGGCCACCAGCCCGGCAGCCACCTGGAGGAGGACGACCACCAAGAGCCCGAACATCGGCAACCGCCAGTCGCCGGTCATCGAACCGACCACGCCGAAGGCGAACGGACCCGCCGCGGCGAGCAGGTAGCCGACGCCCTGCCCCATCGCCGACAGCGACTGGGTCTCCGAAGGACTGCGGCCGCGGATGTTGAACAGGGTGAGCGTCAGCGGGAAGACGCCGTTGCCGATCCCCAGTGCGGCGGCAAACGCCCAGGAGGCCCACGTCGGAGCGAAGGTGAGGCCTGTCAGGCCCAGGAAGGCGCTCATCGTGAGTACGGTGATCAGGCCCACCTGGGAATAGCGCCGCGCCGCCATCGTCGGCACCACGGCCGAGACCGGGACACTGACCAGGATGGACGCGGCGAGCAGCAGCCCCGCCTGGGTCTCGCCGATCCCGCGGTGCTGCAGCAACGTGGGGAGCCAGCCCATCGTCACGTATGCCGTGGTGGCCTGCGCGCCGAACAGGCCGGCCAGGGCCCAGCCGACCGGGCTGCGCCAGACCGACGCCGTGCCGGCTTCCGGGATGTCCGACCGCGCCCTGGAGGGAGTAACGTCGGGCCCCTGCCGGGCCCACAGGTGCGGGACCCAGACCACCAGGGCCACCAGGGCGGGCGCCGTCCAGGCCCACAGCGACATGCGCACGCCGAAGCTGTCGGCCAAGGGCGCCGAGACCGCAGCAGCCAGGGCGGACCCGCCGGCCAGCGCGGCGGTGTAGGCGCCCGTGACCAAGCCGATGCGGTTCGGGGCCCGTTCCTTGACCACGGCAGGCAGCAGCACGTTCGCGACCGCGATACCGATGCAGCACAGCACCGTGCCCACCAGCAGTGCCGCTTCGCCGGCCACCGGACGACCGAACAGGCCGGCCACCAAGACAAGCACCGCCAGCGCCATGGCCCGGTCGAGCCCGAGCCGTTTGGCGAGCCAGGGGCTGACGAGGGCGAAGAGGCCAAAACAGAGCACCGGGGCGGCCGTCGCGAAACTGGCTGCCGAGGCCCCGAGGCCGAGCTCAGTCCTGGCACGAGGGAGCACGGGCCCGAGGCTGGTGACCGCGGCGCGCAGGTTGAGGGCGACCAGCACGGTCATGACCAGGGCCCAGGCCAATTTCCGCGGCCGGGCGGCGACACGGCGACGAGGCAACGGGGTCGGGACGGGCACTGACGTAGGGTAGCAAGACATGGGATGACCGGATGTCTGGAGGAACACCGATGCCGCTCGAGACCACCCAGCGTCACGGCCTGGTCGGGCAGACCATCGAGCAGCTCAGCAGGCTGATCGAGTCCGGCGAGTGGGAGGTCGGCGAGCGCATCCCTGCGGAGGCCGACCTCGCTGCTGCGCTCGGCGTGGGGCGCAACACGGTCCGAGAGGCGGTGCGGGCGCTGGCCCACCTGGGGGTCCTCGACGTCCGGCACGGCGCCGGCACCTTCGTGGTCTCCACCAGCAGCGTGTCCGGCCCGGTGCGGCGGCTGCTCGCGGACTCGGAGGTGCGTCACGTCACCGAGGTGCGACGGGCCCTGGAGGTCGAAGCGGCACGACTCGCCACACAGCGTCGGACCCGCGCCGACCTGACCCGCCTGTCCAAGGCGCTCGAACGCCGCGACGCGGCCTGGGACCGCAACGACGCCGCGGGCTGGGCGGCCGACGACGCGGCCTTCCACGCGCTGCTCGTGGCCGCGAGTCACAACCCGCTTCTGGTGCAGCTCTACAACGACGTGGCGGGAGCCGTGGAGGAGTCCCTCGCGAGGTGGAGCGGGCCCGACCTCGCCCAGGCGGAGTGGGTCGACCACCGACCGATCGTCACCGCCCTCACGGCCCGTGACGCCGACGCCGCGGTGCGCGCCGCGGGAGCCCACCTCGACGACCGGTTGCGGTGGTAGCGGCGGCGACTCGCTCGGGCACTCAGTATGGCGTGTGCCCCAGGAAGGCGGTGCGGCCCGCCATCAGCCGGTCCAGCAGGAGACGCTCGGTCGCGAGCATGGACGCGTCGACCTTCCCTCGGTTGATCCTCCGCCGCAGCAGGGCGAGCTCGCTCGCGGTGTCCTGGAAGGCCTCCATCGCCGTGAGCGCCGTCCGGCCTCCCCCCAGCCGTGCCCAGGTGCGCGCTCGGCGCCGCTCGCGCATCGACGCCAGCATGGTGACCTCTCCCGGGCTCAGCCAGCCGCGATCGGCATACGGCACGAGGTGTCGCCCGATGACCCGGCCCTCGTGCCGGCGGATCAAGATGGCCGCGGTCACGAAGGCGAGGAAGACCGGCACCTGCAGCACGGCATACAGGAGCACGTAGCCGGAGGCGCCTGCTGCCGCGGTGAGGTTCCAGAAGCTGTGCAGGGCGATGGCGATGATCAGCCCGGCCGCCGGCACCAGCACGCGCAGGACCTTCCGGTGTGTCGTGACCGCGATGCCGACGGCCAGGCCGGTGCAGCAGGTGAACAGCGGATGGGCGAAGGGCCCCATGACGCCGCGCAGCAGGAAGGTGAAGACCAGCCCATCGCCGCCGTAGTCGTGGAAGGCACGAGCGAGGTAGAGGATGTTCTCCGCGAAGGCGAAGCCGGCGGCCGCGATGCCGGCATAGACGATGCCGTCGACGACGCTGTCCACCTCGCGCCGCCGCAGGAGGAGGATGACCACGAGCGCGGAGGCCTTGAGGACTTCCTCGACCACCGGCGCGACCGCGATCGCCCCGATCGTCATGGCGTCCGCTCCCGCCCGCGAGAGCAGCATCATGGTCGAGGTGTTGACGACGAGGGCCACCGTGCTGGCGACCAGCGCGCCCCACAGGAAGGTCAGCAGCAGCAGTCGCGGAGGTTCGGGCTCGAACCGGTCGAGCCAGAGGAACGCCGGCACGACCACACCGAGCGGCAGCACCGCGAGAACCAGGCCGACAAGGGTGGCCGTCACACCGGCCTCGTGACCGATCGCGGCGACCAGCACCGCGGCGCACACGCCGAAACCGATCACGGTGAGCGACACGCGCAGCCAGGTCCGCAGCACCTGGCTGCGCCCGCGGGTCAGTGCGCCGGCCGGTCCCGCGGATGGGCCAGGAGCCTGCCCTTCGGGCGCAGACCAGGTCATGGGGCCGCAGAGTAGCCGACGTGGCTCTAAGGTGGCTGCCGTGGCTGAGACCGTGAACGAGCGAGCACTGACCGACCGGATCGTCTGGATCGACTGCGAGATGACCGGGCTGGACCTGGGCGCCGACGCCCTCATCGAGGTGGCGGCGCTGGTGACCGACTACGAGCTGGTCCAGCTCGGCGACGGCGTGGACCTGATCATCAAGCCGCCCGCCGAGGCCCTCGAGCAGATGGGTGACTTCGTCCGTGAGATGCACACGAACAGCGGCCTGCTGGCCGAGCTCGAGCAGGGCATCTCCATGGCCGACGCGGAGGCGCAGGTGCTCGACTACGTCCGCGAGTGGGTCACCGAGCCGGGCAAGGCGGTGCTCGGCGGCAACACCGTCGGTACCGACCGGGGCTTCCTGGCCAGGGACATGCCCGAGCTCGAGTCCTACCTGCACTACCGGATCATCGACGTCTCCTCGATCAAGGAGTTGGCCCGGCGCTGGTATCCCCGCGCCTACTTCGCCGCCCCGCGCAAGGCCGGCGGGCACCGAGCCCTGGCCGACATCCGGGAGAGCATCGCCGAGCTGCGCTACTACCGGGAGGCCGTCTTCGTGCCGCCGCCGGGCCCGGACTCCGACACCGCCAAGGTGATCCGCGACCGTCACGAGATCGGCCCGGTGGAGGCCTGACGCCCCGGTTCGGTCCACGGCCCGCGACCGGGTAGCATGGTCGCCGCTGACCGCGTCCCGCGCAGGCCATCCCGGCCGGGGCGCGTCATTCATGGTGGGTGTAGCTCAGCTGGTAGAGCGCCGCGTTGTGGTCGCGGATGTCGCGGGTTCAAGTCCCGTCACTCACCCCACTCAACGAGGGGCCCGGGAGCACCGGGCCCCTTCGTCGCCCGCGGGCCGCTCTCAGCGTCCTCACATCCGCGATCGGGACACTCATGGTCATGTCTGCGGACCTTCGCCCCCTGCCCCTGGACACCACCCGCACCGCGCTCCGGTTCGCCGCACTCGTGCTGCTCGCTGTCGCGGCGGTGATGGTCTACTCGGCCGAGTCCGCCTCGGCCCACCCTCGGCTAGTGCGCCTCACCCCCGCGGCCGGTGCTGTGCTCACGGCAGAGCCGCAGACCGCCGTGCTGATCTTCAACGAGGACGTGGTCGCGTCCGCGACGGTCGTGACCGTGACCGACAGCACGGGGGCAGGTGTCGCAAGCGGGTCGGCGTCCGTCGAGGGCCGCCGGGTCGTGCTCCCGCTGCGGCGCCACCTGGGCGGCGGCACCTACACCGTCACCTACCGCGTCGTCGGCGGCGGGCAGGCGGCGTCCGGACGATCCACCTGCAGCCTGCTCCCGACATCCACGGTTCGCGCACACCCCTCGATTTCTTAACCGGGGCCCGATCCTGCTAATGTTTCGCCTCGCGCGCCGTTAGCTCAATTGGCAGAGCAGCTGACTCTTAATCAGCGGGTTCGGGGTTCGAGTCCCTGACGGCGCACTCCATCACGAGGAACGCCTGTTGCGCGTTGGCCGTCCGCGTTCGGTGCCGGTCGCCTCATACGTCACCTCAGCGGAGGGGTCACGGCCCGAGACGGTGGCGTCAGTTCCCGGCCGGTCACCTCTTCCGGCCAGATCCTGACCCAGACCGCGTCTGCGGTTGCTGGAAGCCAACTGACAGGCGCCGTCCGATCCAGCGCCTCCGACTCCGTGCCATCCTCGATCCACTCGACGACGCCCTTCACCAGCACGCTCCACCCGGTCCGGGACGCTTCGTCGAAGTCATCCGCTTCGAAGGACACCGGAGCTCCGTTCGGAAGGGCCTCGAGCTTGGAGCCCCAGTCCGTACGGAAGGAGACGGTCGTCCCGCTGACGAAGTGGTTGACCGGCAGCATCACGATGTCACCGCCGCTACGAAGTCCAAGCCGGCCGACGGGAACCTCGCGGAGACGTCGCAAGCATTCGTCGAACGACAACACGGTTGAACCGCGATGGTCCGTCCCGAGCGACGGAACCTGTGAGTCGCCGTAGGTTGTCATGACCTGCTCCTTCATTGGACGGAACCACCGAAGGGATGGGCTCCTGATGCCTCAGACCCACCATCTCCCCACGGCCACGGGGTGGTCAGGGCCCAAAGTCCCGGATGGTCGAATCCTGGGGTGCCACCGCCCGCTCCCTCGGGACCGTGTCAGCAGCGGAGGCTCACCGGTCGCGTCCCCTAAGGGGAAAAGTCTCCGCCTCCAGCGCGCCGAGCCCGGTGGCCGGGGCCTCCGCCACCCGCGAGCGGGATCACCGATCCGGAGGCTCTTCCTCCCTGTGCCGGCCTAGAAGCGCTGCGGGGCGTCCCCCAACCAGCCGCCGTCCTTCATCACCGCCACGATCTCGAGGTCGTCATCGAGAACGAGCACGTCGGCTGCGAATCCCGGCGTGAGACAGCCGACGTGGTCCAGTCCGAGTGCGCGTGCGGGCGTGGACGCGGCCGAGGCGACCGCGTCCGCAATGGCGATGCCGTCACGCACGGCATTGACGAACGCCCGGTGCACATCGACCGTACTGCCGGCGAGCACGCCACCCTCGGCGAGCCGCGCGGCTCCGTCACGGACCACGACGCCGAGGCCTCCGAGCAGGTAGTCGCCGTCGCTGAGACCTGCCGCGGAGATGGCGTCGCTGACCAGGGAGGTGCGGCCACCCGCCACGGCGAAGACATGCCGCACGACTGCGGGATTCAGGTGCTCGTGGTCGTGGATCAGCTCGACGGTCACCCGCTCATCGTCGAGCAGGGCAAGGACCGGGCCCGGTTCCCGATGGTGCAAGGGAGCCATTCCGTTGAACAGGTGCGTGGCGACGGTGGCGCCCGCACCGATTGCTTCGCGCGTCACGGCATACGTCGCGTCGGTGTGGCCGACAGCTGCCACCGCGCCGGCTGCGATGACGGCGCGGACCGCAGCGATCCCACCTGCGCGCTCAGGCGCGATCGTCACCATCCGCACTGCGCCCCGCCCCGCGTCGAGCAGCTGCCGCACCAGCTCGGGGTCCGGGTCACGCAGCAGCGCCGGGTCATGGGCACCACAGCGGCCCTCGGACAGGAACGGTCCCTCGAGGTGCACACCGGCGACGACACCGTCGGTCACGAGTTCGCGCAGCCGAGCGACAGATTCGACCATCTCGCCAACGGGGCGGGACACCAGGCTCGCGACCACCGTGGTGCTCCCCCGCAACCGGTGGTGGGCCACGGCCCGGCGGACCGCTTCGGCCTCACCGGACTGGAAGCTCTCGCCGCCACCACCGTGGACATGGGTGTCGACGAACCCCGGGACGAGCCACCGGCCGCCGAGGTCCAATGCCGTGTCGCCCAGTGCCGGACGGTCGGCCACCTCGACGATCCGGTCGCCGTCGACCCGCAGCGCAACCGAGTCCACGACGCCCTCGGGCAGAACGATTCGGGCGTTGGTCAGCGCGAGCGTCATCGGTCTGCCTCCAGCAGGTTCGTACCATCGGTCCGCGCCCCGGCGCGTGGCGCCATTCTCGCCGAGCGGCGCCCGCGGTCCGTCACCGGCATCCGTGACCACCAGGCCCTCCGACAGCGCGGTCGTCCACTTCGACCGGGGCCGCGCCACCTGAGCCGGCGCAGCACGCGACGGTAGCGTGATCCCTGCATTCCGATCGACCCGATAGACCCGACCACTCGTCCCTGGAGGAAGCGCCGATGCGAGCACTCGTGAAGCCCGAGGCCGGCCCCGGCCTGGAGCTGGTGGATCGGCCCGAGCCGGAGGTGGGCCCCGGCGAGGTCAAGATCCGGGTACTTCGGGCGGGCCTGTGCGGCACCGACCTGCACCTGGAGCAGTGGGACGACTGGGCCGCCTCCACGGTGCGCCCGCCACTGGTCCTGGGCCACGAGTTCTTCGGCGAGGTCGTCGAGGTGGCGGCGGACGTCGACTCGGTGCAGGTCGGCCAGAAGGCCTCCGGCGAGGGACACGTGGTCTGCGGCACCTGTCGCAACTGCCGGGCCGGGCGCCGCCACCTGTGCATCCGCACCAACAGCGTCGGCGTCAACCGGGACGGTGCCTTCGCCGACTTCGTCGTGATCCCCGCGAGCAACGTGTGGGTCCAGCCCGACGACCTCGACCCGGACCTCGGGGCCGTCTTCGACCCGCTGGGCAACGCGGTCCACACCACCTTGAGCTTTCCCCTCGCCGGCGAGGACGTGCTCGTCACCGGCGCCGGCCCGATCGGGGTGATGTCCGCGGCCGTGGCCCGGCACGTCGGCGCCCGCAAGGTCGTCGTCACCGACGTCAGCGACTACCGTCTCGACCTCGCCCGCGGCGCCGGCGCCGACCTCGTGGTCAACGTCGCCGAGCGCCGGGTGGCCGAGGCCCAGCGTGAGCTCGGCATGCGCGAGGGCTTCGACATCGGCCTCGAGATGTCCGGCAACCCGTCGGCCGTCGAGGAGATGCTGGCCAACATGAACCACGGCGGACGGATCGCCATGCTCGGCCTGCCGAAGGACCCCTTCCCCATCGACTGGGGCCGCGTCATCACCCACATGATCACCATCAAGGGCATCTACGGCCGGCAGATGTATGACACGTGGTATGCCATGAGCTCGATGCTGCAGACCTCGGACCGGCTGCGCGACGCCGTCGCGTCGGTCATCACCCACCGCTTCCCCGCCGAGCAGTGGCAGGACGGATTCGACGCGGCCCGTTCCGGGCAGTGTGGCAAGGTCGTCCTCGACTGGAGCTGACCACCTCGGCACGCACCCGGCATACGACCAGAGCGACGACGAAAGGGCACCGATGTATGGATCAGTGAAGGACGAGATCGGCACCACTTTGCAGGAGATCCGCGACGCGGGCCTGTTCAAGGACGAGCGGCGGCTGACCTCGCCACAGTCGGCGCACATCACCACGGCCAAGGCGGACGCACTCAACTTCTGTGCCAACAACTACCTCGGTCTCGCCGACAACCCCGACGTCAAGGCGGCCGCTGCTGCGGCGCTTGACGACTGGGGCTTCGGGATGGCGTCCGTCCGCTTCATCTGCGGGACGCAGGAACTGCACAAGCAGCTCGAGTCCGCGATCTCGGACTTCCTCGGCACCGACGACACGATCCTCTACTCGTCCTGCTTCGACGCCAACGGTGGCGTCTTCGAGGTGCTGCTCGGCGCCGACGACGTGGTCATCTCCGACGAGCTCAACCACGCCTCGCTGATCGACGGCATCCGGCTGTGCAAGGCCCGCCGGCTCCGCTACAAGAACGCCGACATGGCGGACCTGCGGGCCCAGCTCGAGTCCGCCTCCGACGCGCGGCGCAAGCTCATCGTCACCGACGGCGTCTTCTCGATGGACGGCTACTTCGCACCGCTGGATGAGATCTGTGACCTGGCCGACGAATTCGGCGCCATGGTGCTTGTCGACGATTCGCACGCCGTCGGCTTCGTCGGCGAAGGCGGCCGCGGCACGCCGGAGCACTTCGCTGTCATGGACCGGGTGGACATCCTCACCGGCACCCTCGGCAAGGCCCTCGGCGGCGCATCGGGCGGCTACGTCGCAGCGCACCAGGAGATCGTCGACCTGCTGCGCCAGCGTTCGCGCCCCTACCTGTTCTCCAACGCCGTCGCCCCGACCGTGGCCGCGGGCTCGATCAAGGCGATCGAGCTGGCACGCACCTCGGACGAGGGCCGAGAAGCACTGCGGCGCAACGCCGAGCTCTTCCGCACGCTCATGACGGAGGCCGGGTTCGAGCTGCTGCCGGGCACCCACGCGATCATCCCGGTGATGTTCGCCGGCGAGGACGGTGCCCGCAAGGCCGCCGCGATCGCCGACGCCATGCTCGAGCACGGCGTCTACGTGATCGCGTTCTCGTTCCCCGTCGTCCCGGTCGGGAAGGCCCGCATCCGGGTGCAGATGTCGGCGGCCCACAGCGAGGACGACGTGCGCAGGTGTGTGGAGGCCTTCACTGCCGCGCGGGCCCAGGTCGGCTGACCTCCGGAGTCGTTGCCCACGGTGGGCTGATCCCCGGCGGCGCTGCGCACGGAGTCGGCGAGCCAAGGCCGGGCCCGGGCAGGCCGAGGGTCTGGGGCAACCATCCCCTCAGAGGTAGAGGCCCGTCTGGCCGTCGTCGACGCGCGGGGCCGCGACGGCGTGGATGTCCCGCTCGCGGAGCAGGACGTATTCCTTGCTGTGCAGCTCCACCTCGCCACGGTCCTCGGGGTCGAAGAGCACGCGGTCACCCACCTGCACCTGGCGGACGTTCTGGCCGGTGGCCACCACCTGCGCCCACGCCAGGCGCTTGCCGACGCTCGCGGTCGCCGGTATGACGATGCCGCCGCCCGACCGGCGCTCACCCGCCTCGTCCTCGAGGGAGACCAGCACCCGGTCGTGCAGCATCCGGATCGGCAGGCGTTCACCTGCCGTGCCGCGGGAGTCAGCCACGCCGACGACGCAACAGACCCATCCCGACCAGCACTGCGGAGACGGCCCCGAGGATGGCGCTGATCCGCTCGGTGCGCAGCTCGCCGTCCGGCGCACGGGTCGCCTCGTCGAGCTTGAGCCGTGCGGCCTCCTTCTGCCGCCGCGCGATCTCCTTGGGCTGGGCCCGGAACGCGAGCTCGTCCACCGTGCCCGCCAGTCGCTGGCGGGCCGCCGCGATGTCGGACTCGATCTCGCTCACGGACCTGGTGCCCTGCTCACTGTCCTTGGCCATGTCTCGGGTCCCTTCAAGAGGCTGGTGCGACCATAACGCACACTAGACGGTGTCATCACGCAGCGAGAACACCATCCGGCCCCACACCCTATGGAGGAACCATGCCGCGCCTCGACACGGGACAGCCCGCCCCAGCCTTCACGCTGAACGACCAGGACGGCCGCGCCGTGTCGCTGTCGGACTACGCCGGCCGGCGGCTGATCATCTTCTTCTACCCGGCGGCGATGACGCCGGGGTGCACCAAGGAGGCGTGCGACTTCCGCGACAGCCTGGACCGGCTGCGGAGCGAAGGCTTCGACGTCGTGGGCATCAGCCCGGACAAGCCGGAGAAGCTGAAGAAGTTCGAGGAGAAGGAGGGGCTGACCTATCCCCTGCTCTCCGACACGGACAAGGCCGTGATGAACTCCTACGGCGCCTTCGGCGAGAAGACCCTCTACGGCAAGAAGGTCACCGGCGTCATCCGCTCGACCATCGTCGTCGGCACCGACGGCACGGTGGAGCTCGCCCGCTACAACGTCAAGGCGACCGGCCACGTCGCCTCGCTGCGCAAGGCCCTGAAGCTGGACGCCTGAGCGGACGCCGCCGCCATACGGCCTTGGAGCCGACAGCGGCGAGGATGGAGGCCGGTATGCCGGGTGCCCACCACGCGAGGCGCCGCACCTGCGTAGCATCGGGTCCGCGCGGAAGTGGTGGAACTGGTAGACACGCAGGATTTAGGTTCCTGTGCCTTCGGGCGTGAGGGTTCGAGTCCCTTCTTCCGCACGGGTGACGAGGGTGGACATCATGATTCCTGCCAAGCGCACGGCGGTGGGCCGGCCGGGAGACGACCTGGCCGTCCGCGCCGGCCCGGGCCTGCCCCACGGGCTCGTCCTGCCCGCCACCGAGCTCGAGGAACAGTTCGCCCGGTCCTCCGGACCCGGCGGCCAGAAGGTCAACACCAGCGACACCAAGGTGCAGCTGCGGTATGCCGTGGGCGAGTCCACCGCACTGGACGACCGGCAACGGGCCCGCGCCCTGGTCAGGCTGGGCGACCGCTTCCCGGATGGTGTGGTCCTGATCATCGCGAGCGAGCACCGCTCCCAGCACCAGAACCGGGTCGCTGCGCGGCAACGGCTCGCCTCGCTGATGCGCGAGGCGCTCGCTCCTCCACCGCCCGCACGCCGCGCCACCAGGCCGACGCGCAGTTCGCAACGAAGACGCCTGCAGGCCAAGCGGATCCGCTCCCAGACCAAGGCTGCCCGCGGTCGCGTCAGACCGGACGAGTGACTGGGCGATCTGGCGCGGGCGGGGATCGGTGAAGCTGCGGTTCAGCGCACCGTGACGGTGACGGTGTGCCAGCCGCTGGCCCCGTTGGGCGCCGGTATCGCGTGCGCCGAGGTCTGGAGGTTGCCGTCGCCGTCCGTGGCACGCACCGAGAGGGTGTGGCTGCCGTGGGTGGCCTCCCAGGGCAGGACCCACTGGCGCCAGGCGTCGATCGACGGCTCGGCCGCGAGCCTGGCCTGCCGCCAGGGTCCGTCGTCGACCCGGACCTCGACCTTGTCGATGCCACGATGCTGCGCCCACGCCACTCCGGCGACCGCGACCGTGCCGGCGTCCACGGTGGCGCCGCTGCGCGGCACGTCGATGCGCGAGGCCGTCTTGATCGGGCCACGGGCCGACCAGCCCTTGTCGGTCCAGTAGCCCATGTCCCGCGCGAAGGTCGTCAGCTTGAGGTCGACCACCCACTTGGTGGCCGAGACGTAGCCGTAGAGGCCGGGCACGACCAGACGCACCGGGAAGCCGTGCTCGAGCGGCAGCGGCCGACCGTTCATCCCGACGGCGAGCAGGGCGTTGCGGTCGTCGGTGAGCGCGGTGAGCGGCGTGCCCGCGGTCCACCCGTCCTCGCTGCGGGACAGCACCATGTCCGCGCCTGGCTCGACCCCGGCTTCGGCCAGGATCTCGCGGACCGGCCAGCCGGTCCAGACCGCGTTGCCGACCAGGTCCCCACCCACCTCGTTGGAGACGCAGGTGAGGGTCGTCAGCTGCTGCTGCATCGGCTTGGCGAGCAGCTGGTCCCAGGTCAGGGTGACCTCCCGGCGCACCATCCCGTGCACGCGGATCCGCCACGTGGCCGGATCGACCTGCGGGACGACCAGCGCGGTGTCGATGCGGTAGAAGTCCTGTCCCGACACGACATACGGACTGATCCCGGGCACCGACAGCTGGGCTGACGACGGCACCCTGACCGGGTGTGCGACGCGCGGGACGCGGAGCTTCTCCCTGGCGGCGAGGACCTGCTGGGTGCGTCCGCCGAACCGCTGGCCGGCGGCTGTCGCCACCACGCCCAGCGCCGCCAGCACACCTCCCATCGCGAGGAACCCCCGGCGGTCGAGCAGCGACTGCCCGGCGCCGCCACGGGAGACCACGTCGGCGCGCGTCCCCGCTCGGCCCCAGAGCGTGCTGAGTGTCCAGAGGCCGAGCAGCGTCCCCACGACGGTCGGGATGACGTCGCCACCGGCCGAGCCGGGCCGACTGAGCACGGCTGCGGCGCCGACCGCACCGAGCAGGGCGAAGGCGACCAGTCCCGCGACCGGTCGTCGCGCGCCCCACCATCCGATCAGGGCGCAGAGGATCGCGAGCACCAGACCCATGCCGACGAAGAGGGCCAGCTTGTCGCGGGTGCCGAAGGCGTTGACGGCGAAGTCCTTCAGCCAGGGCGGAGTCCGGTCCACGAACGCGCCGCCGACGGCCACCACCGGCGAGGCGGTGCTGCTCGACGTCGCCAGTCTCGACAGCACCCCCGCCAGCAAGGTGGCGGCACCGACCGTGACCACGCCCGCGACCACGCCAGCGAGCGCAGGTGCCCAGGAGCGCTTCACCCCCTCAGGATCCCACGCTCCAGCTCGTCCGGGAACAGGCCGCCGCGCGCACCCACACTGTCGAGCCGACGGCAGGAGGCCGAGGACCCCTCATCGACCGCCTTCTCGGGAGGCATCTGCGCCGAACAGTTCGCGCAGGTCCTCGGCGAGCGCACGGAAGGCGTTGCCGCGGTGGGAGACCGCGTTCTTCTCCTCCGGCGAGAACTCGGCCAGGGTGCGGTCACCGCCGTCCACGATCAGCAAGGGGTCGTAACCGAAGCCTCCCGACCCACGGGGTTCGCGGCCGAGGCGGCCCGGGATCCGGCCCTCGCGCACGCGCACGCTGCCGTCCGGGAGCGCCAGCGCGGCAGCGCAGACGAACCCGGCCGCCCGGTGCTCGTCCGGCACGTCCGACAGCTGCGCGAGCAGCAGCTCGTTGTTGCGGCGGTCCTTGTCCGCGCCGGAGGTGCCCGACCACCGCGCGCTGAAGACCCCTGGGCAACCGCCGAGCACGTCCACGGCCAGGCCGGAGTCGTCGGCGATCGCCGGCAGGCCGGTCTCCCGGGCCACGGCCACGGCCTTGAGGGTGGCGTTCTCGGCGAAGGTGACGCCCGACTCGACGACGTCCTCCACGTCGGGGAAGGCGGTCACGCCCACCACCTCGAGACCGAGCTCCCCGACGAGGTCGCGCAGGATCGCGTCGAGCTCCTCGACCTTGTGCGCGTTGCGGGTCGCCAGGACGACGCGGGTCACGACCGCCCCTCGCCGAGCGATGCCTGCTGCAGCTGCGTGAGCCGGGCACAGCCGGTCGCCGCGAGGTCGAGCAGCGCGCCCAGGGCCTCGCGATCGAAGGGCTCCGCCTCGGCGGTGCCCTGCACCTCGACGAACCTGCCGTCGCCGGTCATGACGACATTCATGTCGGTGTCGGCGGTGGAGTCCTCGGGGTAGTCCAGGTCGAGCACCGGCGTCCCGGCGACCACCCCGACGCTGACGGCGGCCACCGATCCGGTCAGCGGTTGCGCGGCCTGGGAGATCGCGCCGTTGGCGCGCCCGGTCTCGATCGCGTCGGCGAGGGCGACATAGGCCCCGGTGATGGCGGCGGTGCGCGTGCCACCATCGGCCTGCAGCACGTCGCAGTCGAGCACGATCGTGTTCTCCCCCAGTGCCT
Source organism: Segeticoccus rhizosphaerae (assembly GCF_005222685.1). Taxonomy (NCBI): domain Bacteria; kingdom Bacillati; phylum Actinomycetota; class Actinomycetes; order Micrococcales; family Intrasporangiaceae; genus Segeticoccus; species Segeticoccus rhizosphaerae. Next base: position 53,835 of record NZ_SWMA01000023.1, read on the forward strand.
TGGTGTCGATGACCGCGCGCAGGCTCCTCCCGACGAGCCGGGAGATCTCGTGCGTGCGGCCGCCGATCCGGCCCTTGACCGACTCGCGGTCCGATCGGGTGTTGGTGGCGCGGGGCAGCATGGCGTACTCCGCGGTCACCCATCCCTGGCCACTGCCCTTGCGCCAACGCGGCACACCCTCGGTGAACGAGGCGGCACACAGCACACGGGTGCGACCGAACTCCACGAGCACGCTCCCCTCGGCGTGGTCGAGCCAGTTGCGGGTGATGCGGATGTCGCGGAGCTGGTCGGCCGCGCGGCCGTCGTGTCGAGTCATGCGTCCAAGGTTAGGGCGACGGCGCGACGGGGGTCAGAGCTGGTATGACGTGTCCGGCGCCGCGAGCTCCACCTCGCCGGGCCAGACCTGCGCGGCCTGGGCACGGCATACGTCCGGGTCGTTCCACGGGGGAAGGTGGGTGAGCATGAGCCGGCGCACCCCGCCCGCGTCCACCGCAGCCCGGGCCGCGCGACGCCCGGTCAGGTGGATGCCGCTCGCGTCGTCGCGGCCCTCGACGAAGGCGGAGTCGGCGAGCACCAGGTCTGCGTCGCGGCAGAGCGGCAGGAGGGCGTCGCAGGTGTCGGTGTCGCCGGTGTAGGCCAGGACCTTGCCGTCGGCCTCGACCCGCACCCCGAACGCCTCGACCGGGTGGTTGACCCGGAACGGCGTGATGGTGAACGGGCCGACCTCGAACGGCTCGCGGTCGGTCATCGTGCGGAAGTCGAACTCCCCTGTCATGCCCTCGGGTTCGCCGAGTCCGTAGGCACTTGCCATGCGCGCGGCGGTGGCCGCCGGGCCGTGGACCGGGATGCGCGAGTGGGGCGCGGTGCAGTGCGGACAGTACTTCTGGGCGACGTAGAGGCCGCAGAGGTCGAGGCAGTGGTCGGCATGCAGGTGGCTGATGACGACGGCGTCGATGGCACGCACCGGCAGGTGCCGCTGCAGGGCGCCGAGGGCACCGTTGCCGAGGTCGAGCACGAGGCTCCAGGTGCGGCCGTCGTGCTGCGTCTGGACCAGGTAACAGGACGCCGGCGAGGCCGGCCCCGGGAAGGATCCGGAGCAACCGACCGCGGTGAGCCTCATGTCGCCAGCACCGGCAGGCCGCCGACCCGCCCGACTCTGCCGACCTCCGGCCCGAGGAAACGGCGGGCGAGGTATTCGAAGGCGTCCGGCTCGCCTGTGGTCAGGAACTGGTGCTCCGGTGCGGGCAGCCCGTCGGCGCGCAGGGAGTCGGCGTCGGCGAGGACCCGGTAGACGTCCTTGGCGGTCTCCTCCGCCGACGACACCAGCGTGACGTCCTCGCCCATGACGTAGGAGATGACCCCTGCGAGGAGGGGGTAGTGCGTGCAGCCCAGGATGAGGGTGTCCACATCGGCATCCTTCAGCGGCTGCAGATAGGCGCGGCTGACCTCGATCAGCTCCTTGCCACTGGTGACTCCGGACTCGACGAACTCGACGAACCGGGGACACGGCGCGCTGGTCACGGTGATCTGGGGTGCCGCGGCGAAGGAGTCGATGTAGGCGTGGCTGCGGTGGGTCGCCCGCGTCGAGATCACGCCGACCCGGTCGTTGCTCGTTGCCGCGACGGCCCGGCGGACCGCCGGCCGGATGACCTCGACGACCGGCACGTCATACCGCTCCCGGGCGTCGTGCAGCATGGCTGCCGACGCGGAGTTGCAGGCGATGACGAGGATCTTGACGCCGTGGTCGACGAGGCGGTCCAGGCACTCGAGGGCGAACTGGCGGACCTCGGCGATGGGGCGGGGGCCGTAGGGCGCGCGCTGGGTGTCTCCCACGTAGACGACCGACTCCTGCGGCAGCTGGTCGAGCACGGCACGGGCGACGGTCAGGCCGCCGAAGCCGGAGTCGAAGATGCCGATGGGTGCGTCAACCACGACCTGAGGGTACGGCCCCCTTGCGACCGAGCCCGAATCCTGAACGCGTCGAGTGCGTCACACCGGCACGTCGGGCCACGCGTAATGTGGTGGTGGAGGCGCTCACCCGGCGCCCCGTGGGGTGCTGGGAGCGAGTCGAAAGGTCCTGATCTGATGCAGATCCACCACGTGCGTGCGCACCGCAGCGGGGACGAGCTGGCCCGGGTGGACCAGCTCGCCTGGCAGCTCGCACGGCTCGCCGCTGACGAGGTGGAGGTCGACGGCGACGTCACCGAGATGGTGATCAACCGGGTCATCGACAACGCGGCAGTCGCGGCAGCCTCCCTGGTCCGCGCGGCCCCGGCGGCCGCGCGGGCGCAGGCCCTGGCGCATCCGCCGTCGACCGGCGGCGCCGGCGCGACCGTGGTCGGCGTGCCGCCCACCCACCGGGCCTCCGTGGAGTGGGCCGCCTGGGCCGGCGGGGTGGCGGTGCGCGAGCTCGACTACCACGACACGTTCCTGTCGGCCGAGTACTCGCACCCCGGCGACAACATCCCGCCCGTCGTGGCCGTGGCTCAGCACGCCGCTGCGCACGGTCTGACCGGCCTGGACGTGGTGCGAGGGATCGCCACCGGCTACGAGGTGCAGATCGACCTGTCCCGCTCGATCAGCCTGCACCGCCACAAGATCGACCACGTTGCCCACCTCGGGCCCTCAGTGGCTGCGGGCATCGGGACGCTGCTCCGCCTGGACCCGGAGGTGATCTTCCAGGCGATCGGGCAGGCGCTGCACGTGACGACGGCGACACGGCAGTCCCGCAAGGGCGAGATCTCCTCGTGGAAGGCCTACGCCCCCGCGTTCGCCGGCAAGATGGCGATCGAGGCGGTCGACCGGGCGATGCGCGGTCAGACCAGCCCGACCCCGATCTACGAGGGCGAGGACGGCGTCATCGCGTGGCTGCTGGACGGACCGGACGCGACCTACGACGTGCAGCTGCCCGCGCCGGGGGAGCCGAAGCGGGCGATCCTCGACTCGTTCACCAAGGAGTACTCCGCGGAGTACCAGGCGCAGGCGTGGATCGACCTGGCGCGACGCCTCCGCAAGGCGCACCCGCAGGTCGCGGACCCGGGCCAGGTGGCGTCCATCGTCCTGCGGTCCAGCCAACACACCCACGACGTCATCGGCTCGGGCTCGAACGACCCGCAGAAGTACTCCCCCGACGCCTCCCGCGAGACCCTGGACCACTCGATCCCCTACATCTTCGCGGTCGCCCTGCAGGACGGGGCCTGGGACCACGAGACCTCCTACGCCCCCGAGCGGGCTCATCGGCCCGACACCGTGGCGCTGTGGCGCAAGATCAGCACCCGGGAGGACCCGGAGTGGACCCGGCGCTACCACAGCCTGGACCCGGCGGAACAAGCCTTCGGCGGTGCCGTCGAGGTGCAGCTGGCCGACGGCGCCCTGATCACCGACGAGATCGCGGTCGCCGACGCACACCCCCTCGGGGCCAGGCCGTTCGCCCGCAAGGACTACGTCCTCAAGTTCCGCACCCTGGCGCAGGGCGTGCTCGAGCCGGCCGAGATCGACCGCTTCATCGAGACCGCCGAGCGACTGCCCGAACTGACCGCTGAGGAGCTCGGCGGCCTGACCGTGGTCGCGGCGCCCGGGTTGTTGGAGGACGCCGCCGCACCGAAAGGACTGTTCTGATGCTGTATGCCGAGTCCACCGCCGCCGCCAAGCGGGTGGCCTTCCGCGCCGCCCTGGCCAGCGGCGAGCTGCAGCGGGTCCCGGGAGCCTTCAACCCGCTGTCGGCGCGGCTGATCGAGCGGCACGGCTTCGACGGGGTCTACATCTCCGGCGCCGTGCTCTCGGCCGATCTGGGACTGCCGGACATCGGGCTCACCACCCTGACCGAGGTCGCCGGCCGGTCGCACCAGATCGCCCGGATGACCAACCTGCCCGCGCTGGTGGACGTGGACACCGGTTTCGGGGAACCGATGAACGTCGCGCGCACCGTGCAGGAGCTCGAGGACGCCGGCGTGGCCGGGCTGCACATCGAGGACCAGGTCAACCCCAAGCGCTGTGGCCACCTCGACGGCAAGGAGGTCGTCGACGAGGCCACTGCCCTGAAGCGGATCCGCGCGGCCGTGGACGCCCGCCGCGACCCCAACCTGCTGATCATGGCCCGCACCGACATCCGGGCGGTCTCGGGTCTGCAGGCGGCGGTGGACCGCGCCAAGGCTCTCGTCGACGCCGGCGCCGACGCGATCTTTCCCGAGGCGATGACCTCGCTGGAGGAGTTCGCGACGGTCCGGGCAGCGGTGGACGTGCCGGTCCTCGCCAACATGACCGAGTTCGGCAAGTCGGAGCTGTTCACCGTCGACCAGCTTCGGGACGTCGGCGTCAACCTGGTGATCTGGCCGGTCTCGCTGCTGCGGCTCGCGATGGGAGCGGCCGCGCGGGGCCTGGAGGAGCTGGATGCCGCCGGTTCGTTGCAGGCGGTGCTGCCACAGATGCAACACCGCGCCGACCTCTACGACCTCGTCGACTACGAGGGCTACAACCAGTTCGACTCGGGGGTCTTCAACTTCACCGTCACCCGCTGAGGCGCTCGGCGCCACCAAGGAGGCCGCGATGGCCACATCCGACGACACGCACGACGACTCCACGCCTGACATCAGGAAGGGACTGGAGGGGGTCGTCGTCGACCGCACGGCGGTCTCACAGGTCAACTCCGAGACCAATTCTCTTCTCTACCGCGGTTATCCGGTGCACGAGCTGGCCGCCGACAGGTCGTTCGAGGAGGTCGCGCACCTGCTGCTGCTCGGGGAGCTGCCCGACGCCGAGCAGCTGGCGGCCTTCACCCGCAGTGAGCGCGGCGGCCGCGAGCTCGACGCGACGACGAAGACCCTGATCGACTCCCTGCCGACGGACGCCCACCCGATGGACGTGCTGCGCACCGTCGTCAGCGAGATCGGGGCCACCGACCCGACCTCGGCGGATCCCGAGGCGCTGATCGACCAGGCGGTCGCCCTCTTCGCCAGGCTGCCGGCGGTCATCGCCTACGACCAGCGGCGCCGGCACGGCCTGCCGCTGCTGCCACCCCGCGACGACCTCGGCTACAGCGCGAACTTCCTGTCCATGGTCTTCGGCAAGGAGCCGGACGATCCGGTGCGCCAGGCCTTCGACACCTCGATGATCCTGTATGCCGAGCACGGCTTCAACGCGTCGACGTTCACCGCCCGGGTGATCACCTCCACGCTGTCGGACTACTACTCGGCCGTCGTCGGCGCGATCGGCGCGCTCAAGGGCCAGTTGCACGGCGGTGCCAACGAGGCGGTCATGCACGCCTTCGACGAGATCGGCTCGGCCGACGGCGTGCCGAGGTGGCTGGACGACGCCCTCGGCGGGCACCGCAAGGTCATGGGGTTCGGGCACCGCGTCTACAAGCACGGGGATTCACGCGTGCCGACCATGGAGGACGCCCTGGAGACGCTCGCAGGGCACTACGAGCGGCCCGACCTGCTCACGCTCTACCGCGCACTCAAGGACGAGATGGCGAGCCGCACCGGCATCAAACCCAACGTGGACTACCCCTCCGGACCGGCCTACCACCTCATGGGTTTCGACACCGAGCAGTTCACCCCGCTGTTCGTCGCGAGCCGCGTCATCGGGTGGACCGCGCACATCCGGGAGCAGCGGGAGGCGAACGCGCTCATCCGGCCGCTGTCCGCCTACGTCGGGCCGGACGAGCGCCACGTCCCCTGACCCCGGGCACACTTCGACTGCGGGGAGGTCTGGTGGGGTGATCACCCCACCAGACGTCCCCAGTCCGGAGCCCGCCGTCCCGTGCGGGTCCCCCGCGCCGACGCCAACAGGGCACCACCAATCAGCACCGGCACGCCGAACTGCAGCACCGAGGCGGCCCCCATCCCCGAAATCATGGCGGCCAGGTAGATCTGAACAACCCAGCGGTCGCCTTGCCGACCCACCGCCACCACATGCCGAGGAGCAACAGCACCCCCAGGGCCAGTTCCGCCACGGTCGCGACGACGGCGGCCGGCTCGACCAGCACCGACCACGGCACCAGCTCCGCGGTCTCGGCGCGGAAGTGCCCCCAGTCACCCCAGGAGACACCGGGTGCGCCCGGAGCCCCGAGCAGGCCGAACCGGTCGCCGACGGCGCCGAGCAGCTCCACACCGATCACGACCCCGGCCACCCGGCCGGCCCACCAACGCCAGGCGGAGTCGCGAGCTGTGAGAAGCGCGCCGGCGCCAAGACCGATGACGGCCACCACCGTCCACGTCACCAGTCCGGGCGCATCCGGCGGCGCCGTCAAGCTCCATCCGCACATGATGACCAACCCGGCCACCACCCACATCACTCCTCCGGCGCGACGTACCGCGTCCATGCGCTCCATGCCATCTCCTCATTGGTAAGGTTCCTGATCAATCGAGGTTAGGAGGGTAAGAGAGAAATGGTCAAGCGCATTACCAATCCGCTGAGGGACCGCGACCTTCCGCTGGGGACCCTGATGAGCTCCGCGGGTGCCCGACTCGGCTCGAGGCTCGATGCCGCCCTGGCGGAGGCGGGATTCACGGACCTGCGCTCCGCCCACGCCGCGCCGTTCATCGGGCTCGACCCCGGAGGCACCCGTCCGAGTGTGCTGGCCGCTCGGGCACAGATGACCAAACAGGCGATGGGCGAGTTGATCGCCTACCTGGTGGAGCACGGCTACCTCGAGACCGTGGCCGACCCCACCGATGGTCGTGCCCGGCTGGTGCGTGCGACCCCCAAGGGTTGGCGTGCCTTGGAGAAGGGCGTGGAGGTCATCGATGCCTTCGACATCTGGCTGGCGGACCGGCTCGGCGAGGCCGAGGCGGGCCGGCTGCGTCGAGCCCTGCAACTGATCCTCGAGGAGGAGATCCCCTGAGGTCCCCGACTCAGCCGCGGCGCGGGGAGGTCTGGTGGGGTGATCACCCCACGAGACCTCCCCGCTCTGAGCCCCGATGCTCCCCCGGTGCCGTCAGCGCCGTGCAGCCCGGACCGCAGCGGCGCAGCTGCCCGGTCCAGCCCCGGGACGTCAGCACGGCCGCGAGGTCACGAGCCGTGGCACAACACTGCTCACCCACGTCGGGCCAGCCCACCCGCACCGGGAGCCAGCCCTCCACAGCCGAGGCCCGGTCACGACGCAGGTCGGCGAGCCGACCCACGCCGACGTGGCCGACCTGGCCGTCGACCTCGACGAGCACCTTCTGCACAACGTAGGCGTTGTCGTCGCGACGCCGGCGGCCCCCTCTCACGCTGCGCAGCTGGCGCGTGGCCGTCGGCAGCCCGTGGGCGCGTTCCACCCTGCGGATGTAGCGCATCTCCGCGATGCTCTCCGCCCCGTCGACCACGTCGTCCAGCGCAGCCTTCAACAGGTCGCGCCATCGGTGTCGAGCGCGCCGATCCAACGCGTCCTCGATCCGTGGCGGGGTGGTCATACGGCGCTGGCAGGCCTGAGCCACCCAGGCTTGCGCTCCCGCGGCGTTCGCGGCTTCCGCCAGGTCGAGCACGGTGTCCTCGACACTGGTGCACGGTGGCCACGCGGCGCGACGGTGCCGCCTCTGCTCGAGCTGGCGGACACGCGATACGGACGCTCCTGCGGGCGCTACGACCCGCCGACGGTGCGGGAACTGCACCTCGACGATCTCGGGGGCGTCGTCCAGGAGTCCGAGCTCGCGTCCTGCCGACCGGCCACCGAGCAGTGCACCAGACCCGCATGCCAGGAGCGCGGCGGAGGCCCGTGTCGACGGGTCGATCGGTCCGCTGTGGCAGACATAGACCCCAGGGTGCACGCGCTGCCACCGCTGAGACGTGAGCCGCCAACGGATCTGCTCGACAGTGAGGCCGGCAGCCAGGCACTGGGCGCGGCTCAGGACGCCCCGCTGACGGTCCGCCAGGAGATCGACTTGCTGCATGCCCTCGACCGTGGACCCGTCACACCCTGCTAGACGACCCATCCGTGCCGCCTGTGGACAACCGAGCGCCCGCCCGCGGTGCTGGGGAAACCGCGTGGGGTGATTACCCCATCGGACGCCCCCATTGCTCGAGAGCGGTGTCCGACCCGGCCGGCCCTCCGGAGCTGGAGCTCAGTCGCGGCGAACGAAGGGATTGCCGAGGGTGCCGATGCCCTCGATCTCCACCTCGACCCGCTGGCCGGCCTCGACCGGACCGACCCCCGCCGGTGTCCCGGTCAGGATCACGTCGCCCGGCAGCAGGGTGAAGGCGTGGGAGGCGTGCGAGATCAGCGCGGCCACGTCGTGGATCATGTCGGCGGTCGTGCCGTCCTGGACGACCTCGCCGTCCCGCCGGGTCACCAGCGAGAGCCCCGAGGTGTCGAGGTCGGTCTCGATCCACGGTCCGAGCGGGCAGAAGGTGTCGAACCCCTTGGCCCGCGACCACTGGCCGTCGCTGCGCTGCAGGTCTCGCGCCGTGACGTCGTCGGCGCAGGTGTAGCCGAAGATCACGTCCTTGACCCGTTCGACCGGCAGGTCCTTGCACATCCGGCCGATGACGACCGCGAGCTCGCCCTCGTAGTGCACGTTGCTGCTCTGCGGTGGCATGACCACCGGGTCGTCGGGCCCGACGACGGCGGTGTTGGGGATGAGGAACATCAACGGCTCGGCGGGAGCCTCCCCACCCATCTCGCGGGCGTGCTCGGCGTAGTTCTTGCCGATGCCGATGACCTTGCTGCGCGGGATCACCGGCGCGAGCAACCGCACCTCGTCGACCCGCACCGTGTTGCCGGTCAGCGAGATCGGGGTGAAGAGCGGGTCCCCCGCCAGCTCCGCGATCTTCTCGCCCGCACCGTCGACCAAGCCGAACGTGGGGTCCTCGTCAGTGGTATACCTCGCGATGCGCACGGCTGGACTCTACCCGTCGATGTATGGCGCCCGGCTCGGCCGCCCTCACTCCCCGCCCGAGTTGCCCGCACGGCATACGCCCGCTAGTCTTCATGACTTGACGAATTCATCAATTCATCACGAGGGATCGGAGAGGCCCCAGTGCCGCTACGCCACGTCGGGATCGACGCGCCGGTGCACGAGATCAAGGCCGAGCTGTTCAAGGCCCTCGGACACCCGGTGCGCGTGCGCCTGCTCGAGCTGCTCGTGCCCGGGGAGCAGGCGGTGAGCGCCCTGCTGGCCGTTACCGAGCTCGAGGCCTCGCACCTGTCCCAGCACCTCGGCGTCCTGCGCCGTTCGGGCGTCGTGACGGCGCGGCGTGAGGGCAACTCGGTGGCCTACCAGCTGGCGCACCCCGCGGTGGCCGATCTGCTGGCCGACGCCAAGCGCTTCCTGCTCGGCGTGCTGGACCAGCGGCGGGAGGCACTCGAGGAGCTCGAGGAGCTGCCCAGCGTCCAGCCGTCCCGGCGCAACCCGGCAGGATCGCGGTGACGTCGGCGACCCGACGCGATCTGCGCGGAGCCGCCACCACGTTCACCTACGCCGCCGGGCGACTCCTGCCCGGCCGCGCGGACTACACCGGCCTCTCCCGGAGCTGGCGCCACGACGTGCTCGCCGGCATCACCGTAGGTGTGGTTGCGCTGCCCCTCGCACTCGCGTTCGGCGTGACGTCCGGACTCGGCGCGGGGGCCGGGCTCACCACCGCGATCGTGGCCGGACTGGTCGCCGCGGTCTTCGGTGGTTCCAACGTGCAGGTCTCCGGCCCGACCGGCGCCATGACCGTGGTGCTGCTGCCGGTCCTCGCGAGTCAGGGCGCCGGCGCGGTGTTCGCCATCTCGGTGATCGCCGGTGTGCTCGTCATGGCCATGGGAGTGGCCCGGCTGGGACGCGCCGTGGCCTACATCCCGTGGCCCGTGGTCGCCGGCTTCACGCTCGGCATCGCCACGATCATCGGGCTGCAACAGGTGCCCCTCGCTCTCGACGTTCCCAAGCCGGAGGGCGAGAACACCGCGTTGATCGCGGCACGCGCCGTGCTCGAGGCGGGCCACACCACCTCGTTGCTCGCCCTCGCCCTCGTGCTTCTCGTGATCGCGCTGATGGTGATGCTCCCCCGCATCCGCCGCACCCTGCCGGCCTCGCTGATCGCGGTCATCGTCGCCACCGTCCTGGCCGAGCTGGTCGAGGCCCCCATCGCCCGGATCGGCGAGATCCCGTCGTCTCTGCCGGCGTTCGCGCTGCCCGACCTCAGCCTCCCGGTCGTCACGTCGTTGATGGGCAGCGCCGTCGCCATCGCCTTCCTCGCCGCGATCGAGAGCCTCCTGTCCGCCAAGGTCTCCGACGGCATGTCGGACACGACCAAGACCGACCCCGACCGCGAGCTGATCGGGCAGGGGCTGGCCAACGTCGCGAGCGGGGTCTTCGGAGGCATGCCCGCGACCGGTGCGATCGCGCGCACCGCCGTCAACGTGCGTGCCGGTGCCCGCACCCGGATCTCGTCGGTCGTGCACGCACTCGTCCTGGTCGTCGTCGTCCTGGTTGGCTCCGAGCTCGTCGCGACGATCCCGCTCGCCGCCCTTGCCGGCGTCCTCATCGTCACGGCCGGCCGGATGGTCGACCGCGTGGCCATCCGTTCGATCTTCCGCACCACGCGCTCCGACATGATCGTCTTCACGCTGACCGCGCTCGCCACCGTGACCTTCGACCTCATCGTGGCGGTGGAGGTGGGCATCGCAGTCGCCGCGATCCTCGCCCTGCGCCAGGTCGCCCGCGTCAGCGGGGCGCACGCCGAGACGCTGCCGGTCGCAGACGGTCTCGACACCGAGGACGAGCAGAGCCTGATGCGCGAGCACATCGCCGTCTACCGGATCGACGGTGCCCTCTTCTTCGGCGCGGCGCAGCGGTTCCTCGACGAGCTCACCGACGTGGCCGACGTCCGCGTCGTGGTGCTGCGCCTCTCCGGCGTCCGGGTCGTCGACGCCACCGGAGCCAACGCCCTCGCCGAGATCGTCACGCACCTGCAGCTACGGGGAATCACCGTGCTGCTCAAGGGGATTCCGCCACGCTACCTGCCGATCATGCGTGGCGCCGGCGTGCTCAACGGCCTGTCGCACGAACGGCACCTCTTCCACGACCTCGACTCAGCGCTCGAGCACGCCCGCGACCACGTGCAGCGCGTGCCGCACTGAGCGTTGCGTAGGCTGGACCACCATGGAACGGCTGACCCGGGAACGGTGGGGAGCGCTCGCGTCCGCCCACGAGACGCGGGTTGACGAGGCGACCCGTGGCCACCGCGAACGCCGCCGGCTGCGGCCCGGGGATCGCGCCCACCCGGTCGAGGACTTCCTGTTCACCTACTACTCCCACCGCCCCGCGCAGCTACGTCGCTGGCACCCCGGACCCGGCATCGCCCTCGAGGGAGGGTCCGAGCGCACCGGCTGGAAGCACTACACGTATGACGGGCACGTCGCCACGCTGGACCTGCCGGGCTTCCTGGCAGCCCGGGGCGACGCGGTCCGGTTCATCCGCCGGCTGCTGGCCGCGACGGCCGACCGCGCGCCACGCCTCGGGTGCTTCGGGCTGCACGAGTGGGCCATGGTGCACCGTCTCGACCCCGACCAGCTGCGGCACTCCGGCTGGCCGCTGCGGCTCAGCCCGCAGGAGACCGACGCCGTGGTGGAGGAGCACCAGATCTCGTGCTCGCACTTCGACGCCTACCGCTTCTTCACCCCCACGGCCCGGCCGTTGAACGCTGTGCTGCCCGAACGGCATACGCAGGTGGCGATGGAGCAGCCGGGCTGCCTGCACGCCAACATGGACCTCTACAAGTGGGCCTACAAGCTCAGCCCCGCGGTGCCCAGCGAGCTGGTGATGGACTGCTTCGACCTGGCCCGAGAGGTGCGAGAGCTCGACATGCGCGCCGCGCCCTACGACCTGCACAAGCTGGGCTATGAGCCGGTCCGGATCGAGACCACCAGGGGCAAAGCGGAATACGTCGCGGCCCAGCGCGGCTTCGCCGACCGGGCCCAGGCCCTGCGCCGCCGCCTGATCGCCGCCTGCGACACCCTCCTCCCCGTGAAATCTTCGCGGGGTTTGGTGCCTTGGCCTCAAGGGGTGACTGCAACACCTGGCGTTGAGAGGTGTGCAGATGAGTGCTCGTCGGGGTAGTCCGCGGTTGCCGGTTGAGGTGGAGTATCGGTTCTGGGCTCAGGTCCGCGATTGCCTGACGGTTGAGCAGGCCGCGGTGGTGGTGGGCGTGTCGGCGACCAAGGGGCGGGCCTGGTTTCGAGATCGTGGCGGGGTGATGCCATCGGCGGATGCGGGACGACGCAAGCGATGTTT
>NZ_SWMA01000024.1:0-62686 GCF_005222685.1 Segeticoccus rhizosphaerae
CGGGCTACCTGGATATGGTCGCCGCCGAGCTCAACGACCGGCCCCGCAAACGCCTCGGCTGGCGCACCCCCGCCGAAGCCCTCGACCAACTACTGTCGGAACAGTCAGATCCACACGGTGTTGCACCCACCGCTTGAATCCGCCGACCGAAACCTCACGATGATTCCTCACGAGCGCTGCGGCGAGGGGGTGCGGCACGAGGGGCAGGGTGGTCACCAGCGGGAGACGGCGACGGCCATCAGGTCGCTGAACAGCTCGTCACCGTCGACGGCGAGCCCGCGGCTGGAGAACCACGCGCACATGGTGCGGCAGTCGCGTTGCAGGAAGTCCTGGCCCGACGGGTTGCCGATGACGTCCACGATCTGCGGCCAGTCGATGAGCACCAGCCGATCGTCGTCCAGCAGCACGTTGTATGCCGACAGGTCGCCGTGCGTCCAGCCGTGCAGTGCCAGTGTGGTCATCGTCTCGCGAAGCTGCTCGAACAGGTCGGCGAGCAGCTCCGGCTCGGGCCGGGTCTGGGCCAGCCGCGGCGCCGCCCCCTCCTCGCCTCCGATGAACTCCATCAGCAGCTCGGTGCCGTCCATCTGCACCGGGTAGGGGACCGGGAGGTCGAGCGCCCAGAGCTGCCCCAGGGCCTCGAACTCGGCAAAGGCCCACTGCGCGGAGATGAGCTGCTTGCCGTAGTCGGTGCGCCGGGCCATCGCACGGCTCTCACGGCTCTTGCGGACCCGGCGCCCCTCGAGGTAGCCGGCGTCGCGGTGGAAGAGACGGTGGTCGCCGGAGCGAAACCGCTTGGCGGCCATCAGGACGTCGCGGTCCGGCCGGCCGGGCACCCAACGGTGCACGACGTGGACGTCGGCCTCCTTGCCCGTCTTGAGCACGCCGAGGTCGAGGTCGACGGCGCCGAGCTCGGTGACGACCCAGTCGGGTCGGGGCTTCGGCCCGTGTTGCGCACCGTCCCAGGTGGACCAGCGCTCTCCCTCGGGCGGGCCGTCGGGGAGGCTGTCGAAGGCAAAGCCCTCGCGGTGCAGGTCAGTCGAGAGCCGGGTCAGCTCTCCGAACGAGTGAGACACGATGAGACTCCAGGTGTGAGGAGGAGGGGGCGCGGTGGGCACCCACGACAGTTGTGGACATGTCGGGCCTCCCTGGAGTCAGGACGCAGCCGGGTGCCGCGTCGTCACCAGCACAGGATGGGGTCTTCGCGCGGCCGTCCGCAACGGGTTTTCCAGCGGGTGCGGTGGTGGGCCTCACATGCCGTAACCCTGTCGCGGAGGGTGAGCGGTCGGCATACTCGCCCCAACGTCCTGACGCGAAGGCGGCACCCATGGCACGACTGCAGCACACCGAGGGCCTGACCGACGAGCAGTCCGAGCTGCTCGCGCTGGTGCGGGAGTTCGTCGACGAGCAGATCCTGCCGGTCGCGAACGAGCTCGAGCACGCCGACGAGTACCCGGCGAACATCGTCGAGGGCATGAAGCAAATGGGGATCTTCGGGTTGATGATCCCCGAGGAGTATGGCGGGCTGGGCGAGTCCCTGTTGACCTACGCACTGTGCGTCGAGGAGATCGCGCGCGGCTGGATGAGCGTGAGCGGCATCATCAACACCCACTTCATCGTGGCGTGGATGTTGTTGCAACACGGGACGATCGAGCAACAGGAGAGGTATCTGCCGCGGATGGCCACCGGCGAGGTGCGCGGCGCGTTCTCCATGTCGGAGCCCGGGTGCGGCTCGGACGTCAGCGCCATCCGCACGAAGGCGGTGGCGGACGGTGGGGGCGGCTGGACGATCGACGGGCAGAAGATGTGGCTGACCAACGGGGGGTCGTCCACGCTGGTCGCGGTGCTGACCAAGACGGACCGCGGCGAGGAGTCGGTCTACAAGAACATGACGACCTTCCTGGTGGAGAAGGAGCCGGGCTTCGGCGAGGTCGAACCCGGGCTGACCGTGCCGGGCAAGATCGAGAAGATGGGCTACAAGGGGGTCGACACGACCGAGCTGGTCTTCGACGGCTACCGGACCACCGACGCGCAGGTCCTCGGGGGCGCGCCGGGGCGCGGCTTCTACCAGATGATGGACGGCGTCGAGGTGGGCCGGGTCAACGTCGCGGCGCGGGCCTGCGGGGTGGCCGTGCGGGCGTTCGAGCTCGGCATCTCCTACGCCCAGCAGCGGGAGACCTTCGGCAAGCCCATCGCCCAGCACCAGGCCGTGATGTTCCGGCTGGCCGACATGGCGACCAAGGTCGAGGCGGCGCACCAGATGATGGTCCGCGCCGCTCGGGTCAAGGACGGTGGCGCGCGGAACGACCTCGAGGCGGGGATGGCGAAGTACCTCGCGTCGGAGTACTGCGCCGAGGTCGTCGAGGACTCGTTCCGGATCCACGGCGGCTACGGCTACTCCAAGGAGTACGAGATCGAGCGGCTCTACCGGGAGGCGCCGATGCTGCTCATCGGCGAGGGCACGGCCGACATCCAGCGGATGATCATCGGTCGCCGGCTGCTGGAGGACTACGGCCTCGGCTAGCGTCGACGACCGGTGGCACACCTCGCGGCGCGCGACCACGGGCGCTGACGCGTTTGGCGCTCTGACCCGGTGGGATGGGACAATGCAGGCATGAGCTCGCAACCTGGCATGCCACGCGGGATGGGACCGGGACGGATGACCGCCCTCACCCTGGACTACCCGATGTCCCTGGGCGTCTACGACAAGTACGACGACGCGCAGAAGGCCGTGGACTTCCTGTCCGACCACGAGTTCCCCGTGCAGAACTGCATGATCGTGGGCACCGAGCTCAAGCAGGTCGAGCGGGTCACCGGCCGGCTCACGCGGGGGCGGGTGGCCCTCGGCGGCGCGCTCTCCGGTGTGTGGCTGGGTCTGTTCGTCGGGCTCATCTTCGCGCTCTTCGGCAACAACAACGAGATGTTGGCCACGGTGCTCTCGACCGTGATCTTCGGTGCGATCTTCGGCCTGGTCTGGGCGCTGCTCGGCTATGCCGCGACGCAGGGCAAGCGCGACTTCACCTCGGTCAGCCAGGTGGTCGCCACCAAGTACGAGGTGCTGGTCGAGCACAAGCTCGCGCAGAAGGCCCGTGAGCTGCTGGCCCACCTGCCCGGTTCGGGGCCCTCCCTCACCCACTGAGCGGGACGTGCCCTCACCACTGGGCGGCACGTGATGGCCCCTGGTCGAGGGTCAATTCTTGGTCGGAATCTCGTCATCCGAGGGTATGGCGAGGGGCCCAGTGCACCTCTTTGCCTCCGAATGCCCCCGATCGCCCCTCGTTGGTGGTGCAGGTCAGGCCGCGGTGAGTCTGGCGGGCGCGGTGCCCCTGTCATAGCGTCACGGCGGCCGCATCCTCGCGGCCCGGGCCCTGACCGGTCCCGACCTCCACCCGAAGAGGACCCCCATGAAGGTCACCACCGTCCGCATCGCCCTGACCGGGGCGGCGTTGCTGGTCTCGGCTGCGGTCGCCGCTCCCGCCCAGGCAGCCATCCCGACCGACCACGGGAACAGCTCCGGTGTCGCCAGTCACTCGGCCGCCCTGAGCAAGGCGGAGCAGCACCGGATCGCCGACTACTGGACCGCCGACCGGATGAGAAACGCGAAGCCCATCGAGGCGCGATACGGCATCTCCGCAAAGGGAAAG
This sequence comes from Segeticoccus rhizosphaerae, assembly GCF_005222685.1. Taxonomy (NCBI): domain Bacteria; kingdom Bacillati; phylum Actinomycetota; class Actinomycetes; order Micrococcales; family Intrasporangiaceae; genus Segeticoccus; species Segeticoccus rhizosphaerae. The sequence goes on from NZ_SWMA01000024.1 coordinate 3,642, forward strand.
CCCGGCGCCACCTCGTCGGGCAAGGCCGTCGAGGTGCCCACGCAGCCCGAGCTGGGCAAGGTCTTCTTCACCATGGGTGGCTCCAACTACGTCTGTTCGGGCACCTCCACCGGCAGCAGCAACGGTGACGTGGTCACGACGGCGGGGCACTGCGTCAACGAGGGACCGGGGGCGTTCGTGACCAACTTCGCCTTCGTGCCGGCCTACCTCGACGGCCAGGCCCCCTACGGCAAGTGGACGGCGAACACGCTGCTCACCACGGACGGTTGGGCCCAGCAGGGGGACTTCGACGTGGACACCGGCTTCGCCGTGATGAACGAGCTCGGTGGCAAGAGCCTGAACGACGTGGTCGGCTCCTACCCCATCGCCTTCAACCTCGCGCGCGGCCTGACCTACGACGCCTACGGCTACCCGGCCGCCCAGCGCTACGACGGCCAGGAGCTGTGGAAGTGCACCGGCTCGGTCAGGGACGACACGTGGGGGACCAGCACCGACCAAGCTCTGCCCTGCACCATGACCGGCGGGTCGTCGGGCGGGGGCTGGATCACCGGCGGCAAGCTGAACTCGATCAACTCCTTCGGCTACCAGGGCCTCAAGGACACGATGTTCGGTCCCTACTTCGGTAGCGCGATCCAAGCCGTCTACAGCCAGGCGTCGACCCGCTGACGCATCGACCCTTCCGACTGTTGCGGCGGGGTGGGTCCGTCGACGGACCCACCCCGCCGCAACGACGATGAGGTCGAAGGGTTCAGCCCTGCTGGATCCGGCGGATCCACGCCTCGACGTCGTCCGCGGTGCGGGGGATGTCGGCGGAGAGGTTGTCGTGGCCGTCGGCCGTCACCAGCACGTCGTCCTCGATCCGCACGCCGATGCCGCGTAGCTCCTGCGGGACGAGCTCGTCGTCGGCCTTGAAGTAGAGGCCCGGCTCGACCGTGAGGATCATGCCGGGACGCAGCTCGGCGTCCATGTAGTCCTCCTTGCGAGCCAGTGCGCAGTCGTGCACGTCGATGCCGAGGTGGTGGCTGGTGCCGTGCACCATCCAGCGGCGGTGGTACTGCCCATGCTCCTTGTCGAGCGTGGCCTCGACGTCGACGCCCTCGGGCAACAGACCCCACTCGTGGAGGTGCTCGGCGATCACCCGGATGGCGGCGGCGTGCACGTCGGAGAACTTGTTGCCCGGCTTGACCGCGGCGATGCCGGCCTCCTGCGCGGCGAGTACGGCCTCGTAGACCTTGCGCTGGGCGTCGGTGTAGGTGCCGCTGACCGGCAGGGTGCGCGTGATGTCGGCGGTGAACAGCGAGTCCACCTCGACCCCAGCGTCGAGCAGGAGCAGGTCGCCCTCGTTGACGTCGCCGGTGTTCTTGATCCAGTGCAGCGTGTTGGCGTGGTCGCCCGAGGCGCAGATCGAGTCATAGCCGATGCCGTTGCCGGCGTGCCGCGCGTGCAGGCCGAAGACACCCTCGACCCAGCGCTCGCCGCGGCCCCGCCGCACCGCTTCGGGAAGGTCGGCGACCACGGCGTCGAAGCCGTCAGAGGTCGCCGCCACCGCGAGGCGCATCTGCTCGATCTCCCACTCGTCCTTGACGAGTCGCAGGGTGGACAGGAACGCCGCGAGCTCGTCGTCTGCGGCCTCGACCTGCTCGGTCTCGCTGGCTTCGTCGGTCTCCGACGCCGAGGCGCGCACGGTGTCAAGCTTCTCGGTCAGATCGCGGTCGGCATCGCGAACGACCCGGATGGTGAGCGAACCAGCATCCTTCGCGACGGCATCCGCGTACTCGTCGATGTGCCGCGCGGTGAGGCCCAGCTCCGCCTCGATGTCCTCGATGCTGGGCCGGGCGCCGACCCAGAACTCCCCGTAGCGGGAGTCGGCGAAGAACTCCTCGGTGTCGCGACCCGCCAACGGGCGGAAGTACAGGATGGCGTCGTGGCCGCCGTCGCGCGGTTCGAGCACCAGCACGGCGTCCGGCTCCCGGTCACCGCCCAGCCCGGTCAGGTGGGCGAAGGCGGAGTGGGGGCGGAAGACGTAGTCGCAGTCGTTGCTGCGGACCTTGAGGCCGCCGGCGGGGACCACGATCCGCTCGCCCGCGAACCGGTCGGACAGCGCCTGGCGACGTGCCGCGGCATACGAAGCCACCTCTGCACGCTCCGGCGTCGTGGTCCGGCGCGGCGCCCAACCGGAGGACACGAAGGTGCGGAAGGCCGCGGAGGAGGGACGGCTACGGTGCTCGGGCTTCTTCTGTTCTTCGCTCACCGCTCCATCGTCGCACGTGCCCACGGCGGCCCAGCACCTGCCGTCGAGCGTGCCGAAGCCCCATCGACGGCGTGCTGACGCGCCCACCCCACCCCGAGGTTGAAGATCAAGTGCGCGGGCGTCAGGCTGTCGTCGTGTCGAGTCCCAAGCACCTGCCCCGCGCCGGACGTCCCTCACCCGCGGCGGCTCGAGCCCTCCGGGACCGGGCCCAGCGCGCAGTCCGCTCGAGCTCGCCGCCCACCACGATCATCGCGGTGAGCGCTGGTGGCGACGCGATCGACGAACGCAAGGGCCGCGCCGTCATCGACCTGGCGCTACGCATGGGCGAGTCGATGCTGTCGACCGGCGCGTCCGCGTCCGACGTGACCGCGACCGTGCTGCGGATGGTGGACGCCTACGGCCTGCGCTCGTGCCACGTCGACATCGCCTTCACCTCGATCACCGTCTCCTACCACCGCGGCGTCGAGCACGATCCGATGACCGTGATGCGCATCGTCAAGGTGCGCACGGCCGACTACACCCGCCTCGAGAAGCTGCACGACCTGGTCCGTGAGATCACGAAGGGCCTGCTGGCCGTCGACGAAGCCAGGTCCCGGCTGGACGAGGTCATCCGCGCGCCCCATCCCTACCGGCGCTGGCTGGTCACCGGCTCGTTGGCCGCCCTCGCCGCCGGCGTCGCCGCGTTGTTCGGCGCGGGCGTCATCATGATGCTCATCAGCGCGGTCGCGACGGCGCTGATCGACCGGACGCAGCGTTGGCTCGCGCACCGGGGGATCTCGGCGTTCTTCAGCCAGGCCGTCGGGGCCGCCATCCCCACGGTCTTCGCGGTGCTGTTGTATGCCCTGCAGTCGCACGGCGTCTCGGTGCCGAGCGGGCTGTCGCCGTCGCTGGTCGTGGTCTCCGGCATCGTCGTGTTGTTGTCGGGAATGTCGGTCGTGGGCGCCGCCCAGGACGCGATCGACGGCTACTACCTCACCGCCGCCGCGCGCACCTTCGAGGTGGTCACGCTGACCGTCGGGATCGTGGTGGGCATCACCGTGACGCTCGCCGCGGCCCAGCACGCCGGCGTGACGATGCACCTGTCCACCTCGGCCCCGTTGAGCGGCAACCGGGTGGTGCTTCTCGTCGCGTCGATCGTCATCGCCGCCGCCTTCAGCCTGTCGGCCTACACCGGCCTGCGCGCCACTGGCGTCGCGGCGGGTGTCGGCGGGATGGCTTGGCTGCTCTACTCGTTCGCCGTCGACCTGCACCTTGGCATGCCGTCCGCGAGCGCGGTCGCGGCGCTCGCCATCGGTGTGCTCTCGCAGGTGTTGTCCCGGCAGCTGCGGATCCCCGCTCTGGCGCTCAGCTCGGCCGGCATCATCCCGCTGGTCCCCGGGTTCACCGTCTACCGAGGGTTGTTCGAGCTCGTGCAGCGCCCGGACAGCCTGGGGACGGGGCTGTCCACGCTGCTGTCGGCGGCCGGGATCGGTCTCGGCCTGGCGGCCGGGGTCTCGATGGGCACCTTCCTGGCGCGGCCGATCCTGCACGAGCTGGACCGGGGGCAGCAACGCGCCCTGCAACGGGCCCGGGCCGACGCCCGCGAGTAGGCAGGAATTGTCCCCGGTCCGTCGGTGCAAGCGAGGAGCCCGTCCCCTCCTGGTGACGGGACGGGCTCCTGTGCCCGGCAGGTGATGACGCTCGGTGTCAGCGCCAGGTCCAGGAGCTGATGACCTCGCCCAGGGCCTTGTCGGCGGTGCTCGCCGACTTCGGGTGGTTGGTCAGCGTGATGATGTAGACCGTGCCCTTGTGGGAGAGGAACCACTGGGTCTGCGACTGGGTGTTCTTCCTGTCGTGCTTGGTGTAGCCGTTGGCGCTCTCGCCGCCGATCTTGCGTTGGGGCTGCATCTTGACGACGTCGCCCTGCTCCTTGTACTTCTTCGCACTCTGCTCGGCGGGCAGCTTGGTGTCGCTCAGGCCGAGCTTGATGCTGGCCACGTTGATGTTGGTCAGTGTGCCGTTCGACGGCTTGCCGTCGGCGATGGCCAGCTCGATGATCTTCATGTCACCGATCTTCTTCCCGATGTCCTGCCATCCCTTCGGCATCGTCACCTGGAACTGCTTCTTCTTGGCCAGGATGACGTTCTTGCCGGTGGCCGGCTTCGAGGGCTTCTGCGTCGGCGTCCCCGGCGCGGCCGACGGGGTCTTCGGCGCGGAAGTCGTGGTGGGCGCTGCCGTCTCCGGGGCGGACGGCGTCTGCGCCGGGGTGCTGGGCGCCACGGAGGCCGTGTCGCTCGGGGCGCTGACGCTCGGGGCATCGTTGCTGCCGCATGCCGTGAGCATGAGGGCAGTGACGGCGGTCGCGGACAGCGCCAGCGCAGGCCGGCCGAGTCGGTTGAGCATGCGGGATCTTCCTAACGTCGTGATGGGCGTGGTTCGGACGTCGATGTCCATGCGTGCGTTCCCCAGTTCCCCCTGCGCCCAGCTGCGTGTTGCGAAGGTGACCAACCGCACACGGAGGTGCCCTGTCGGCATACCCGCGGGTCCGGCAGCATGACCGCCAGGATCACGCCAGCAGAACCACGTCAGGACCGAAGGAGCGCCCCCATGCAGTTCGGCCGAAGCTACGAGGAGTTCGAGGTGGGTGCAGTCTACCGACACTGGCCGGGCAAGACGGTCACGGAGTATGACGACCACCTCTTCTGCCTGCTCACGATGAACCACCACCCGCTGCACCTCGACGCCCACTACGCGGGGGAGAGCACCCAGTTCGGTCGGAACGTGGTCGTCGGCAACTACGTCTACTCCTTGCTGCTCGGTATGTCGGTCGCGGACGTGAGCGGCAAGGCGATCGCCAACCTGGAGGTCGAGTCGCTGCGACACGTCGCGCCGACCTTCCACGGTGACACGCTCTATGGCGAGACGACGGTGCTCGGCAAGTGGGAGTCGACCTCGAAGGACGACCGCGGCATCGTGCACGTCGAGACCACCGGCTACAAGCAGGACGGCACGGTGGTGTGCGTCTTCCGCCGGAAGGTCATGGTGCCCAAGCGGAGCTACCTCGCGGCACGCGGCGGTGAGCAGCCCGCGCGCCCGGACCCGGCGCGGTCGCCCGCGTCCGACTGACCGGGTGCAGGCGCCGCGGCGGCGTGCCGCTGCGGCGCGGGCGTCAGTACCGGGGAGCAGAGCGGGCGGCGTAGTAGTCGCTGGACTCCCTGCGCCACAACAGGAACAGAATCGCGAGCGCGAGCAGGACCATGATGATGTTGACGACGGTGCCCACACCGGTCGAGGTGGACCGGGTCAGGCTGACAAGGGTCAGCAGGACGTTGAGGCCGCCGAGGACCGTCGCGACGATGCGGGCCCAGGACCGTCCGGCCTGGTTCTTGCGCGCCATCCAGATCCACAGCCCGATCCCGATGAGGGCAGTCACGACACCGATGATGATGCCGCCGGTCACGAGCGAATCCACCACCGACGGGTCCACCTTCTTGCCCTGTTTGCGGAGCGAGTCCTCGACCGCGGCACGCATGTCACCTGTGGACAGCAGGGACGTGATCAGGCCGATGAGGCTGATCAGGGCCCCGACGTACATCAGCTTCACCGCGGTGGTGATCGAGGAGGGCGGTGTCGCCGTGGGCGCCGGCTCCGTCGGTCCCCCTGACACGTCGGGCATGCTCTGGTAGCCGCCGTAGGGCTCACCCGGCGGGGGCGGCGGAGCCTGACCGTAGGGGGTGCCCTCTGGCGGCGGAGCCTGACCGTAGGGGTTGTCGGGCCGCTCGGGGTCGTCCGGGCCGTGCGGGCTGCCGTTGCTCATCAGGACATGGCCTTTCCTGGTTCGGGCGGAGGGTCAGGACCTCTCCACCTCAGGCTGTCACGGACGCAGGTGGCTTTCCACCGGCCACGCGGACCTTTGCCGGACCCGGGTCCTCGGCCCGGGGCGAGCGTGGGTGGCTGGACCTGTCCGTGATGGTCATGGCCTGGCCAGCGGGTTGCCGCGCCGATGTCGACAGGGGGACCCGCTTCTGTCAGGGCTGGCAGCTACGGTCGTGGGGTGAGTGGGAGCGGTCCGGTGGGGCAGGCGCCGGTGCAGGAGCAGTTCGGTGGCATGCCGAGGCCGCTCTTTCCCGCGAGCCCCAGCAAGCTGCTCACCTGGCTGGACTGCCCGCGGCGCTACCGGATGTCCTACCTCGACCGGCCGAGGCCCGAGAGCCGCGCCCAACGTGCGCACACGTCCCTCGGCATCGCGACGCACAACGCGCTGCGCGACTGGTGGGACCTGCCGCTCGCGCGGCGCACCCCGGCCGGTGGCGCCGAGCTGGTGCGGCAGAACTGGATCGACGTGGGCTTCCGCGACCCCGACCACTCGAGGCGCTGGCGCGAGCGCACCCAGCAGGACGTCGCGCGCTACCTGGAGGGTGTCGACCCGGCGGACGAACCGCGCGCGACCGAGCGCACCGTGGCCTTCAAGACCGGCACGTTGACCCTGCAGGGACGCATCGACCGACTGGATGAGCGCGACGGCGAGGTGGTGGTCGTGGACTACAAGACGAGCCGGCGGCCCTCGACCGAGGAGGATGCGCGCACCTCGCTGTCGCTCGCCCTGTATGCCGTCGCGGCGGCTCGAATGTTTCGTATGCCGTGCGCGCGGGTGGAGCTGCACCACATCCCCTCCGGTGAGGTCGTGTCCCACCGGCACACGCAGGAGTCGCTGGCCCACAAGCTGCGCGAGGCCGAGTCGATCGCGCGGGACGCGCAGCGTGCCGACGGGGAGTTTCGCGAGATCGGGATCGAGTCAACGCTGTTCGCGCCTCGCACTTCGCCGTTGTGCGCCTGGTGCGACTACCGCCAGCACTGTCTCGAGGGGCAGCGAGTGGGACCCGAGAAGTCCTCCTGGGCAGCGCTGGAGGGCGACGAGTCGAGCTGACGGGCCGGACTGACAGACTGGCCCGTGCCGACCACGGCGGGCGAGCCGCCGTGGCGCGACGAGGCTGGAACGGGGTCGGGAGCGTGGTGGAGCAACAGGACGGCCGGGCTCGGGTGGTGGCCGTCGCCAACCAGAAGGGCGGCGTGGCCAAGACGACGTCGGTCGCCTCCCTCGGGGCCGCCTTCGCCGAGCTGGGACAACGCGTGCTGCTCGTCGACCTCGACGCCCAGGCCTGCCTGACCTTCAGCCTCGGCACGGACGCCGACGAGGTCGTCTCCAGCATCAACGAGGTGCTGGTGGGTCGCCTCGACGCCGCCGAGGCAGTGCTCGAGGTGAGCGAGGGCCTCGACCTGCTCCCGAGCACGATCGAGCTGGCCGGTGCCGAGGCGGCGCTGTTGACCCGGCCGGGCCGCGAATACGTGCTGCGCTCGGCGCTGGAGCCGCTCTTGCCGCGCTACGACCAGGTGCTGCTCGACTGCTCGCCCTCGCTCGGGGTGCTCACGCTGGCTGCGCTCACCGCCGCCGACGGGCTGGTGATCCCGATGCCGTGCGAGATGCTCAGCCATCGAGGTGTGGGGCAGCTCCTGGACACCGTGGCCGACGTGCGCCACATCCTCAACCCCGGCCTGACCGTGCTGGGCATCCTGCCCACGCTGTTCGACGGGCGCAGCAACCACGCCCGGGCGGTGCTCGCCGACGTGGGCGAGCGCTACGACCTGCCGGTGCTGTCGCCGCCGATCCCACGGACCGTGCGGTTCGCCGAGTCACCCGCGCTCGGCCGTTCGATCCTCAGCTCCGCTCCACGTTCCAAAGGGGCGCAGGCCTACCGCGAGGTCGCCAAGGCCCTGCTCGGCGCGACCTGAGCCGCGCCGAGCGGCGCCGAGCGCGGTGGTGGGTCAGGCCTGCTCGCGGGCCGCAGTGGCGGCGCTGGTGCTGCCACCGCGGGTGCGGCGGCGGTTGCGCTTGCGGCGGGGCCGGTCGTCCTCACGGCGGGCGGTGCCGCCGTTGTCGTGCCGCGACCCGCTCGCGCCGTCGCGACCGCCCGAGCGGGACCCGCCCGACCGGCCGTCGCGGGACCGGGCCGGGCCGGGGTGACCACCATGCTTGCCGGTCTCACCGAGGTCCTCGACCTCCTCTGCCTCGAGGCCGGCCCGCGTGCGGGCGGACCGGGGCAGGCGACCCGTGGCAGTCGTGGGGATCTCGAGTTCGGCGTAGAGGTGCTCGGAGGAGCTGTAGGTCTCCAGCGGGTCCGGGATCCCGAGGTCGAGGGCCTTGTTGATCAGACCCCACCGCGGGATGTCGTCCCAGTCGACGAAGGTGACCGCGATGCCGGTGTTGCCGGCGCGCGCGGTGCGGCCGATCCGGTGCAGGTAGGTCTTCTCGTCGTCCGGGCACTGGTAGTTGACCACGTGGGTGACGTTGTCGACGTCGATGCCGCGGGCGGCGACGTCGGTGGCCACCAGGATGTCGACCTTGCCCTTGCGAAACGCCCGCAGGGCCTGCTCGCGGGCGCCCTGGCCGAGGTCGCCGTGGATGGGAGCGGCCGCGAAGCCGCGGTCCACGAGCTCGTCGGACACCTTGGCCGCGGTGCGCTTGGTGCGGCTGAAGATGATGGTCAGGCCGCGGTTCTTGGCCTGCAGCATCCGCGCGAGCATCTCGACCTTGTCCATCGCGTGGGCGCGGTAGACGAACTGCTCGACCGCCTTGACGGTGCGCCGGTCGCTGCCGTCCTCCTCCATCGCCCGGATGTGGGTCGGCTGCGTCATGTAGCGACGGGCCAGGGCCACGACGGCGCCGGGCATCGTCGCTGACCACAACATGGTCTGCCGGGATGCGGGGGTCAGGGCCAGCAGCTTCTCGACGTCCGGCAGGAAGCCGAGGTCGAGCATCTCGTCGGCCTCGTCGAGGACGACGGTCTTGGCGTGGGACAGGTCGAGGTGACCCTGCTTGGCCAGGTCGATCAGCCGGCCCGGTGTGCCGACGACGACCTCGACGCCACGCTGCAGCGCCTCGACCTGCGGCTCGTAGGCACGACCGCCGTAGACGGTGAGGACGCGGGCGCCGCGCCTCTTGCCGGCGCGCTCGATGTCGCCGGCGACCTGCACGGCGAGCTCACGGGTCGGCGCCACGGCGAGCGCCTGCGGCTTGCCGGGGTTGGCGAGTGCCGCGAAACCGGCGTCGCTCGGGGTCACGACGCGCTGCAGGATCGGCACACCGAAGCCGAGCGTCTTGCCCGTGCCGGTCTTGGCCTGGCCGATGATGTCGTGGCCGTCGAGGGCCACCGGGAGGGTCATCGACTGGATGGGAAAGGGGTGGATGATTCCCGCGTCGCCAAGCGCGGCGACGATGTCGGGGTGGACGCCGAAATCGGCAAAGGTCTGTTGGGCCTGGTCCATGTACTTCTCTCGATCGGGCGGGGGCACACACGCACCGACGATCGCGATGATCGACGAGACGGGCCGCACCTGCGTGAAGCGGGCCGATCGGAGTTCTTCATTTCTGGCCACCCCGAGGGCGGGTCAGACGTCCTACCACATGCCATGTGTGGCCGACCGGTCACCGTATGTCGGGTCCAGTCTACCCGGTGCCCGTTACCGTGAACGCCATGGACGCTGCGACACCCGACCAGACGCCCCCCACCGAGGACGGCGCGGGCTATCGCGCTGCGGTCGTCGATCTGCTCGGTGTGCTCGCCTATGGCGAGTTGACCGGCTTCCTGCGGATGGCCGCCGACGCCGATGCCGCACCCACGCTGCCCGACAAGGCGGCGCTCGGCGGGCTGGCGGCCGCCGAGTTCCACCACTACGAGCTCCTCGTGGCCCGATTGCAGGAGATGGGGGCCGACCCGGAGGCCGCGATGGATCCGTTCATCGCCGCGATCGACGAGTTCCACGCCCGCACCCGGCCGAACGGCTGGCTCGAGGGCCTCGTCAAGGCCTATGTCGGCGACGGCATCGCCACGGACTTCTACCGGGAGGTGTCGGCCTACGTCGACCCCTCGACCGCTGCGCTGGTGCACAGCGTCCTGGAGAACGGGGGGCAGGCCGAGTTCGCGGTCCAGGCGGTGCGGGCCTCGATCGAGCGGGACGAGCGGATCGCCGGCCGGCTCGCGCTGTGGGGTCGACGGCTCGTCGGGGAGGCCATCTCGCAGGCCCAGCGGGTGGCGGTCGAGCGCGACGCGCTGTCCTCGCTGCTGGTCGGCGGGCACGACCACGGCGGGGCAGACCTGGCCGAGCTGGGCCGGATGTTCGCCCGGCTGACCGACGCCCACACCCGGCGGATGGGACGCCTCGGACTCAACGCCTGACGGCCGGCGTGCCACCCGTTGTCCCCGGACCATCGGCCAATGCAGGGGCCGCTCTGGCCGCAACGAGCGGTGGACAGCACGAGGGCCCCGTCCGTGCGGACGAGGCCCTCGTGGTCGATCAGTCGAGCAGGTGGGTCGCAGCGATCAGCGGGTGACCTGCTTCCTGCCGGTGAGCGAGGTGTAGATCCCGATGAGCACCGCGGCGCAGATGATGCCGATGATCAGGGCGATCCAGTCGATCCCCTTGGTGTCGGACCCCCCGAGCGCGTGCCAGATCCACGATCCAGCCAGCCCACCGATGATTCCGAGGATGACCGTCATCAGGATCGAGATGTCCTGCTTGCCGGGCATCACCAGACGCGCGAGCGCGCCGATGATCGCACCGACGATGACTGCGGCAATGATGGCTCCCATGGGAACCGCTCCTTCCAGTGCCCGCCGGAGCGGGCGATCAGGGGAACGCCCACCCGCGATCTGTTGCGGGCGGGTCGTGCCGTGTGGCGTTACCCTGCACCTCCGGGCCGCGGTGCGCAAGTTGACACTGTGGCAGGAGTAAAGATCGTTATTTCGGGTACCCGTACCGGGTCGGGCCCGGTTTTCGCTCAGCTCAGGCCGAAGCCCACGCGGGCCTTCTCGGTCGCACCGATGTCGACGTAGCCGAGGGCCTCCACCGGCACCACGACGGTGCGGCCCTTCTCGTCGGTGAGGCTCAACGTGCCGGTCTTGTCGGTGAGGGCCTTGGTGACGGTGGCCTGGATCTCCTCAGCGCTCTGATCGGACTCGAGCTGGATCTCGCGCGCGACGTTGCGCACGCCGATCTTGACCTCCACGGGACTGCCTTTCTGCACGGGGAGTGCACCGATCCGCGCGGTCTGCGCCGGTGCACCTGTCGACGGGCTGGGATGGTTACGGCCGGACGACCGCTCCCTGCTGAGGCTAACCCGCGGAGGGGGCCGACTCTTCCCCCTGGTCCGCCTTCGGGAAGCCGCCGAGCCCCCGCCAGGCCAGGATGCTCACCAACCGGGCCGCCTCGGAGCGGGGGATGGACGTGCCCTGCGCCAGCCAGTAGCGCGCACACACCTGGGCCATCCCGGACAGCGCGATGCCGAGCAGCTGCGCCTCGTCGGCCGGCAGACGGGTGTCCTCGCCGATCACCTCGGCGATGGCGTGCGCGGTCACCGTGGAGGTGTTGTCGACGCGCTCGCGGACCGCCTGCTCGTTGGTGAGGTCGGACTCGAAGACCAGCCGGAAGGCCGCGCCGTCGCGGTCCACGAACTCGAAGTAGGCCTCGATGGTCGCCGCGACCCGCTGCGCGTTGTCCGTCGTGGACGACATCGCCGCCACGACGAGGTCGGTCAGCTCGTTGCTGTGTTGGTCGAGCAGCGCGAGGTAGAGCTCGAGCTTGCCGGGGAAGTGCTGGTAGAGCACGGGCTTGGACACCCCGGCGCGTTCGGCGATGTCGTCCATCGCGGCGGCGTGGTAGCCGGCCTCGACGAAGACCTCCTGGGCGGCCTCGAGCAGCTGGATACGGCGAGCGGAGCGAGGCATGCGCACCCCGCGGCCTCGGACGTCCGAGCTCAGTGACACGAGGAATGCCCCTTCCGGTCCTCTGCTGGTTTCAACGACCGCATCTTACGCGCGCGTAGGCTGAGACACATGGCTCCCGTGCTCGGTCCGGCAGCGCTCATCGACGCCGGCGTCCCCACCGCTTCGCCCAGCCTGACGCCGGCGGAGACCTCGCGCTATGCCCGCCACATCCTCATCCCCGAGGTCGGCCTCGAGGGGCAGCGGCGGTTGCGGTCCGCCCGAGTCCTGGTCGTCGGCGCTGGTGGGCTCGGCTCCCCGGCCCTGCTCTACCTCGCCGCCGCGGGCGTCGGCACACTCGGCATCGTCGACGACGACGTGGTCGACGTCACCAACCTGCAGCGGCAGGTCGTGCACGGGGTCGACGACGTCGGCGCCGCCAAGACCAGCTCCGCCGCGCGTACCGTCGCCGCGATCAACCCGGGCGTCGAGGTGGTCGAGCACCGGCTCCGCATCGACTCCGACAACGCCCTCGACCTGGTCTCGGGCTACGACCTGGTCGTCGACGGCACCGACAACTTCCCGACCCGTTACCTGCTCAACGACGCCTGCGTGCTGACCGGCAAGCCACACGTCTGGGCCTCGATCTACCGGTTCGACGGCCAGGTCAGCGTCTGGTGGGCCCAGCACGGCCCCTGCTACCGCTGCGTCTTCCCGGAGCCGCCCGCGCCGGGTCTCGTGCCGTCCTGCGCCGAGGGCGGTGTGCTCGGTGTGCTGCCGGCAGCGATGGGCTCGGTGCAGTCCACCGAGGCGATCAAGCTGCTGCTGGGCATCGGCGAACCGCTGGTCGGCCGGCTGCTCGTGCACGACGCGCTGCGGCAGACCTGGGACACCCTGACCGTGCGCAAGGACCCGGGCTGCCCGGTCTGCGGTGAGCACCCGACCATCACCGAGCTGGTCGACTACCGGGACTTCTGCGGTATGCCGTCCGTCACCGACGCCGGGTCCGGCACCGACGTGGTCCCCACCGTGAGCGTCCGCGAGCTGCGCGATCTGCTGCGTGCCCGGGAGGCGGGGGACGGCGAGCCGTGGACCCTGGTCGACGTGCGCGGTCCGGAGGAGCGCTCGATCGTCAGCATCCCCGGCGCCGACGTCGTCCTGATGGACGAATTCCGTTCGGGGGCCGCCTTGTCGAAGATCCCGGCCGATCGCCCCGTGATCGTGCACTGCAAGTCGGGAGCCCGGTCCGCGGAGGCCGTGCGACTGCTCCGTGCGTCCGGCCGCACCGACGCCCGCAACCTCGAGGGCGGAGTCCTCGCCTGGGTGGCCGAGGTCGACCCGTCCCTGCCGACCTACTGAGTGCAGTGGTGCCGCCAGTCGAGCAGACCGACCTGTTGCGGGGCGGAACCGAGCAGACCTGAGTGAGGCCTGACCAGGCCCGAGACGGGAGGAGACCCGGGGTGACCGACGAGCTGACCGACCCGTACGCGGCATACGGGCTGGCGTTGCCGGACTACGCCGAGGAGGTGCTCGACGTCGTCGACGCCATCCCGGAGGGACAGGTGCTGACCTACGGCGACATCGCCGAGCTGGTCGGCCGGGGCGGACCGCGGCAGGTCGGTTCGGTGATGTCGCACTACGGGTCGGCGACCACCTGGTGGCGGGTCATCCGCGCCGACGGGAGACCGCCCGCCTGCCACGAGGGGGAAGCGCATCAGCACTACCGTGAGGAGGGCACGCCGCTGCGCGGCGAGCGCGTCGACCTGCGCCGGGCCCGATGGGACGGCCCGGTGGAGCGACCGACCCACCCGGGATGAAGCGCACCTCCGCAGTGCACCGCAGTTCGGGTTCGACCCCGCCACGACGCCGTGCCTCGTCGCGCCGGGGGGTCCCAGTGTGAGGTGGGGCGTAGCGGCGCCACGCCTCTGGGTCGTGGTGGGTGCTCGGCAGTGGTGTCGGCGGGGCGTGATGGGATCGGGCCGTGTTGACGTTGCGCCGCGCCCCCGATCTGGCCGAGGGGACTCCAGAGCTCGATGACGCGCAGGCCGCCGCGGTTGCGCACCGCGGCGGCGTGCTGCGCGTGCTCGGCGCCCCCGGCACCGGCAAGACGACGCTCGCCGTCGAGGCCGTCGTCGACCGGGTCCGCTCCGACGGGCTCCGGCCCGACCAGTGCCTGCTGCTCTCGCCGACCCGGGTGGCTGCTGCGGCTCTGCGCCAGCGGGTCACCGCCCGGCTCGGCGGCACCTCCACCGAGCCCCTGGCCCGGACCCACCAGGCCTTCGGGTTCGGCATCCTGCGACAGGCTGCCGCGCTGCGTGGCGACCCCACCCCCCGGCTGCTCAGCGGGCCCGAGCAGGACATCATCCTGCGCGAGCTGCTGTCCGGACACGCCTCCGGTGACGGGCGGGCGCCCGACTGGCCCGAGCACGTGGTGGCGGCTCTGCCCACGCGAGGCTTCCGGGCCGAGCTGCGCGATCTGTTGATGCGCGCGGTCGAGCGCGGGCTCGACGCCGGGGACCTGGCCCGGCTCGGTCGCGAGCAGGAGAGGCCCGAGTGGGTGGCAGCGGCGAGCGTGCTGGCGGAGTACGACGAGGTGACCGCGTTCTCCCGGCCCGGCGCCTACGACCCCGCGTGGATCCTGGGTGCCGCCGCAGAGCTGCTGGAGGAGGATGCGACTGCCCTCGTCCGGGTCCGCGATGCGCTGCGACTCGTGGTCGTCGACGACGCCCAGGAGCTCACGTCGGCGGCCAGCCGGCTGCTGCAGGTGGTCGCGAGCCCGCAGATCGACCTCGTGCTCATCGGAGATCCCGATGTGACTGTCGAGGGCTTCCGTGGCGCGGACCCGAGGGCATTCGGGCAGCTCGCGGAGGCCGTGGGGCCAGCGGGTGGTCCGACGACGATCAGCCTGGGCACGTCATACCGGCAACCTCAGGTGTTGCGGGAGGTGGCGCACCGGGTGACCCGCCGGATCGGGACGGTCGGCGGCGTCGCCCACCGCGAGGTGGCGACGCAGCCGGGCGGACGCTGCGACGTCGCGTTGGTGAGGGCGGCCTCGCAGGAGGCTGCGCTGATCGCCGTCGAGCTGCGTCGCGCCCACCTGGCCGATGGCATCCCGTGGGAGGACATGGCGGTCGTCGTGCGCGGGCAGGGCCGCACCGGCGCGCTGCGACGGGTTCTGATGGCCTCCGGCGTGCCCGTCTCGGTGCCGGCGACCGAGCTGCCGGTGCGCGACGAGGTGGCGGTGCGTCCACTCCTCGCGCTGATGGAGGTCGCTCTCAAGGTCGCGTGGGGCGACCCCGACCCGCTCCCGGCCGAGGTGGCGGTCGACGCGCTGACCTCACCGGTCGGCGGTGCCGACTCGGTGTCGTTGCGCCGGTTGCGGCGGGTGCTGCGCCGCGAGGAGCTGGAGGCGGGCGGGGGTCGCACCAGTGACGAGCTGCTCGTCTCGGTCGTGCTCGACCCCGACCAGCTGATCCTCGGGCTCGCCGAGGCTGGGCCGGCCCGCCGAGTGGCCAGAGCCGTGGCGGCCGGGGTCGAGGCCGCCCGCACGGTGACCGACGAGTCCGGCGTGCGCCGGTGGGCTCCGGGGGTCACCGCTGAGACGGTCCTCTGGGCGATGTGGCGGGCGACCCGCCTGGGGGAGGCCTGGGCCCGCACGGCGCTCGACGGCGGCCTGTCCGGCGCGCGCGCCGACCGTGACCTGGACGCGGTGGTGGCCCTCTTCGACGCCGCTGCCCGGTATGTCGACCGGTTGCCCCAGATGGGGCCGGGCGGGTTCCTGGAGCACATCCGCGGGCAGGACGTCGCGGGGGACACCCTCGTCGCGCGGGCCCCGAGCGAGCACACCGTCGCGCTCGTCACGGCGCAGGGAGCGGCGGGACGGGAGTGGCGGTTCGTCGTCGTCGCGGGAGTGCAGGAGGGCGTCTGGCCCGACCTGCGCCTGCGGGGCTCGTTGCTGGGGTCCGAACGGCTGGTCGACGTGCTGACCGGACGCGGCCAGTCGCTGCGGGCGGCGCAGGCGGCCGTCCGCTATGACGAGACCCGGGCCTTCCTCACCGCAGTGAGCCGCGCGAGAGAGCGGTTGCTGGTCACTGCCGTGCGCAGCGAGGACGAACAGCCTTCGGTCTACCTCGACCTCGTCGACCCACTCGACGACGAGGCGGATCGTGACTTCGCACCCGTGCCGCGCCCTGCGACGCTGCCCGGCGTGGTCGCCGAGCTGCGACGGGAGCTCGTGTCAGGGACCGACGAGCAACGTGAGGTGGCGGCCGCACAGCTGGCCCGGCTGGCAGCCGAGGAGGTGCGTGGCGCCGACCCGGCCGCCTGGTGGGCGCTCACCGACGTCAGCGACGACCGACCGTTGCGGCCGGTTGGTGCCGTGGTCAGCGTGTCTCCTTCTCGCATCGAGGGATTCGCCGACTGCGGCCTGAGGTGGCTCCTGGTCACCTGTGGTGGTGACGGGCCCGACCAGGGCGCGGCCAACATCGGCACGCTGATCCACGACATCGCCGCCGAGCTGGACGACGTCGACGAGCCCACCCTCGCGGCCGAGGTCGAGGCACGCTGGTCCCGGCTCGGGCTGCCGGACAGCTGGGTCTCACGCAAGCAGAAGTCGGAGGCCCTGGAGATGGTGGGCCGGCTGGCGCGCTACTACCGCGAGGCCCGGAAGGAGGGCTGGCAGCGGGCCGGCACCGAGCTCGACCTGCAGGTGCAGCTCGGCCGTGCGCTGCTGCGCGGACGGGTCGACCGCATCGAGACCCACCCCGAGCACGGGGTGCGCGTGATCGACCTCAAGACGGGCGGCCGCAAGCCACCCGCCGACGACCTGCCCCGGCACCCGCAACTGGGTGCCTACCAGGTGGCGATCGAGCACGGCGCCTTCGAGGAGGCCGGCGACGTATCCGCAGGTGCGGCCCTGTTGCAGATCGGCAAGGCCTCGTTGAAGAACACCACGCTGCAGGAGCAGGATCCGCTGGCGCGGGACGATGACCCGGCATGGGCGGAGGAGCTCGTGCTGGAGACGGCGGAGGGGATGGCCGCGCCGACCGTCCTGGCCACGATCGGCGACGGTTGCACGCGGTGCCCGGTCCGCACGAGCTGCCCGTTGCAGCCAGAGGGGAGGGCGATCTGATGTATCTGTTGCGCGAAGAGGTGATCTCCAGCGAGCCCGGGGCTGTGCGCGAGGAGCGCGTCCGGCGTGCTCCGGTGCGCTCCGCTGCGCAGATCGCGGCCGCGCTCGGCGGGCCGCCACCGACGCCCGAGCAGGCCGCTGTCATCGAGGCGCCGCTTCGACCCCTGCTGGTCGTCGCGGGAGCCGGCTCCGGCAAGACGGAGACGATGGCCTCCCGGGTGGTCTGGCTGGTGGCCAACGGTCACGTCGAGCCCGACCAGGTGTTGGGGCTGACCTTCACCCGCAAGGCCGCGTCAGAGCTGTCCGACCGGATCGGACGACGGCTGCGCCAACTCCAGCGGGTGGGGCTGTGGACGCCGCCCGAGCTCGAGGACGGGGCCGAGGTGCTCGGCGGCACGCCCACGGTGTCGACCTACCACTCGTATGCCGGCCGGCTGGTGCGCGAGCACGCGCTTCGGCTCGGCATCGAGCCGGAGGCACGGCTGCTGTCCGAGGCCGCCGCCTGGCAGTACGCCGCCGAGGTAACCGAGTCCTACGACGGACCATTGGAGCAGATCCGCACCTCGGGCGGCGCTGCGCCGGCCCTGTCGACGGTGGTCGGAGCGGTCACCTCCATCGCGGGGGAGATGGCCGAGCACCTGCTCGAGGTGGACGCCCTCGACAGGTTCCTCGGCGAGGTGGCGGATCGGGTGGGGGCCCTTCCCAGCGGCGGCAAGGCCTCCTCGGTGCCTGCTCCGGTCCGCGACGTGTTGCGCACCCTCGAGGGGCGACGTCAGATCCTGCCGCTCGTCGCGGCATACCTCGACCTCAAGCGGCGTCGCGAGGCGCTCGACTTCTCCGACCAGATGGCGCTGGCGGCGCGGCTGGCGATGCGCTTCGCCGACATCGGGGCGATGGAACGCGGGCGCTTCCGCGCGGTGCTTCTCGACGAGTTCCAGGACACCAGTGAGGCCCAGCTGACCCTGCTGCGCAGCCTCTACGTGCCCGACGCGTCCGCAGGGCCTGACGACGGCCCGGCGGTGCCGGTCACCGCGGTGGGCGACCCGCACCAGTCGATCTACGGCTGGCGCGGCGCGAGTGCGACCACGCTGAGCCGGTTCCCGCGCGAGTTCCGTGACGCCGCAGGGCCGGCCGCGGTGCTGCCGCTCTCGACCAGCTGGCGCAACGACCGGACCATCCTCGCGACGGCGAACCTGTCGTCCGCGCCGCTGCGGGATGACTCGCACGTCGACGTGCAGCTGCTGCGGGCGCGTCCCGACGCGCAGGAGGGTTCGGTCGAGGCGGCGCGGCTGTCGACGCTGGAGGACGAGGCCTCGCACGTGGCCGACTGGGTGCAGCGTCGCTGGTTCACCGGTCCGGACCGGGCGACCCGCACCGGACGGTCGGCAGCAGTGTTGTGCCGCAAGCGGTCCCAGTTCCCGACAATCGTCGCGGCACTGGAGGAGCGCGGTCTGCCGGTCGAGGTCGTCGGGCTGGGCGGTCTGCTGACCACCCCGGAGGTCTCCGACATCGTGGCGCTGCTCTCTGTCGTGCACGATCCGGGCAGGGGCGACCACCTGATGCGGCTGCTGACCGGGCCGCTCTGCCGGCTGGGCGCGGCCGACCTGGACGGCCTGGCCGCTTGGTCACGCCACCTGCAGCGCCGGGACGCGGCCAAGGGGGCGACCAAGGACGCCAAGGACACGAACGACGCCAAGGACATCAGGGACACCAGGAACACCAGGGACATGGCGCCCGAGAGCGGCGAGCGCGCGAGCATCGTCGAGGCGCTCGACGAGCTGCCGCCACAGGGCTGGCACGGGGCCGACGGCCAGCGGATCGGTGACGTGGCCCGCGAGCGGTTGGCCGGGCTCGCGGACGTCGTGCGGCGGTTGCGGTCGCTGACCGGTCTGGGGCTGGCAGATCTCGCGGGCGAGGCCGAGCGCGCCCTCGGTCTCGACATCGAGGTGCTGGCCCGGCCCGAGCACACCCTCGCCACCGCCCGGATGCACCTGGACGCCTTCGCCGACGTCGCGGCGAGCTTCTCCGCGAGCGCCGACCGACCCACGCTCGGCGGTTTCCTGGCGTGGCTGGACGCCGCGCTCGAGGAGGAGCGCGGGCTCGAGAAGGCGCCCCTGGAGGCCTCGCTCGACGCGGTGCAGGTGCTCACGGTCCACGCGGCCAAGGGCCTCGAGTGGGACGTGGTGGCCGTCGCCGGGCTCACGGAGGGCGCGTTCCCGTCGTGGCCCTCGCCGCCCAGCAGCCGTTGGTCCGACGGGCGGTGGTCGGTCGGTACGCCGAAGGACAAGGGCTGGTGCAGCGGACTCGACGGCGTGCCCTACGACGTGCGGGGTGACTGCGACGGGCTGCCACGCTGGCGCTGGAAGGAGGTTGCCGACCTGGCGGAGCTCAAGGACGACCTCGAACGCTTCGTGCTCGAGGGCGGGCAGCACGCGATCGCCGAGGAACGGCGTCTGGCCTACGTCGCGTTCACCCGAGCGCGGCGGGAGCTGCTGCTCACGGCGCACGTCTGGGCCGATGGCAAGTCCCCCCGGGTGACCTCTCGGTTCCTCGATGAGCTGGTGGAGGCCGGTCTGGCGCAGGTCGGTGTCTGGGCGCAGATGCCGGAGCCGGACGATCACGGCAAGGCGGTCAACCCCCGGACCCAGCAGAGCCAGAGCGTCTCGTGGCCGGTGGATGCCCAGTCGCATCGCAGGCTCGAGCTGACCGACTCCGTGCAGGCGGTGCTCGACGCGATGGCGGAGACGCGTGACGGGGCGACAACGGCTCCGATGCTCCCGATCGACCCGCGGGAGCAGGAGATCGAGATGCTGCTCGCCGAGCGGGACCGAGCGGGTCGGCGCGACGCCGAGGCCGTCCGGATGCCGCGCCACCTTTCGGCCTCCTCCGTGGTGGCTCTGGCCACCGATCCCGAGGCTTTCGCGCTGGCCTTGCGCCGGCCGATGCCCACGCCTCCGGCGCAGGCTGCACGCCGCGGCACCGCCTTCCACGCCTGGGTGGAGCAGCACTACGCCCAGGCGGCGCTGGTCGACCTTCTCGACCTGCCCGGAAGCGCCGACGAGGACCCGGGACTCGACGAGGACCTGCCCGCGATGAAGGCTCGGTTCCTGCGCAGCGAGTGGGCCGGTCGCCGGCCCGAGGCGGTCGAGATCGCGGTCGAGACCGTCGTCGACGGCATCGCGATCCGCGGCCGTATCGACGCGGTGTTCGCCCGTCCCGCAGGTGGGTTCACGCTCGTCGACTGGAAGACCGGAGCCGAGCCGACCGGCGAGCGGGCGCGGATCAGGGCGATTCAGCTCGCCGCCTACCGGCTCGCGTTTGCCCGATTGCGCGGGATCGAGGTCGAGGACGTCGACGCCGCGTTCTACTACGCGGCCACCGGGCGCACGGTCTGGCCGGAGCTGCTCGGCGAGACCGACCTGTTGGACGTCCTGCGTGCCGTGCCCGAGTGACGGTGGGCGGTGGCTACGACGTCGCGGTCACGCCTCGTGCTGCGGGCCGGTGGGGTCGTCTCCGGGTGCATCTTGGGCCGGTTGGAGGCCGAGGCGCACAATCGCCTCGGCGACGGCGCGCACGGTGGCGTTGCGGCGTCGCGCGTGGGCCCTGATCCGCTCGTAGGCGAGCTCGACGCTGATCTGTTGCCTGGTGGCGACCATGCCCTTGGCTTGCTCGATGATGACCCGAGCGTCCAGGGCGTGTTGCAGCTGCTCGTTCAGCTCGACCTGGCGGCGCTGCTCGGAGGCATTGATCAGGTAGGCGGTGGCCATGTCGGCCATCACGGTGGCTGCCGCGAGATCCTCTGTGCTCCACTGTCGGCGGTTCTCGCTGTAGAGGTTCAGCGCGCCGACGGTCCGCCCGGCCAGCCGCATCGGCAACGAGGCCACGGCCAGCACACCGGCCTGCCGTGCAGCGCGTTGGTAGTCGGGCCACCGGTCGACGTCGATGGACAGGTCATCCACCGACACCACTCGGCCGGTGCGGGCAGCTTCCACACACGGGCCGTCCTGGCTGTCCTGCTGTGCCAGCTCCACCGCGGCGATCCGGGAGTCGACCGCGGTGACGACCTCCAGCCGCTCCCCTTTGTGCAGGCTGACCCCGCTACCGAGCAGGCCGAGCACGCTGGTGACGCGCTCGGCCAACTCGTCGAGCACGGCGTCGACCTCATACGGAACCAGCAGCTTGGCGGTGAACTCCGAGAGCGTCCTCAGGTAGAGCCCATGGTCGTAGATGGGGGCCTCCGGGTGGGCTGGCGAAGCCGCATGAAGCCGATCCCATGCTTGGCTCAACGTGGTGAACGAGGCTTCCAGCATACGGCCCGCTGGACCGTTGACGGATCGGTGCGCACGGTCGAAGATGAGCGGCGGGCCCCTGACCTCGGCCTGGTGAGGCCTCCCGTGACCCTGGTGGCGTGGCGCCAGCTTGCCAGGAGACACTCATGGACTCGGCAGACCTTCCCCCCGACCCCCACGACCCCCACGACGCGGTTCGGACCGGATCGATCGACCCCCTGGCCACGGCGCAGCTCGGCGCCGGTGCCCCACCGCCCGGCCCTGGCCAGAGCGCCGGTTCGGTGCTGCGCTGGGTGCTGCGCCGCGCCGCCCCTGCCGAGTGGTCACCGCTGCGGCCGGCTGAGGAGCTGGTGGCGCAGGTTCACCCCGACGATCCCGTGCTGCGCGGGCACGTCCTGCGACAGGCCCGCTCTCGTCTGGTCGCGCTCGCCGACCGGACGTCCACCTCCCGGCAGCAGCGTGCTCTGGCCACCCTGACGGTCGCGATCAACCTCATCGACCAGCAGAGCGACGGCCATGCCGGCGCCGAGGGAGACCACGGCGTGCCTCCACGCGCCAGCTCCACCCGCCAGGCCCTGATCGATGCTCAGCGACCCCTCGGGGGTGAACGGTACCCCGCTGATCCGTCCTACTTCATCGGCTGAGCTCGCGGCTCGGTCGAGCAACGGCGACTTCGCTGGGGCTCGCCCGGGTCCGACCTCGCGTCCGCGTCCGGACCGCTGCCTCAGGAGCGGCTGGGTCCGGACGGGTCGTCGTCACCGGCGTTCGGTTCGGCGGCCTCCGTCGGGTCGAACTGCGGCACGTGGGCGTCCGACGGTGCCCCGAACTCCAGCGACTCGTTCGCCTCCTCGTCGCCGGCCGGGGCGTCGAACTCCAACGACTCGGTCACCTGCTGGTCCCCGGCCGCTGCGGATGGGGCGACGGCGGCCTCGTGGTCACCGCCGTCCTCGCGCTCGGCAGGCGCCGGCATTGCGGGCTCGGTGTCCGGCGTGACGGCCCCGCCCTGGTCCAAGCCCTTTCCCTCGTCATCGGTGGACGGCGCCGCGGCCTCGGGGGTCGACCCGGTGTCCGCGTCGAGGTCGGGCAGTTCCCCGCCCTCGAGGCTGTCGGCGAAGGCAGGCGACCCGGCCGGGACGGAGCGGGTCGGGGGCGGCAACAGGTCGGTGTCGTGCGCGTGCTGGTCCAGGCGTCGCAGCGCCTGCGCCCGGCTCTCGACCAGTTCGTCGTCCTCGGAGGTGACGGCCTCGAGCAGGGCGGTCAGTCCCCGCAGCTCGCCGGCCAGTCGCGCGCGACGCTCCAGGTGCTTGTCGGGGCGCTCCGCCCGGGCGTGGGAGTAGGCCTCCAGCACCGTGTCGAACGCGGCCGGCGCGCACCCGGTCACCAGGGTCCCGAAGTCGTCGGCCGGGTCGGCCACCTGAGCGCGCTCCCATCCGGTGAGCCCCTTGACGGTGCCGGCACCGGCGTCGTCGGACCCGTCATACGCGACCAGCACGTGCCGGTCGGTGAGGTTGCCGTGGACCGGGCAGGTGGCGAACCGCCACAGCGTCACCTCCTCGAGCGCGTGCTCCCAGCGCGACAACAGCCCGGTCGGCACGTGGCCCGTGGCGGCCCCGCGGTCGAGATCGGCGAGCCGGCGGGTGCGGTAGGTGTCGGCGTCGTAGGACGGTGTGCCCGCCTCGTCGTAGAGCCCGCGGTCGACGTTGTGCACCGCCGCGATCGCCCGCCCCACCTCGGCGGCCAGCCTCGAACCGGCCGGCAGCTGGGTCCAGTCGAGGGGTTCGCCGGCGAGCCGGGGATAGACGGCGGCGCGCCCACCCTCCTTCAGCTGGGCGTAGCCCTGGGGCACCGGCACGGCGAACGGCATCCGGCGGGCCAGCAGCCGCGTCAGGGACTCACCCTCGTCGAGCTGCGCGGCGGCGACGGCGTTGAGCGGCAGCCGCACCACCCACCGGCGGCCCTCCTGGTCCTCGAGGAAGGCGACCTGGTACTGCTCGCCGGTGCGTGCGGTGACGCCCTGGACCGAGACGGGTGCGAGACCGGGGACGGCGGCGCTGGCGAGGGCTGCGAGAGCGAGCGGGCTGCGTGTCACCCGCCCACCGTATGACGTCACGGCGTCCTAGGCTGGCAGGCGTGACGTTGTCGTCGGAAACCCTGCTCGAGCTCTCCCTGTCGAACGGCGCCCTCGACCGTGACGCCCACGTGCGGAGGGAGCCCGAGCTGCTCACCGGGTTGCTGGCCGACCCCGCGACCCGCGTGCTGCACCTGCGCGGCGACCGTGCCCGCACGCAACCCACGGACGAGGGTCTGCGCCTCGCCCTGCGCGAGCCCGAGCCGGGGGACGGCGACCACCTGGTGGTCTACCTGGGCCGCGATGGTGGCGGCTCGGCATACGTCGCGCTGCTCGACGAGGCCCATGAGGAGACCCAGGAGGAGGCCCAGGAGTCGGCCGACGAGCAGTGGCAGACGCTGCGCCGGGCAGGCGCGAGCCTCGGTGACCACGACTCCGGTCTCTTCGCCGAGGCGCTCGCGCTGGCGAACTGGCACCGCACCCACACCCACTGCCCCCGGTGCGGCGCGACCACGGTGCCCCGCGAGGCGGGCTGGGTGCGCCAATGCGAGCAGGACGGCAGCGAGCACTACCCGCGCACCGATATGGCGGTGATCATGGCCGTCACCGACGAGGACGATCGGATCCTGCTGGCCCGCGGACCGCAGTGGCACGAGCGCAGCGGGTCCGTGCTCGCCGGCTTCGTGGAACCCGGGGAGTCGCTGGAGGCGGCCGTGGCCCGAGAGGTCCTCGAGGAGGTCGGCGTGACCGTGATCGACGTCCGTTACCGCGGCAGCCAGCCCTGGCCGTTCCCGGCCTCGCTCATGGTGGGGTTCACGGCCCGGGCCGTGAGCGCGCAGCTGCGGCTCGACCCGGTCGAGATCGCCGCCGCGAGCTGGTACACCCGCGAGGAGGTGGCGCAGCGGGCGGCGAGCGGTCAGCTGCGGCTCTCGTCGCGGCTGTCGATCGCACGGCACCTCATCGAGGAGTGGTACGGCGGTCCGCTGACCCAGGCCGAGGAGCCCGTGGAGGGGCTGCGCGCGGTCGATCGCCGGTGAGCAGCGACGACAGCGTGCGCGAGCCAGCGCAGCGAAGCCCCGAGCGCCCGTGGTCGCGAGTGCCACGGCCAGCGGTGGCAGAGTGAGGGCATGAGCTCCGAAAGCACCGCCGCACTGCGGCAGCTGGCCACCCGACACCATCTCGGCGTCCTCACGACGATCAAGCGCGACGGACGCCCCCAGCTGTCCCACGTCAGCTACGTCTTCGAGGACCACACCGACCTGGTGCGGGTGTCGATCACCGACGACCGCGCCAAGACGCGCAACCTGCGCCGCGACCCGCGGGCCTCACTGTTCGTCCGGTCCGACGACGGATGGGCGTATGCCGTGCTCGAGGGTGACGTCGACCTGTCGCCGGTCGCGGCGGCACCGGGCGACGCCACCGTCGAGGAGCTGATCGAGGTCTACCGCCTGATCAACGGCGAGCACCCCGACTGGGAGGACTACCGCGCCGCCATGGTGGCGGACCGGCGGCTGGTGGCGCGACTGAAGGTGACCCACGTCTACGGCGTGCCACCGCGCTGAACCGGCGCACGCGACACACCCGGCACACCGCAGCCCGACCCCACCGCGGTCGACCGCCGCCTGCCGGCCGGCGGCCGTGAGCGGTCCACAGGGGTTCGCCGCCGGTCGGTGGCCTCTGGGAGGATCGGGGTGATGTCCACACCCCCCAGCCCCGACGAGGTCCTCGCCGCGCTCGACCCCGAGCAGCGGCTCGTCGCCGCCTCACCGCTCGGGCCGATGTGCGTCCTGGCCGGCGCCGGCACCGGCAAGACGCGCGCGATCACGCACCGGATCGCCTACGGCGTCCTGTCCGGCGCGTACCAACCAGGCCGGGTGCTCGCGGTGACGTTCACGGCGCGGGCCGCCGGCGAGATGCGCACCAGGCTGCGCGAGCTCGGCGTGCCGGGCGTGCAGGCGCGGACCTTCCATTCGGCTGCCCTGCGCCAGTTGCACTACTTCTGGCCCCAGGCGATCGGCGGAGCCGCCCCGGAGGTGTTGAAGCACAAGGCTCCCGCGGTGGCCGAGGCGGGTTCGCGGCTGCGGCTGCAGCTCGACCGCACCACGATCCGCGACCTGGCCGCCGAGGTCGAGTGGGCCAAGGTCAGCATGCTCACGCCGGAGACCTACCCCGCGGCCGCGCGGCGTGCGGGCCGTGACCCTGCCGGTCTCGACGCGACCGCGATGGCCCGGGTGCTGGAGACCTACGAGGAGGTCAAGGCCGAGCGCCACGTCATCGACTTCGAGGACGTCCTGCTGATGACGGCCGGCATCCTTGCCGAGCGCGACGACATCGCCCGCACGGTGCGCTCGCAGTATCGCCACTTCGTGGTCGACGAGTACCAGGACGTCAACGCGGTCCAGCAACACCTGCTCGACCTGTGGCTCGGCGACCGCTCGGACCTGTGCGTGGTGGGCGACGCGGCCCAGACGATCTACTCCTTCACCGGTGCATCGCCGCGCCACCTGCTGGAGTTCCCGAACCGCCACCCCGGGGCCGAGACGGTGGAGCTGGTGCGCAACTACCGCTCGACCCCGCAGGTGATCTCGCTGGCCAACCTCGTGGTCCGCGGTGGTCCACAGGGCCGCCAGGGCCGGACCATCGAGCTGCGCGCCCAGGGAGCCCCGGGCCCCGAGCCCCGACTGACGGCCTACCCGGACGACCAGGCGGAGGCGGTGGGGGTCGCGGGCCAGGTGGCGGCCCTCGTCGGGCAGGGTGTGCCCGCCAGTGAGATCGCGATCCTCTTCCGCACCAATGCCCAGTCCCAGGGCTTCGAGTCCGCCCTGGCCGACGTCGAGATCCCCTACCTGGTGCGCGGTGGTGAGCGCTTCTTCCAGCGCCAGGAGGTCCGGCAGGCGGTGCTGCTGCTGCGCGGGGCGGCCCGCAGCGACGACGCCACCAAGCCGCTCGGTGACCTCGTGCGTGACGTCCTCGGCGGCGCCGGCTGGGGTCCCACCCCGCCGAGCAGCGGCGGCGCGACCCGCGAGAAGTGGGAGTCGCTGCAGGCGCTCGCCTCGCTGGCCGACGAGTTCGCGGCGGCGGTGCCGGACGCGCGGTTGCCGGACCTCGTGGTCGAGCTGGACCGCCGGGCCTCCGAGCAGCACGCGCCCACCGTGCAGGGCGTGACCCTGGCCTCCCTGCACGCGGCCAAGGGGCTCGAGTGGGACGCGGTCTTCCTGGTCGGGTGCAGCGACGGCCTGCTGCCGATCAGCATGGCCGAGGGGATCGAGGCCATCGAGGAGGAGCGCCGGCTGATGTATGTCGGGCTCACCCGCGCGCGCCGAGAGCTGCGGCTCTCGTGGGCGGCGGCGCGCAACCCGGGCGGGCGCGCCTCGCGCCGACCGTCCCGGTTCCTCGACAACGCTGCCAGCGTCCTGGGGGAGGGGGCCCGCTCCCAGCCGAAGTCCCGGTCGCGTGGCCGGGCGGCGCGGCCCGCGCGTCCGGCCTTCTGCCGCACCTGTGGCACCGGCCTGGACACCGCGGCCGAGCGGAAAGTCGGTCGGTGCAGCGCCTGCCCACCCACCTACGACGAGGCGACCTTCGAGGCGCTGCGCTCCTGGCGTCTGGCCGTCGCGACCGATGCCAAGGTGCCGGCCTACGTGGTCTTCACCGACGCGACGTTGACCGCGATCGCCGAACGACGCCCCGCGGGACTGGGAGATCTCGCGACGATCTCCGGGGTCGGGACGCGCAAGCTCGAGCGCTACGGCGCGTCCGTACTGGCGGTTCTGGACGGATCCGACCCGGCCGAGATCGCCGAAAAGGGCTCTGCAGCAACCGAACTCAGGAACAGTGACGCGCCGTGAGCGACCCAGCGTGAAGATTTCTCGTTAAATGCTTTGCCGCCGTAGGTCCGCCTGCTCTACTCTTTCATGCGTACGAACCGCACAGGGGCCGAAATGGCCTGCTGTGGAACACCACGAGACGAGATGAGGAGGTTGGCCCTGATGGAGATCACCACGATGTCGAACGCGATGCACAAGCCCCGCGTCCTCGTCGGCTGCCCGCAGGCTGCCGGCCGCGCCCTGATCTCGCCGATCAGTGGGATGGGTCAGGGGACCGGTGTGTCCGCATTCGCCATCGGCGGCGCTGCCGCGGTCCACACGACTCGTGTCGTGGTTGACCTCGCGTTCTACGCCACCCCCAAGTCCCTCAACAGTGATGTCGCGTTCGTCGGCTCCGGAAGACCTCCCGTCTAGCACTTCCAGACCAGGTCACCCCCAGGCCGCGGAACCCGACATCCGGGATCCGCGGCCTTTCTCGTGTGTCGAGCAGGCCGCCCAAGACCACCAGGAAGCCAGCAATGAAGAGCAGCACCAGCTCCGAGGTCACGGGAGAGACCCTGCCCCGCCCTGGAGCGACACGGAACACACAACAGGACCAGCCCTCGGACCGAGGGCGACGACACGTTGGAGGTGACACCCCGATGCAGCTATCGCAACTGATCGACAAGAACGCCCAGGCGCATGAGGCCGGCGAGGACATCCCGTGCCGAGTGAACGACCCCGAGATGTGGTTTGCCGAGCGGCCAGAGGACGTCGAGTTCGCCAAGAGCCTGTGCGGCTCCTGCCCGGTCATGACCCAGTGCCTCGCCGGAGCGCTCGATCGCGCCGAGCCGTGGGGCGTCTGGGGCGGCCAGCTCTTCATCCAGGGCGTGGTCGTCGCACGGAAGCGTCCGCGAGGGCGTCCCCGCAAGTCGACGGTGGCCGCCTGATGCGTGGTCCCGGCCTCACGACCGGACCTGGTCGGGTGCGTGTCAACGCATCCGACCGGCGTCCCCCTCACCGTCAATCTCTTGACTTTTCAAGGAGTTCCACCATGTATCACCTCATGTATGAGGACCTGGCACGTGCCCGAATGGCCCAGCGCAACGGTACGGAGACGGACCAGGGTGTCCGCCGGCGTTCGCTGCGAGTGGCCATGGAGGCCCGGCGTGCCGAGCGTCGACAGCGACGCGGGTGATCCCACGGGGGAGTCACCAGCGTTGATCCTGAGGCGGAGGCGTCTCGACCACCCGGTCGAAGCGCCTCCGCCTTCGTCATGCCTGGGAGAGCGGGGGCAGGTCCGCTCCGGGCAGCAGGTCGTCGACGATGGCCCGGCCCGGCACCTGCCCGCCGATCTGGCACAACACCCCGATGCCGCCGAGCCAGACCCGGTGGATCAGGAGGAACTCCGGAGGGAGGTTGAGCTTCATACCCACCGAGAACTGCGGCCGTCGTGGGTCGTTGATGTGGGCGAACACGCCGCGCAGCCACGGCCGGTTGAAGGTGAACGTGTCGGTGCGCAGGGGGGCGATGAACGGCTCGAGGTAGGCGAGGGCCGCTTCCGCATCCAGGTCGATCGTGGACTTGACGAATCCCAGCTCGCGCAAGCCCTCCAGCAGTGACTGCGCATCGCCCTCGAGCGCGAGCGTGAGCAGCTCGCCCATCTCCACGGGGAGCCCGTCAGGCAACCGTTTGACCGCGCCGAAGTCGATGACGCCGAGCCGGCCGTCGGGCATCAGCCGGAAGTTGCCGGGGTGTGGATCGGCGTGCAGCAGCCCCGCCTGCTGCGGGCCGGCGAGGAGGAACTCCATGTAGCGGGTCGCCGCCTGGTCGCGGACCTCTGGCGTGCCCGCGGCGATGATCGACGAGAGCGGTAGCCCCTCCAGCCACTCGCTGACGATCACGTGCTCGCTGGAGTCGACCACGTCCGGCAGTGCGAAGGTCTCGTCGCCGGCGAACGCCTCGGCGAACTGCGCCTGGGAGGTCGCCTCCAACCGGTAGTCGAGCTCCTCGGCCATCCGGCCCTTCAGCTCCTCGAGGATCGGCGCGAGGTCCAGACCCGGGATCCACCCCGCGGCGACCCTGGCCACCCGCGAGACCTGGCTCAGGTCGCTGAGCAGGGCCGGCCCGGCCCCCGGGTACTGCACCTTGACCGCGACCGGGCGGCCGTCGGCCCACACCGCCCGGTGCACCTGGCCGATCGACGCTGCGGCCGCTGGCCGGTCCTCGAAACTGGTGAACCGGCTACGCCACCGCGGACCGAAGTCGTCCCGCAGCACGGCGTGCACGGTCTTCGTCGGCATCGGGGGCGCCGCGTCCTGCAGCTTGGTCAGCGTGGCCCGGTAGGGGCCCGCGAGGTCCTCGGGCATCGCCGCCTCGAAGATCGACAGGGCCTGGCCGAACTTCATCGCGCCGCCCTTGAGCTCGCCCAGCACCTTGAACAGCTGCTCGGCGGTGCGCGCCTGCATCTCCGCCGCGACCACCTCGGCGGGTCGTCCGCCGACCCGCTTGCCGAGACCGATCGCGGTCCGGCCCGCGAAGCCCAGCGGCAGCGCCGCGAGCTTCGCGCTGCGGACCACGGCCCGGCGCGGGATGTCGCTCATGAACCCATTGTCCCTGCTCCGGACCCTCGGCACCGACGAAGGGCCCAGAGACGGCGAGCCGTCGCCCCTGGCATCCAGCGGTGAACGGGCATCGGACCGGCTGCCCGTCGATCGCGTCACTGCGTGCAGGTGCAGCCCGGGTGTGACGTCCACTCGCGGTGCGTCAGCCACGGCCACGGAAGGTTGAGCTCGAGCGAGACCCCCACGGGCAGCCGCAGGCCGTCGAGGTGACCGTGGGCCACCATCGCCACCAGCCCCGCCGCGGTCGCGGTGAGCGTGCTCTCGGCCTCGACCGGCCGGCTCGGCCCGGGCAGGGGAGGGGCGAGCTGGGTGAGCAGCGCGGGCCAGGCGGGGTCGCGGTCGCGCCGGTGCAGGTCGAGGCAGTCCAGGCACGGACCGGCACCGGGCAGCACGAGGGGCCCGATGACGACGCGGTGGCCCTGGGCCACCACCGGCAGGTGCGGTATGCCGTGCCGCCACCAGGGCGCGCCGGCTCCGGGAGGCAGCGCGGAGTTGGCGGGCAGCAGCACCAGGTCGGGGCGGACCACCAGCGCGCTCCCCTCCTCGACGCGGCCGGGTGAGAGGGCCTGCACGGCCGCGTCGAAACCGGCCGCGCCGGCGTCCACCCGCCCGACACCTCCGGCGATCAGCAGCGCACAGACCGCCTCGGGCAGGCTGCCGCTGCCTCCGACGAGGACGTAGCGCCGGCGCCGGGCCGCGAGCTGGCGCAGGCCGTCACCCGCCAGCCGGTAGGCGAGGGCCAGGCCGTCGGCGTCGCACCGCTGGGTATCCTGTGGTGCCCGCTCGAGCAGGCACAGGTCGGCCCGGTCCGTGGGGTCCTCGACCAGGAGGCGGTGTCGGCGCAGCTCGGCGAGCAGGAGGTCCAGGCGGGCGGCGCTGACGCCACGGTCCTGCGCCACGGCATACAGCTGGGTGTGGTCCAGGCTGCCGTCGAGGTGCTCGACCAGCGTGATCTCGTCCTCGCTCAGGCCTTCGACGACCAACCCCGTGTCCGGGAGCAGGCCGAACTGCACGGCGTCGGGCGACCGGCGCAACGCTCGGACGTGGTTCTTGAGGCGGGGACGGACAGACATCGGGACCTCCGGCTGGGCAACATGCTCGACCCTGCCACCGCACCGGACTGCCGGGAGGCCGCTGTCCACAGGCACGACGAAGGGGCGGGACCCGGCAGCTGCCGGGTCCCGCCCCTTCGTCGTGCTCTCAGGTCACGCCTTGCCCAGGATGCGGTTGAGGTTGGTGCCGCACACGGGGCACTTGCCCTTGGCCATGCGACGGCCGTTCGTCTCGACCACGTTGCCCTCAGCTTCGCGCTTCTCCTTGCACTTCACGCAGTAGAAGTCGCCCTTGTAGGTCTCGCCGGTCTCAGCCATACGTGTTCGTCTCCTTGTCTGTCGCACCGCTCTGCCGCGGCACCGGACTCCGATCACCCTAAACCAGGCTGAGCACAACATCGCACTTCGTGGGGGTGTTTCCGGGCGTGTTTTCGTGCTCAGGACCCGCTCTCGCCCCCCTCGGGCTCCCGCGCCGGACTCCGTCCGCGAAGGTGTCCTCGCCGGCCACCGACGGGCTCCACCGGTGCTGACCTGCGGTGTCGCGGGTTGTCCACAGGCCGCGCGCGTCCCGTGCGACGTCGGCGTTGTGGATTATCGTCGGAAGATGAGCAGCGGACCGATCGAGGTGCGGCGGAGCAGACGGCGGCGGCGCACGGTGAGTGCCTACCGCGAGGACGGCCGCACGATCGTGCTCATCCCGGGCCACCTCAGCGCGGCCGACGAGCGCCGGTGGGTGGACACCATGCTGCGCAAGCTCGACGCCGGGGAGCGTCGCAGGCGGCCCAGTGACACCCAGCTCATGGAGCGGGCCCAGGGCCTGTCCCGGCGCTACCTGGGGGGAGCGGCCCTGCCGAGGACGATCCGCTGGGTCGACAACCAGAACTCGAGGTGGGGATCGTGCACGCCCGCCGACGCCAGCATCCGCATCTCCGACCGGCTCAAGGGGATGCCCGGCTGGGTGCTCGACTACGTCATCCTGCACGAGCTCGCCCACCTGCTGCAGCCGGGGCACGGCGAGACCTTCTGGGGACTCCTCACGGCCTATCCGCGCACCGAGCGGGCCCGCGGCTACCTCGAAGGGGTGGCCGCGACCGCGGGCCTGGACCTGTCCGACGACGACCCCGCGGACGACTGGGACCCGGACGGCACGGAGGCCACCCAGCCGCGATGACCGCACCGGTGGGTGACGGTCACGCCCGTGATCGTCAGCCGAGCCCGAGGTGGCGCCGGGCGGCCGCGATCTGCCGCGGCAGGTCCGGTGACGCCTCGGCGGGAAGGTCGTCGATCGGCCACCACCGCACGTCGAGGGACTCCTCGCTGACCGCGTGGCCGGCACCGGCCGGCGCCGTCCCCGCGAACCGCACGTCGAAGTGCGTTCGGCAGTTGCCGAACGTCGGGGGAAGGTCATGGATCGAGAGCTCGCTGATGCCGGGAGCCAGCTCCAGGTCGAGGATCCCGGACTCCTCGCGGGCCTCCCGTGTCGCGGCGGCATGGACGTCCGCATCGTCGGCCTCGAGGTGACCACCGAACTGGAACCATCGACCCGCCTTGCGGTGCAGCGTGAGCAGCACCCGCGCACCGGCCCGGTCGAGCACGATCGCGCTGGCGGTCAGGTGGCCCGGCGGCCCGTGCCGGTGGACCGCGGCCGGCCCGGTGCCCAGCAGCAGGTCGAGGAAGGCCTGCGCCAGGAAGTCCTGCGCCAGGTCCGGCGCGTCCCACCGCTGCAGCAACCGCACGGCGTCGGCGTGCAGGTGCGCGAGCCCCTCGGACCGGCGCACCTCAGCAGGCCCTCGTGCCTCGTCCTCGGCCGACGCGGACGGGCCCCCGGTGGCCTCGGTCACCGTGCGGGGCCGTCGTCGACCCCGCCCGCGGCGCCCGGGTCGTCGCCCCCGGTCTCGTCGCTCCCCGGTTCCTCGATCTCGCCGCTCGACCCCAGGTCTCCGCGCAGCAGCGCATCGAGGGCTGCGTCCATCTCGGTGTCGTCGGCCGTGGGGTGGCCGACCCGTTCGACGTAGCCGAGCGGGTCGTCCAGGTCGGCTGCGGTCGGCGCCACATCGGGGTGCGCCCAGGCCGCGTCGCGGGCCTGCGGGCCGGCGGACGACTCGAGCGCCGCCCACAGGTTGGCGGCGTCGCGCATCCGGCGGGGCCTCAGCTCCAGGCCGACCAGCTGGCTGAAGACGCGCTCGGCGGGACCCCCGGAGGCACGCCTGCGGCGGACCGCTTCGCCCAGCGCTGCGACGTGCGGCAGGTGCCGACTCGTGGCCCGCTCGGTGACGACGTCGACCCAGCCCTCCACGAGCGCGAGGTAGGTCTCCAGCCGGCGCAGGGCCGACTGCTGCGCCGCGCTCGGCTCCGGTGTGAACAGCGAGCCGGCGAGGGCCTCCTGCATCGCTGCGGGGTCGGAGGGGTCGACCGAGGTGATGGCCGAGGAGATGCCCTCGGTGTCGATCCGGATGTCACGGGCATACGCCTGGACGGCGGCGATGAGCTGCGGACCGAGCCACGGGACCCCTGCGAACAGGCGGACCCTGGCGGCCTCGCGGACGACGAGGTAGAGGTGCACCTCGCCGGCGTCGACCGACAGCCCCTCGGCGAAGGCCTGGACGTTGGCCGGGAGCACCACGACCGCGTGGTCCGGGACGAGGGGCAGGCCGACCTCGGTGCCGGTCACCAGATCGGCGGCGAGCGTGCCCACGGCCTGACCCACCTGCATCCCGAACATCGAACCGCTCATCCGCGCGATCATCGGCTCCATCTGGCCCATCAGCGCGCTCGGGTCCATGCCCGGCGGCAGCCCGGGTGGCATCCCGGGCAACCCCTCACCGCCCAACCCGCCGAGCTGCTCCTTCATCGCCGACTGGATGGCGCTGCTGACCCCCTCGGCCACCGGTTGGACCAGCTGCTGCCACACCGGCATGGTCTGCTCGACCCATTCCGCCCGGCTCCAAGCGTGCACCCCAGCACTGGGTGCGCCGAGGTCGGTGACCTCGTCGAGCCACAGGCTGGCCACCTGCGCGACCTGGGTCACGTCCCTGACCATCGCGGCCGAGACAGAGGAGTCGCCGGCGGCCGAGACGGTCTTGCGCGCCACGTCGTGGGCCATCTCCACGTTGAAGGCGCCGCCCTCGCCGCTGAACATCGCCTTGAGCTGCGCCGAGATCATGCCCATGGTCGCCGGGTCGGACTGGTCCAGGCCCATTGCCCCGAGGGCCTTGGCCACATCCGGGTTGTCGGTGTCGCCGAGCAGCGACCGCAGCATCGCCTCGAAGTCGGGCTCGTCGTCCGGACGGCCGGACGGGGGCGGGGTGGGTGTATCAGGCACGCGGCGCTCCTTGCCTCCTGAGAGGATGGTTCTCTCCTCCAGATAACCACGAGGAGGCCCTGGTGAGTTCCCCGCGGGGCGGGGTTCGCTCTGGGCGCAAGACCCGCCGGCCGGGCCGTCTCGGGCGCTGCCGGCGTGGCGCACAGCGACGGCTGCAATCATGCCCCGTCGACGCATCAGGAGGGTGAGCACGAGCATGGAGCAGACCGACCGCACCGGGGTCGTGATGGCCGAGGTCAGGGACACACCCCTTTCCGTGGACGAGGTGATGGCAGCCGTGCGGCACCCCCGCGCCGGCGCCATCGCCACCTTCGTCGGGATCGTCCGGGAGCGTGACCACGACCGCGACGTCACCGGGCTCGACTACTCGGCGCACCCCACGGCCGTGGCAGCTCTGACCGAGATCGCGGAGCGCCTGGCCGCCCGACCCGACGTGCTGGCCATCGCAGCCGTCCATCGCACCGGCGCGCTCGAGATCGGGGACCTGGCCGTGGTCGCGGCCGTGAGCGCGCCCCACCGGGCGCCTGCCTTCGAGGTATGCCGTGAGCTCATCGACACGCTCAAGGCGCAGGTTCCCATCTGGAAGCACCAGCAGTTCACCGACGGCACGGACGAGTGGGTGGGGCTTCCGTGACGGATGGGCCCGTGCCCGCGCCACCGCATACCGGCATCAGCCGCCGCACCGCCGCCGCGCTCGCCCTCGTGGTCATCGCGATCGCCGTGGCGGCGGCGATGAGCCTCATCCACCTGCCCTACGCGATCTACCGTCCGGGGCCGGCCACCAACACCCTCGGCACCATCGACGGCAGGCAGATCATCACGGTCAAGGGGACCAGGACCTACCCGACGGCGGGCGCCCTCGACTTCACCACGGTCTCCCTCTACGGCGGGCCCAACTACCCGGTGAACGTCTGGGACTGGGTCAGCGCCGAGCTCGACTCCTCCAGCGAGGTCGTCCCGGTCAAGGAGGTCTTTCCCCAGAACGTGAGCGGGAAGAAGATCCAGCAGCGCAACACCGCGGAGATGCAGGGGTCTCAGGACGAGGCGAAGGTCATCGCCCTGCGAGCGATCGGCAAGAAGGTTCCCGAGGACGTGGTCATCGCGGCGGTCCTGCCGAAGGCGCCCGCCCAGGGTGTACTGCGCGAAGGAGACCTCATCCGCAAGGTCCGCGGGACGCCGGTTCCCGATCTTGCCGCGGCGCAGCGGCTGATCGAGAAGGAGAAGGCGGGCACCCGCGTGCCCATGACGGTGGAGCGCAAGGGCAAAAACCTGTCCCTGCAGGTGCCGACCGGCAAGTCCGGTGGCCGGACCGTGGTCGGCGTCTACCTGGCTCCCCGCTTCCACTTCCCGGTGGACGTCAACATCTATGCCGGCCACGTGGGTGGCCCGTCAGCCGGGATGATGTTCAGCCTCGGCATCTACGACACGCTGACCCCGGGCAAGCTGACGGGAGGAGTGCGGTTCGCCGGCACCGGGACCCTCGACAGCCAGGGCAACGTCGGCCCGATCGGCGGGATCCGGCAGAAGCTCGTGGGCGCCCGCGACGCCGGCGCTCAGTGGTTCCTCGCCCCGGCCGCCAACTGCGACGAGGTGGTCGACCACGTCCCGGACGGTCTGCAGGTGGTCAAGGTCTCGACGTTCGACCAGGCCCGGCACCTGGTCAAGCAGATCGGGCAGGGCGAGCGGGCCGACCTGCCCCGTTGCACCGGGGTCGAGAAGCCCTAATCCTGCAGGGTGACTGCCAGGGCGTGCACCAGGCCGGGCGCCAGGTCCTTGCCGACCGCCACGTCGTCGTCGTTGTCGTGGTCCCGCTGACGCAGCAGGCAGATCGACTCGCCCTCACGCAGCACCGCAACGAGCAGCCGCACGTCCTTGCGTGCCGGGTGGGCGGCGAGCACCTCGGTCGCCTGGTCGGGGTCCGCGGGCAGGTCCTGTTCCGCGTCGGGCGGCACCACGATGCGCTCCACGGCGAGGGCGACGCCGTCCACCTCGGGCGGCCACGCCAAACGGCCGAGCAGCGACTCCAGGGAGGAGGTGTGCGGCATACCCTCCTGCTCGATGGCGGTGAAGCCGTCCGGGTCGGAGGACCCCAGCTCGGCCGCGAGCTGGGGCTCCCGCTCGAGCAGCCCGGCGGTGCGGACCAGCGCGAACAGGCGGGGAGCCTGGTCCCAGCCGGCCGCGCCGACGTGCCGCTCGGCGTCGATCGCCGAACGGGCCAGGGGGCTGAGGGCGTGCTGGACCGGTGAGCTCACGGCCACCATGCTGCCGCATGCAGGGTGGTGCCGGGAACCATCCCCCGCTCAGTTAGGTTGGACCCCACACAAGAGCGTGCGTGGGCACGGCCAGCGGCGAGATCGGGTGTATCGGTGACACAGCGGGACTGGTTCGGCCAGGGCGGCAGGGGCGGCGACGACGGAGAAGGCTCCGGCGGCCCCAGAAGCCGGGGTCCCCGTCCGGGCGGGCACGTGCCCGGTGGACGACGGCCGCGAGCGCTCGTCCCGACCCTGGTGATCGTCGCGGTGATCGTCATCCTCGTCGCGGTCGGCGCCCAGCTGTGGACCGAGAAGCTCTGGTTCGACAGCGTCGGCTTCGCCCAGGTGTTCCGCACCGAGCTCATCACCAAGGTCCTGCTCTTCCTCGCCGCCGGCGTCGTGACGGCCGCCGTGATCGCCTCCAGCCTGCTCATCGCCTACCGGACCCGCCCGATCTATGCCCCCGTCACCGCGGAGCAGCGCAACCTCGACCACTACCGGGAGATGCTCGAGCCGCTGCGGCGCCTCGCGTTCATCGCGCTGCCGGCAGCCGTCGGACTCTTCGCGGGCATCGCCGCCGCCGCCCAGTGGAAGACCGTCCTGCTGTGGATCAACCGGGTGCCGTTCGGCAGCACCGATGCCGCCTTCCACAAGGACATCGGCTTCTTCGTCTTCACGCTCCCGTGGCTGGACTTCCTCACCGGCTTCTTCACCATGATCCTCATCCTGGGTGCGCTCGCGGCGGCTCTGACGCACTACGTCTACGGCGGCCTGCAGCTGCAGGGCCGCGGCGCCCACACGACGACCGCCGCCCGCATCCACCTGTGCGTGCTGCTCGCGGCCATCGTGCTGGTCCGGGCGGCCAGCTACTGGCTGGACCGCTACGACCTGACCACCAAGGAGTCCCACCTGATCACGGGCATCACCTACACCGATGCCCACGCGGTGCTGCCGACCAAGGCCATCCTGGCCGTCGCGGCGATCGTCTGCGCCGCACTGTTCATCTCCACGATCTGGACCCGGTCGTGGCGCTTCCCGCTGCTGGGGCTGTCGCTGCTGCTGGTCCTCGCCGTGGCGGTCGGTGGCATCTACCCGGCCCTGGTCCAGAACTTCAAGGTCAAGCCGTCCGAGAAGACCCTCGAAGCCCCCTACATCGAACGCAACATCAAGGCGACCCGCGCGGCCTACAACATCGATACCACCGACTCGGAGACCTACGACGCCACGACCACGGCCAACCAGGGCCAGTTGCGCGACGACGCGCAGACCATCCCCGGCATCCGGCTGGTCGACCCCAGCCTGGTCTCGCCGACCTTC
Source organism: Segeticoccus rhizosphaerae (assembly GCF_005222685.1). Taxonomy (NCBI): domain Bacteria; kingdom Bacillati; phylum Actinomycetota; class Actinomycetes; order Micrococcales; family Intrasporangiaceae; genus Segeticoccus; species Segeticoccus rhizosphaerae. The sequence continues at coordinate 41,488 of NZ_SWMA01000024.1, forward strand.
CAGCAGCTGCAGGCGGTCAAGTCCTACTACAAGTTCGCCGACTCGCTCGACGTCGACCGCTACACGATCGACGGCAAGAGCCGGGACACGGTGATCGCCGTGCGCGAGCTCGACCTGTCCGGCGTGCCTGCCGACCAGCGCAACTGGATCAACGACCACACCGTCTACACCCACGGCTTCGGCGTCGTGGCGGCCTACGGCAACCAGCGGGGCGCCGACGGCCAGCCGGTCTTCTTCGAGAAGAACATCCCGCCGGTCGGTCCGCTCGGCAAGTTCGAGCCACGGATCTACTTCGGTGAGAAGTCACCGATCTACTCCATCGTGGGAGGACCCAAGGGGAGCACTCCTCGCGAGCTGGACTACCCCGACCAGAGCAAGACCGGGCAGAAGAACAACACCTACCAGGGCGACGGCGGGGTGCCGATCGGTTCCTTCTTCAAGAAGGCTGCCTATGCCATCAAGTACCGCAACCTGAAGATCATGCTCACCGACACGGTCAACTCCGACTCGCGGCTGCTCGACCACCGCAGCCCGCGCGAGCGGGTGCAGCGGGTCGCCCCCTGGCTCAAGGTCGACGGCAACCCGTACCCGGCGGTCGTGGACGGTCGGGTCAAGTGGATCGTGGACGGCTACACCACCTCGGCGCACTACCCCTACTCCTCGCTCCAGTCGATCGGGTCCGCGACCTCGGACGCCCTCACCGAGCGCACGACCAGCGTCAGCGCGATCCAGGCCGGCAAGGTCAACTACATCCGCAACTCGGTCAAGGCGACTGTGGACGCGTACGACGGGTCCGTGCACCTCTACGCGTGGGACAAGAACGACCCGGTGCTGCGGGCCTGGTCGAAGGCGTTCCACGGGTCGGTGGAGCCGATGGCCAAGATCGATGGCGACCTGATGTCGCACCTGCGTTACCCCGAGGACCTGTTCAAGGTCCAACGCACCCTCATGGCCAGGTACCACGTCACCGACCCGGAGTCGTTCTTCGGTGGTGGCGACTACTGGCTGGTGCCGGACGACCCGACGCAGGAGCAGGTCAAGGTGCCGCAGCCGCCCTACTACCTCAGCGTGGCGATGCCGGGCCAGAAGTCCCCCCAGTTCTCCCTGACCACCACCTTCATGCCGACGGGCGACCGGCCGGTGCTGGCCGGGTTCATGGCGGTGGATGCCAACGCCGGCGACAAGGACGGCAAGCGTCGCCAGGACTACGGCCAGATCCGGTTGCTCGAGCTGCCACGGGACACGACGGTCAAGGGCCCCGGTCAGGTCCAGAACGACATCGAGTCCTCCAACGTCAGCTCGCCACGGTTCCCGCAGACGCTGTCGCAGTTCCTGTCGCTGAACCGGCAGGAGGGCTCCCGGATCCAGCTCGGCAACCTGCTCACCCTGCCGGTCGGCGGCGGCATGCTCTATGTCGAGCCGATCTACGTCAGTGCCAAGACGGGCTCGTCCTACCCGCTGTCGCGGGCGATCGTGGCGGCCTTCGGCAACAAGCTGGCCTGGTCGGACACGCTGGACGGAGCGCTCGACGGTCTGTTCGGCGGCAACTCCGGCGCCACGGCGGGCGACTCTGGGTCACAGGGCTCGGAAGGCCCCACCCCGACGTCGTCGAGCTCCCCATCGTCCGGTCCCAGCTCCACCACGACCGGCAAGGTCGACAAGACCGCGCTCGACCAGGCTCTCGCGGAGGCGCAGCAGGCCTACAGCGACGGTCAGGCCGCGCTGAAGAGGGGCGACTTCGCGGCCTACGGCGAGGCGCAGAAGCGGCTCGAGGCGGCGCTCGCCAAAGCGGTGGCGGCGGCCCCGGAGGGTGGTTCGGTGACCATGCCCTCCGCGCCGTCGGGCACCAAGACTCCGTAACCGTGGGGACGCGGCGCCGATTTGCTCTGACCCTTGAGGTGCCGTATCGTCGTGGTTACCGACGCGGGGTGGAGCAGCTCGGTAGCTCGCCGGGCTCATAACCCGGAGGTCGCAGGTTCAAATCCTGCCCCCGCTACCACGTCGTAGCACGGCACGAGGCCCCTTCCAGATCCTGGAAGGGGCCTCGTGCCGTTGTACCGGCGGACTGCTGGCGTCGATGGTCGATGGTGCTCCGCTCCGCCCCCAGTCGGCTCGCCTCCACCCTTGACCTCAACGGGCCATTGACAGGCGGCCCGGGCAGTGGGAATCTAAAAATACGTTCAATTGTGTTTAGAAAGAGGTTCCCATGGCTGCCACCGCTGCTCACCCCTCCACCCCGCACACCACCACGGTCCATGGCGTCTCCGACGCTCTTCACCGCGCCCGGACCGAGCCGGCCTACGGCGCGTTCCTCGTGCTCTGGATCGGATTCATCGCCCTGCCCCTGCTGATGGGGTTGGACAAGTACGTCAACCTGATGACCAACTGGGAGAGCTACCTGGCCCCGTGGATCGTCAACCTGCTGCCGTTCAGCGCGCACACCGCGATGGTCATCGTGGGGAGCATCGAGGTGGTCGCCGCCATCCTGGTCTTCCTCCGGCCTCGCTATGCGTCGTATGTCGTGGCGTTGTGGCTCGCGGGCATCATCATCAACCTGCTCACGTACTCCGGCTTCTACGACGTCGCACTGCGTGACTTCGGCCTGCTGCTGGCGGCTGTCGCCCTGACCCGGCTCGCGGCGGTCTACGACAAGGGCTGGCGTCCCGAGGACAAGGCCTGACCTCCGGACAGGAGCCCGCCAGATCTGGGACGATGCCGATGGCGCGCGTCCGACGTCGTCCCAGGACCGTCGACAGGACTGGAGCGCACCTCGTCCAGAAGGAGAGGGGCCGACATGGGTTCGATCGCGGTGGTCACGGGGGCCAGCAGCGGAATCGGCTTGGCCGCCGCCCGGGCCCTGGCCGAGGCCGGGTGGCACGTCGTCGCCACGGCTCGCCGCCCCGACGCGGCGGACGCGTTGCGGCAGGTGGCGATGGAGCAGCAGGCCGTGGAGGTGCGGGCGCTCGACGTCACCAGCGACGCCTCGGTCGATGCGTGTCTCGGATCGGTCCTCGCCGACCACGGCAGTGTGGGCCTGCTGGTCAACAACGCGGGGGCTGGGCACCGCGGCACCTTGGAGCAACTCAGCATCCAGGCGCTGGCGCAGTCGATGGAGCTCAACTTCCTCGGGGTCGCGCGGGTGACCAAGGCCGTGCTGCCCGGCATGCGGGCCGCCAGAGCCGGCCGGGTCATCACCGTCACGAGCATGAACGGTGTGGTGGGTATGCCGTTCAGCGATGCCTACAACGCCTCAAAGTTCGCGGTCGAGGGCCTCATGGAGGGCCTGGCCGCGGTGATGCGCGAGTTCGGCGTGCACATCTCGGTGCTGGAGCCCGGACCGGTGCGCACCGCATTCTTCGCGAACCTCGGCGGCGCGGTGGGCAACATCACCACTGACGATCCCTACCGGGAGCTCATCGATCGCTACAACGCGATGATGGCCGACCTGGGTGGAGGCGGTCAGTCGCCCGGTTCCGTCGCCGACCTCATCTGCCAGATCGCCGCCGACCCCTCACCTGCGCTGCGCTACCAGTCGTCGGAGCAAGCGCGCAGCATCGCGGCGCAGAAGCTGGTCGACACCACCGGCCGGAGCATCCTGACCGCCACGGGGGCGTTGCTCCAGCCCTGAAGCTCTCTCGGATCAGTGCTCCGGGTCGGCGCACTCGATCAGGTGGAAGGCCGGCTCCTCGTAGGGGTGGGCTGCCCGCAGGGCCGCCACGACCGCGCGCCGCCGGCTCCTCGGGAGCATGACCTCGACCCGGTCCTCGGCGACGCGTTCGAGGTCGCCGACCGCACCGATCACCGGGTTCGCGCCGGCGACCGGCCGGAACTGGCCCGTGCCTCGCGCCGTGAAGGCGCACTCGCGGTAGTCACCCACTGCCCCGGCCCCCGCGGCGAAGATCGCGTCGAGGACGGACTGCGTCGCCCCGACTGGTGCGTAGAAGACGAGGACATCCCTGGGTCCGGCGTTCATGTCCGCCAACCTATCCGGCACCCTCCTCCGGCGCGGGTCACCCGGCGGTGTAGGCCGTGGCGATCTGTGCGCCGAGGACGGCGTTCTGCTTCACCAGCGCGATGTTGGCGGTGAGGCTCTCGCCGCCAGTGATCTCGACGATCCGGCCGAGCAGGTAGGGAGTCGCGTCCTTGCCGTGGATCCCGCGCTTATTCATGTCCGCGAGGGCCTGGTCGATGATGCCCGAGATGCGCTCAGAGGGGATCTCGTCCTGCGCGGCGATTGGGTTGGCCACGGCGATGCCGCCGGCGATGCCCAGATCCCACTTGGCGTGCATGATCGCGGCGATCTCCTCCGCGCCGTCGACGCGCAGCGGCGCCTCGAACCCGCTCTGGCGTGAGTAGAAGGCGGGGAACTCGTCGGTGCCGTTGCACAGGACCGGCACGCCGAGGGTCTCCAGCTTCTCCAGGGTCAGGCCGATGTCGAGGATGCTCTTGACCCCGGCGCTGATCACGGCGACCTCGGTGGTCGACAGCTCGGTGAGGTCCGCGCTCACGTCGAAGCTCTGCGGTGCCCCGCGGTGGACGCCGCCGAGCCCGCCAGTGACGAACACGCGGATGCCGGCCAGCGCGGCCAGGCGCATGGTGGCTGCCACGGTGGTGGCGCCGTGCTGCTCTCTCGCCACGACATACGGCAGGTCCCGGATGCTGACCTTCGCGACGTCGGGGGCCGATGCGAGCAGCTCCAGGTCGTCCGGCTCGAGGCCGATCCGCGGCTTTCCGTGCAGCACCGCGATGGTCGCCGGGACCACGTCGTGGCTGCGCAGGATCTGCTCGACCTCGGTGGCCATGGCGACGTTCTGCGGGTAGGGCATGCCGTGGCTGATGATCGTGCTCTCGAGGGCCACGACAGGACGGCCGTCGCGCAGGGCCTGCTCGACCTCGGGGGTCAGGGTGAGGGCGGGGTGTGGTGCGGTCCGTGTCGTCATGGGGTCTTGGTGCCTTCCGGGATGTGCTGGGTCTCTTGGGTGTCTTGGGCCTGCTGTTGCAGGACGTCCTGGATGAGCCGGGGCGTCAGGTCCGGTCGGACGGTGTGGGTGCTCTGGATGGTCAGCGCGGCGGCCGCGTGACCGTGCCGTGCCGCAACGGCCGGCTCGTGGCCGGTGAGGAGCGCGTGGGCGAACGCCGCGAGCATGGCGTCCCCGGCGCCGGTCACGTCCACCACCTCGACCGGCCAGGCGGCGATGAGCTGGTGCCCTTCGCCGGCGGTGCTGAAGAGGCTGCCGTGTGCGCCGAGGCGCACCCAGACGTGGTGCACGCCGCGGTCGTGCAGCGACGACACGGCGGCGAGCAGCTGTGGCTCGGTGCCCGCCGGCAGGCCGGTGATGGCCTGCAGCTCGTCGCGGTTGGGGGTGATGGCGAACAGCGGCCGGTCGGCTTGGATGAGGGCCGCGAGGGCGGCCGATTTCGGCACACTGACCGGCTCGAGGACGCACCGGACGCCGGCGGCGTGGCCGAGGTCGAGGGCGGCGGCAACGGTGTCCGCAGGCAGGTTGCCGTCGAGCAGGAGCAGGTCGGCGTTGCCGATGAGGTCCCTCGCGCCGGTCACGTGCTCGGGCCGCAGCTCCTGCGTCGCGGTCATGTCGGAGACGGCCACGGCCAGCTCGCCGTCGGCGTCCAGCACGGCCGTGTAGGTGCCGGTGGGGCCGTCACTGCGGTGCAGATGGTCCAGGTGCACCCCGGCCTCACGGGTGTCGGCGAGCAGCCGTTCGCCTGCCGGGTCCCGGCCGACGACGCAGATTAGGTGGGTGTTGGTGCCGAGGCGGGCCAGGGCTTCGGCGATGTTGCGCCCGACCCCGCCGGGGGACATCGAAGCGTGACCCGGGTTGCTGGTGCCCGGCGTGACGGAGCGTGCGCTGCGGGCCTTGACGTCCAGGTTGGCCCCGCCGATCACGACGACCGCCCGGTCCTCGCGCAGGATGTAGCCGCGGCCGAGGATGGCCCCCTTCTTGCCGAGGTTTGACAGGTGCACGTTGACCGCGGCCCGGCTGCTGGCGACGCGTTCGGCGATCTGGGCGGGGGTGATCATCGGGTCCGCCCGCAACAGCGCGACGATCTCGCGCTCCCGCTCGGTCAACGTCATACTAGAAAGAGTAAAGGAACTTTAGGTTTCTAAGCAAGTCGACCGACCGCACAGCGACGGGCGGTCGCTGCGCTCGCGGGATCAGCTCCAGTCTGCCGTTGCCAAGCAGGGAGCTTCGGGCGTGACGCGTCAGACAACGCGGCCGGGATTGTCCCGGCCGCCGCGGTCGCTGAACCGGGGGGAAGGCCGCCATGATGGGTGGACCACGACGTTGGAGGACAGCGATGAGCGCCGACCAGACGGTACCGACGGCACCCGCGACCGGGCGACGGGGGCGACACCGGGTGGTGGTGATCGGCTCGGGCTTCGGTGGCCTGTTCGGGGCCAAGGCCCTCAAGAAGGCCGACGTCGACCTCACCCTCGTCGCCCGGACGACCCACCACCTGTTCCAGCCGCTGCTCTACCAGGTCACCACCGGCATCCTGTCCGAGGGCGAGGTCGCCCCCTCGACCCGAGAGGTGCTGAGCCGGCAGAAGAACGCCGACGTGGTGCTCGGAGAGGTGACCGACATCGACCTCGAGCACCGCACCGTCACCGCGCACGTCCTCGAGCGCGAGCACACCTATGACTACGACAGCCTGATCGTGGCCGCCGGTTCGGGACAGTCCTACTTCGGGCACGAGGAGTTCGCCGACAACGCGCCCGGCATGAAGAGCATCGATGACGCCCTCGAGCTGCGAGGACGGATCTTCGGGTCGTTCGAGCTGGCCGAGCTGGCCGCAGCTGCGGGGCGCACCGAGGACGTCGACCGGCTGATGACCTTCGTGGTGATCGGTGCGGGCGCGACCGGGGTCGAGATGGCAGGGCAGATCGCCGAGCTGTCCAAACGGACGCTGCGTCACGACTTCCGGCACATCGACCCCACCCGGGCGCGGATCATCATGCTGGATGCGATGGACTCGGTCCTCGGCTCCTTCGGCGACCGCCTCGGTGGCAAGGCGGCCCGGCGACTTCGCAAGATGGGGGTGGAGATCCGACTCGGTCAGAAGGTCGTCGACGTGGACCGCACCGGGATCGTCGTGGAGCACCAGGACGGCCGGCGGGAGCGGATCGACGCGGTCGCCAAGGTCTGGGCGGCCGGCGTCTCCGCCAGCCCCCTCGGCCGGCAGCTGGCCGACCAGGTGGGCCTGCAGGTCGACCGGGCCGGCCGGATCCCGGTGCAGCCCGACCTGACCCTGCCGGGTCACCCGGAGGTCTTCGTGGTCGGCGACATGATCACCCTCGACCACCTCCCCGGGGTGGCGCAGGTGGCCATCCAGTCGGCGCGGTATGCCGCGGACCAGATCCACCGCCGGCTGGAGGGTCGTGAGACCGGGCAGCCCTTCCACTACTTCGACAAGGGCAGCATGGCGACGATCTCGCGGTTCAGTGCGGTCGTCAGCATCGGCAGGCTGCGGATGTCAGGTCTGCTCGGCTGGTTGCTGTGGCTCGGGGTCCACCTGTTCTACATCATCGGCTTCAAGAGCCGTATCACCACGCTGTTGCACTGGGTGGTGAGCTTCCTCGGTCGTGGCCGGGCCCAACGGACGGTGACCGAGCAGCAGACCTTCGCCAGGCTCGCGCTGCAGCAGCTCGGCAAGGACTTCCGGCCCTCGCTGGACCGGCCGGGCCAGACCCGGCGCGACGAGGACTGACCCGGTCGGGTGAGCGACGCGTCGGCGAGCCATGGCGTCCGCGGGGTATGCCGTGTGGCCGGGCTGCTGCTCGCGGCTGGGGCCGGGCGCCGCGCCGGTGGGCCGAAGGCTCTCCGCACCGACGGGGTGAGGGGCGCACGGCAGGACGCCACCTGGGCCGAGCGAGGGGCCGAGGTGCTGCTGACCGGCGGCTGTGACCAGGTGACGGTGGTGGTGGGCGCGGCCTCGGAAGCAGTTGCCGAGCGGCTGGCCGACTGGCCGGTGCAGGTGGTGGAAGCAGCCGACTGGGCGCAGGGACTGGGCTCCTCCCTGCGAGCGGGCCTGGTGGCGTTGATGGTCCGAGCTGACGTGGCTGCAGATCACGGTGGGCCGGACGAGTCGCCGTGCTGTGCCTGCGTGCACCTCGTGGACCTGCCGGACGTCGGCGCCGACGTCGTGGCCCGACTGCTCCCGCGCGCCACACCGGACGCTCTCGTCCGGGCGTCCTACGCCGGCAGGGTCGGCCACCCCGTGCTGATCGGCCGCAACCACTGGGCCGGAGTCTGCGAGACGGTGGACGGCGACCGCGGCGCCGGGGCCTACCTGCGCAGCCACGGCGCGCAGCTCGTGGAGTGCGCGGATCTCGCGACCGGCGCCGACGTCGACTCGCCGCCGGCACCGAAGACTGGTCCCGGCTGATCCGGCCCAGGGGTTCCGGGTAGCCGCGCGACCACTTGTGCGGACGGCATACGCTGCGGTCATGAAGTCCTGAGATCGACCCTCGAGACAGGAGGCTACGGCGTGCGGGAGTGCACATCACCGGACGAGGTCGCCGCCGGGCTGCACAGGACCGGCTACCTGGCGGATGACGGGCTGTCGACGATCACCTTCCTGGCGCTGGCGATGCAGCGGCCGCTGCTGCTCGAGGGCGAGCCCGGCACCGGCAAGACGGCACTGGCCGAGGGCTTGGCGCAGGTCCTCGACGTCCCGCTGGTCCGACTGCAGTGCTACGAGGGCATCGACGCGAGCCAGGCCCTCTACGACTGGGACTTCCCCCGGCAGATCCTCCACCTGCGCGCCGTGGAGGCCGCCGAGTCGGCGGAGCCGGGTCTCGATGTCGAGCAGCTGGAGGGAACGCTGTTCGCCGATCGCTACCTGCTGGACCGGCCCATCCTGCGTGCCTTGCGCGCCGGGGGAGCGGTGCTGCTCGTCGACGAGATCGACCGTGCCGACGACGAGTTCGAAGCCTTCCTGCTCGAGGTGCTGTCGACCGGACAGGTCACGATCCCGGAGTACGGCGTGGTGCGCGCCGAGGTGCCTCCGGTGGTCGTGCTGACGTCCAACCGCACCAGAGAGCTGCACGACGCCCTCAAGCGCCGGTGCCTCTACCACTGGCTGGACCATCCGAGCCTTGCGCGCGAGGTCCAGATCATCCGCACCCGGCAGCCCGAGGTGTCCGGGCAGCTCGCGGAGCAGGTGGCTCGAGCCGTCCATCGGATGCGCGAGCCGGGAGACCTGCTCAAACCGCCGGGAGTGGCGGAGTCGCTCGACTGGGCGCGGGCGCTGCACCGGCTCGGCCACGCCGACCTCGACAACGAGGCGGCGGGCACCACCCTGGGCGCGGTACTGAAGTACCGCGAGGACGCCGACCGGGTGCGGGGGCGGCTCGACGCGGTGCTGGCCGGGTGAGGGCGCGTGGTCCAGGAGGTGCTCGCGGCCGACGAGGGTCTCGTCGCCTTCGCGCGCGTGCTGCGGCAGGCCGGGATGGCGGTGACGGCCGACCGGACCCAGGCGTTCCTGCGAGCCACCGCCCTCGCCGGGGCCGGTGACCGCCGCGGCGTCTACTGGTCGGGGCGAGCCACCCTGTGCGCCTCGCCCGACGATCTCGACTGCTATGACAAGGCATTCGAGATCTGGTTCTCCGACGAGGACCTGCCACGGCGGCGGCGCACCGACGCTCCTCCCGTCACGGTCGCACAGGCGGCCCTGACCGCGCAGCCGGGGTCGGAGCAGGCGCAGCGCGACGACCGGCCCCTGGCCGCCATCGCGAGCGGCGACGAGGTGCTGCGGCACCGGGACATCGCCCAGCTCTCACCGGCCGAACGGCGGCGGCTCGAGGCACTCTTCGGCGACCTGCGGGTGCGTCCGCCGCGACGGCGGAGCCTGCGCCGCGGGCCGCACCGGCACGGCGAGATCGATCCGCGCCGCACCCTGCGCGACCAGCTCGGCCGTGCCGGCGAGCCCGGCCCGCTGCGCCGGCGGCGTCGGCAGACCCGTCCCCGCCGGGTCGTGTTGCTGCTCGACGTCTCCGGGTCGATGGAGCCGTATGCCGACTCGCACCTGCGCCTGGCGCACCGGATGCTGCGCGTGGCGCCGAGGGGGGTCGAGGTCTTCACCATCGGCACCCGGTTGACCCGGGTGACGCCCGCGCTGTCGTTGCGTGACCCGGACGCGGCCCTCCGGGCGGCGGGGGCGAGCATCCCCGACTGGTCCGGCGGGACCCGGCTGGGCGAGGTGCTGCGGGCGTTCTGCCTGCGTTGGGGCCAACGCGGTCTCGCCCGGGGAGCGGTCGTGGTGATCGCGTCGGACGGCTGGGAGCGGGGGGACCCGGGGCTGTTGGGGGAGCAGGTGGCCCGGCTGCACCGGCTCGCGCACGCGGTGGTCTGGGTCAACCCGCACCGCGGGCAGGAGGGCTATCGGCCCGTCCAGGGCGGTATCGCCGCCGCCCTCCCGCACGTCGACCGGCTCGTGGCCGGTCACTCGATGGCGTCGTTCGCCGAGCTCTTGGAGGTGGTGGCTCATGCGTGAGGTCCTGTCCGAGCTGATGCAGTGGTGGAGCACTGGTGAGAACGCGGTGCTCGGCACCGTCGTGGGCACCTGGCGGTCGGCGCCGCGCCAGCCCGGAGCCTCGATGCTGGTGGGACCGGACGAGACCGTGGTCGGGTCGGTCAGCGGGGGCTGCGTCGAGGGTGCGGTCTACGAGCTCGCCCGTGAGGTGGCGCAGCGCGGGACTCCGGAGCTGGTGCGCTACGGCGTGAGCGACGACGACGCCTTCGCCGTGGGCCTGACGTGCGGCGGCATCCTCGACGTCTTCGTCGAGAACATCTCTCCCGAGACGTTTCCCGTGCTCGACCAGGTCGCGCAGGACATCGACGAGGGCCGTCCCGTGGCCGTCGCGACCGTGGTCGAGCACCCCGACCCCGGGTGGCTCGGCCGCCGGCTGGTGATCCGCCCGGTGCCACCCGGCGACGACGGTGGGGACGATGTCGCCCATCCACAGGTGCACCGCGGGGTCGTGGTGACCGGCACCCTGGGGTCGGACCGCGCGGACGGGGCGGTGGCCGACGACGTCGCCGGCCTGTTGGCGAACGGGCGCAACGAGCTGCTCACCTACGGACCGGACGGGCAGCGCCGGGGCGAGGGGATGCGGGTGTTCGCAGCCTCCTACGCGCCACCCCCGCGGATGCTCGTGTTCGGGGCGATCGACTTCGCGGCGGCGGTGGCACGGGTCGGCTCGTTCCTCGGCTATCGGGTCACCGTGTGCGATGCCCGGCCGGTGTTCGCCACCGCGACCCGCTTCCCGGGGGCGGACGAGGTCGTCGTGGAATGGCCGCACCGCTACCTGAGGGCACAGGCCGAGGCGGGCTCCCTCGACAACCGCACCGTGGTCTGCGTGCTGACCCACGACCCGAAGTTCGACGTGCCGCTGCTGCAGGCCGCGCTCGAGCTGCCGCAGCTGGCCTACATCGGCGCAATGGGCTCGCGCCGCACCCACGCCGAGCTGGCCGAGCAGCTGCGGGAGATCGGTGTCACCGACGATCAGCGGTCCCGGATCAGCAGCCCGATCGGGCTCGACCTCGGGGCCCGCACCCCCGAGGAGACGGCCATCTCCATCGCCGCCGAGATCATCCAGCTGCGCTGGGGCGGCAGCGGCTCCCGTCTGGCAGCGACGGAGGGCCGGATCCACCACGACACCGTGCCCTGAACGGCTGCCCCCACAAACGGTTTTCATCGTTCCCCTTGTATTCGGTGGGCAGGGGCGGTTGGGTGAGAGCCACACGGGTCCGGTCCGGCGTCGCCACGGAACGGCTCCTGCCCGGTCCTCGGCGACGATGGAGGGTAGGTAGGGATGACCCGCATCACGATGACCGTCGATGGTGTCAACTACACCGACGACGTCGAGAACCGCACGCTGCTCGTGCAGTACCTGCGCGAACAGCTGGGCAAGACCGGCACGGTGGTGGGTTGCGACACCACCAACTGCGGGGCCTGCACGGTCCATCTCGACGGACGCAGCGTGAAGTCCTGCACCGTGCTGGCGGTGCAGGCCGACGGCCACGAGGTCCGGACGGTGGAGGGACTGGCGACGGACGGTGAGCTCGCCCCGATCCAACAGGCCTTCCACGACTGCCACGCCCTGCAGTGTGGCTTCTGCACGCCCGGGATGATGATGCAGTCGCTCGACCTGCTGGCCGAGAACCCCGATCCCACTGACGAGGAGATCCGGGAGGGACTCGAGGGCAACATGTGTCGTTGCACGGGCTACCAGAACATCGTCAAGGCGGTCCGGCAGGCTGCCGGAACGGGGGCACAGTCATGACGGCCCTCGACGAGACCACGACGGCTCCGGCCGCGGAGATCGGCTCTCCACGCAAGCGCAAGGAGGACCAGCGGCTGATCACCGGGCGCACGCGCTACACCGACAACATCACCCTGCCCGGCATGCTGCACCTCGGCATGGTGCGCAGTCCCCTCGCGCACGCCACGATCACCGGTATCCAGACCGACGACGCGAAGGCCTCACCCGGCGTGGTGGCCGTCTACACCGGCGCCGACCTGGCCGCGGCGCACGGCAGCCTGCCCAACGCCTGGCCGGTCACTCCGGACCAGAAGGCCCCGGAGCACCACGCGGTGGCCGTCGACCGGGTCGCGTTCGCCGGCGAGATCGTCGCCGTGGTCGTCGCGCGCAGTCCACGCGAGGCGCGGGACGCGACCGAGCTGGTCGAGGTGGACTACGACGACCTCGAGCCGGTGCTGGACCTGGAAGCGGCGGCCGCGGGCCCGCCATACGCACATCCTGATCTCGGCACCAACGAGTCGGCGACCTGGATCTTCGACTCCGCCGAGGCGGGCACCGGCTCCGACGTCGAGGCGGCGATCGACCAGGCACGCGGCGACGGCGTGGTGATCGAGCGCACCTACCGCCAGCAGCGGCTGATCCCCGCGTTCATGGAGCCCCGGTCGACCGTGGTCGACCCCACCAGCGAGCAGATCACCATGTGGTCGGCGACCCAGGTGCCGCACATCCTGCGACTCATGCTCGCGCTGACCTGCAACATCTCGGAGAGCAAGCTGCGGGTCATCGCCCCGGACGTCGGCGGCGGGTTCGGCGGCAAGCTCCAGGTGACCCCGGAGGAGGTGACCACGCTGCTGGTGGCGAACCGGCTCGGCAAGCCGGTGAAGTACACCGAGACTCGCAGTGAGTCGCTCGTGGCCGGCCACCACGGACGCGACCAGGTGCAGCGGCTCACCCTCTCGGCGACCAAGGAGGGCATCGTCACCGGCCTCAAGGTCGACCTGCTGGCCAACATGGGCGCCTACCTGGGTCTGGTGACCTCGGGGGTGCCAGTGCTCGGGGCGTTCATGTACAACTCGATCTACAAGTTCCCGGCCTATCGGTTCACCTGTCACAACATCTTCACCAACCTGACGTGGACCGACGCCTACCGCGGCGCCGGACGTCCGGAGGCCACCTTCGCCATCGAGCGGCTGATGGACGACCTCGCGGCGGAGCTCCAGATGGACCCGATCGAGCTGCGGCGCAAGAACTGGATCCGCCACGAGGAGTTCCCCTTCACCACCGTCGCCGGTCTGGAGTACGACAGCGGCAACTACGAGGCCGCGACCGACAAGGCACTGGAGCTCTTCGGCTACGACGAGCTGCGGTCGGAGCAGCAGCGGCGCCGGGAGTCGAACGACCCCGTCCAGCTCGGCATCGGCACGTCGACCTTCACCGAGATGTGTGGCCTCGCCCCCTCACGGGTCCTCGGCTCACTCGCCTACGGCGCCGGCGGCTGGGAGAACGCCCAGGTCCGGATGCTGCCCTCCGGCAAGGTCGAGGTCGTCACCGGCGCGAGCGCCCACGGCCAGGGGCACGAGACGGCGTGGAGCCAGATCGTGGCCGACCGGCTCGGCGTCGCGTTCGAGGACGTCGAGGTCCTGCACGGCGACACCCAGGTCTCGGTCAAGGGCCTGGACACCTATGGATCGCGCTCGCTCTCGGTCGGCGGCATCGCCGTGGTCAAGGCCGCGGACAAGGTGATCGAGAAGGCTCGCCACGTGGCCGCCCACCTGATGGAGGCGAGCGAGGACGACCTCGAGTTCTCCGGTGGTCGGTTCAGCGTCAAGGGCACCGACAAGGGGATGGCGATCGGGGAGATCGCGCTCGCCGTCTTCGCCGCACACAACCTGCCCGACGGGATGGAGCCCACGCTGGACTCCGACGCCACCTACGACCCGGTCAACTTCTCCTTCCCGCACGGCACCCACCTCGCGGCGATGGAGGTCGACACCGAGACCGGCGCGGTGAAGCTGCGCAAGTACGTCTGCGTCGACGACGTCGGGATCGTGGTCAACCCGCTCATCGTCGAGGGCCAGGTCCATGGCGGACTGGTGCAGGGCATCGCCCAGGCGCTCTTCGAGGAGGCGGTGTATGACGACCAGGGCACCTTGGTCACGGGGTCCTTCGTGGACTACCTCGTGCCGAGTGCCGCGGACGTGCCCGACTTCATCACCGATCGCACCGAGACCCCGTCGACCACCAACCCGCTCGGGGTCAAGGGGGTCGGGGAGGCAGGCACCATCGCCTCGACCCCGGCGATCGTCAACGGCGTGCTGGACGCGATCCGGCACCTCGGCGTGCAGGACCTCACCATGCCGTGCACTCCCAGTCGGGTCTGGCAGGCACTGCAGTCGCGTGAGCAGGGTGAGCCGGCGTCGGTGCAGCCGACCAACCCCGAGCAGACCTCGGGCAACCTCAACAGCAGCGGGGTCATCAGTCCCGAACAGGGCCCCCGGACCGAAGGCGGTGCGTGATGATCCCCGCGGCGTTCGACTACCACGCGCCCACGAGCGTCGAGGAGGCTCTCCGGCTGCTCGCCGAGAGCGGTGACGACGTGAAGGTGCTGGCTGGTGGACAGAGTCTCCTGCCGGTGCTCAAGCTGAGGCTCGCTGCCCCCGAGGTCGTCGTCGACCTCGGGCGCATCGACGCGCTGCGGGGAGTGCGGGAGGACGGGGAGGCCCTCGTCATCGGCGCCATGACGCCGCACCACGAGGTCGCGTCCGACCCGCTGGTCCAGCAGCACGCCCTGTTGCTGCGCGAGGCGACACGCACCGTCGCTGATCCGCAGGTGCGCCACCGCGGCACCTTCGGTGGTGCCCTCGCCCACGCCGACCCGGCCGGTGACCTGCTGGCGCCGTGCCTGGCCCTCGACGCCGAGTTCGTCATCGCCGGGCAGGGCGGCACCCGCACGGTCGCGGCAGCCGACTTCTTCCAGGACTACTTCACGACGGCCATCGACGACGGCGAGATCCTCACCGGGGTGCGCGTGCCCAAGCACACCGGGTGGCGGGCCCACTACGAGAAGTTCTCACGCGTCGCCCAGCAGTGGTCCATCGTCGCGATCGCCGTGACGCTTCGCTCCGAGGGCGGCACGATCAGCGAGGCCCGGGTGGCCCTGACCAACATGGGCACGGTGCCGATCCGTGCGACGGCGGCCGAGCAGGCCCTGGCGGGCGTGGCCGCGACACCGGAGGCGGTCGCCCAGGCAGTCGCGGGAATCGCCGAGGGCACCGAGCCCCCGAGCGACCTCAACGGCGACGCCGACTACCGGCGGCACCTCGCCACCGTGCTGGCGCGCCGGGCGGTCCTGGCGGCGGCGGGCTGAGGCATGGACCTGGAGCACCGGTTCACCGTCGGCACGAGCGTGGAGGAGACCTGGGCCGCCTTCAACAACCTGGAACGGGTGGCGCCATGCTTCCCCGGCGCCACCCTGACCTCGGTCGACGGAGACGAGTTCCGCGGCTCCGTCAAGGTCAAGCTCGGCCCGATCGCCTTGCAGTACAACGGCACCGGCCAGTTCGTCGAGCGCGACGAGGCGAGCCGTCGGGCGGTCATCGAGGCCAAGGGCCGCGACAAGCGGGGCAATGGCACGGCGGCGGCGACGGTGACCGCCCGTTTCAGCCCGGATGACGCGGGCACGCTGGTCGAGGTCACCACCGACCTGGCGATCACAGGCAAGCCCGCACAGTTCGGCCGCGGTGTCATCCAGGACGTGAGCGACAAGCTGCTCGGCCAGTTCGTCACCTGCCTGCAGGACAAGCTGGGCGGCGGGTCCACCGAGGGCGAGGCCGTGACCGAGGGCGCCACGGAAGCGTCTGAAGCGGCTGAGGCGGACGGCATACCGGCATCGGCGACCGCCCCACCGTCTCCGGCTGCCCCGTCGCCGGTCGCACCTGCACCACCGAGGCAGGCGCGCGCGCCGGAGCCCGCACCGGACGTCCAGCTGGACCTGTGGAGCACCATCGCGCCGGTGCTGGCCAAGCGCTACGCGCCGCTGGTCCTCACCGGGCTCGGTGGGCTGGTCGTCGGGATCCTGCTGGGACGTCGGCGCAGCGGCGCCTGAACCGATCAGCCGCCGCGGCGGACGGGTGAGGCAGCGTCCCGCGAGCGGTCACCTATGGTGGGCAAATGCCGCTGGACTATCCCATCGCCGAGCGCACCCTCCCGGGTGGACTGCGCGTCATCGTCTCCGAGGACCACACCGTCCCGGCCGTCACCGTCAACCTGTGGGTGGGGGTGGGATCCCGCCACGAGAGCGAGGGCCGCACCGGGTTCGCCCACCTCTTCGAGCACCTGATGTTCCAGGGCTCGCGCCAGGTCGAGAGCGGAGAGCACTTCTCGGCGCTGATGGCGCAGGGCGGGCGGCTCAACGCGACGACCTGGTTCGACCGCACCAACTACTTCGAGACGGTGCCCAAGGGCGCCTACGAGCTCGCGCTCTGGTTGGAGGCCGACCGGCACGGTTACCTGCTCGATGCGGTCAACCAGGACAACCTCGACAACCAGCGCGACGTGGTCAAGGAGGAGAAGCGGCAGCGCTACGACAACCAGCCCTACGGCAACGCCCTGATCGACATCTACGCCACCGTCTTCCCCAAGGGCCACGCCTACCACCACCCGACCATCGGGTCGATGGAGGACCTGGACGCCGCCAGCCTCGAGGACGTGCACGCCTTCTACCGCCGGCACTACACGCCGGACAACACGGTGCTGACCCTCGTCGGAGACCTCACTCCCGAGGAGGGATTCGCTGCGGCAGAGCGGTATTTCGGGCCGTTGCCGGCCCGGTCGGCGCCCGTCGCCATGCCCACCGAGCCGTTGGCCCCCCTCACCGAGCCGGTGCGCGAGGAGCGGGTCGAGGACGTCCCCAACGACCGCCTGCACCTCGCCTTCCGGCTCCCGGTCGACGACACCCCCGAGTTCTTCGCCTCCGCCCTCGCCCTGGACGCGCTGGCCGGGCTGGCGACGTCCCGGCTCTACCAGCGACTGGTGCGCCGGGAGCAGGTCGCGACGAACGTCTCGGCCCACGCGATGGGTCTGGTCGACGGGGTCTCGCTCGGCTTCATCGGCATCGACGTGGCCGAGGGGACCAGTGCCGACGACGTCGAGGCGACGGCCATGGCCGAGCTCGAGCGGTTCGGCGATGACGGGCCGACCGCCGTCGAGATGGAGTCCGCCCTGGCCGACAGCGAGCGGTCGTGGCTGTCCGCGCTGGCGAGCCAGGAGGAGCGCGCCGACCTGATCAGCCACCACGCGCTGCTCCAGGGAGACGCGCATTACGTCAACACCTACCTGGACCGGCTGGCGGAGATCACGCCGGAACAGGTGCGTGACGCCGCTCGCCGCTGGTTGCAGCCGCGATCGGCCGCCGTCGTGGCCTACCTCACCACGAGCACCGAAGGAGTGAGCCGATGAGCGCCCAGCCGACGAGGACCGAAGAGCTGGTGCCCCGGCCGCAGGTGAGCGACCCGGAGCCGTGGGCGTTCCCCGCGAGCACCACGACGAAGCTCGACAACGGACTGACCGTCGTGGCCTACGACGTGCCGGGGCAGTATGTCGTGTCGGTGCGCCTCGCCGTCCCGGCACCACTCGCCGCCGAGCCCCGCGAGGTCGAGGGCGTGGCGGGCATCATGTCCCGCACCATGGACGAGGGCACGAAGCGGCATACCGGGGAAGAGCTGGCGGAACTGTTGGAGCGCAAGGGGATCGCGCTCGGGGCCGGCATGGCCGAGACCGGACTGCTCGTGGACGTCGACGTCGCCCAGCGGCACCTGGGTGCGGCCCTCGAGCTGCTGGCCGAGTGCCTGAGCGAACCCGTCTTCCCGGAGGTCGAGGTGTCCCGGCACGTCAGGACCCGGCTGGCCGAGATCGACCACGAGCGCGCCATCGGGAGTGCACGCGCCGCGATGGAGTTCATCAAGACCTACTTCGAGTCCGGAGCGCGGGCGTCCCGGCCCGCGGGGGGCACGAGGGAGACGGTGGCCGCGATCAGGCGGGCGGACGTCGCGGCCTACCACGCGGCCCACGTGCGTCCCGACGGCGCGACCCTGGTGGTGGCCGGCGACCTGGCCGACCTCGACCTGGCGGCGGAGCTCGAGCGCAGCATGGGCTCCTGGCAGGGGCCGGCGACCGACGTCGCCGCCGACGTCTCGCCGGCAGCCCCTGTGGCCGATGACGGCCCGGCGGCCGACCGCCGGGCCGCGGACGCCCACCGGATCGTCTTCGTGGACCGGCCCGGCTCGGTCCAGACCGAGCTCTATGTGGGCACGCACGGTCCGGACCGTCGCGTCGACGGTGGCTGGGCGCCATACCCCGTCCTCGGTTTCGTGCTGGGCGGCTCACCGGGTGCCCGGATCGATGCCGTGCTGCGGGAGGAGAAGGGCTACACCTACGGCATCCGGGCCGGCTTCCGGCCACGCCACAGGGGTGGGTTGTTCGCCGCCTCCGGCTCGGTCCGCGCCGACGTCACCGCCGAGGCGCTCGGACTGTTGCTCGACCAGCTCGACGGGGCGCGCGCCGGTTTTACGCAGGATGAGACCAAGGCCGGCGTGGACTACATCGGCAAGACCGCCCCGGGGCGCTACGCGACCGCCGACGCCATCGCGGACGAGGCGGTCATGCTGGCGCTCGACGGGCTGACCACGGAATTCACCACCGCCAACCTGACCGACCTGCTGACCGTCGACCCGGCCCGGCTGGACGACGCCTACCGGCGCTTCGTGACGGGCGAGTGGACCGTGGTCCTCGTGGGCGATGCCGGCCTGCACGCCGAGTCCGTCCGCGCCCTCGGGCGGGGCGAGGTGACGGTCGTCCCCGCCTGACTGTCAACCAGGGGAGCGGCGCTAGTGGGAGTCGTAGCCGTCGCGCTCCGCCGCCATCACCTTGAGCACCGCGTTGACCAGGCCGAGGTGAGTGAAGGCCTGGGGGAAGTTGCCGAGGTGCCGTCCGCTCGAGGCCTCGATCTGCTCGGCATACAGGCCGAGCGGGGTGGCCAGGCTGAGCAGGCGCTCGCACAGGTGCCGCGCCCTGCGGTGCTCGCCGATGATCGACAGGCAGGCCACCAGCCAGAACGAGCAGATGGTGAAGGTGCCCTCCTCGCCGGAGAGCCCGTCGTCGGTGCGGTCGACGCGGTAGCGCAGCACCAGGCCGTCCACGGTCAGCTCGTCGGCGATGGCCAGCACGGTGGCCCGCAACCGCTCGTCGTCGGGAGGCAGGAACCCCACGAGGGGGATCAGCAGGGTCGAGGCGTCGAGCGCGTCGGTGTCGTAGTGCTGGGTGAACACGCCTCGGCTGTCGACGCCGTGGGCGCAGATGTCGGCGTGCATCTCGTCGGCGGCCTCCTGCCAGCGCCGGGCGAGCTCGTGGTTCTCCCGCACCCGGGCCAGCTTGACGCCCCGGTCGACGGCCACCCAGCACATCACCTTGGACGAGGTGAAGTGCTGCGGTTCGCCGCGCACCTCCCAGATGCCGCGGTCCGGCTCGGTCCAGTGCTCGATCGCCTGGTCGACGAAACCCGCCAGGATCTGCCACAACCGATCGTCCAGCATGTCCCGCGAGCTGGTGTGGATCCAGACCGAGTCGAGCAGCGTGCCCCACACGTCGTGCTGCTTCTGGTCGAACGCTCCGTTGCCGATGCGCACGGGCTTGGCGCCGCCGTGGCCCTCGAGATGGGTGAGGACCTCCTCCGAAAGGTCCTTCGCCCCGTCGATGCCATACATGATCTGCAGGCCGTCGGACGCCTCGGCCAGGTCGGCCATGAACCAGAAGAAGTCGTTGGCCTCCCAGTCGAGGCCCAACGCGTCCAGCGCCCACAGAGCGAGCGTCGAGTCGCGGATCCAGGTGTAGCGGTAGTCCCAGTTGCGTTCTCCTCCAGGCGTTTCCGGCAACGACGTCGTGGGAGCGGCAATCAACGCGCCGGTCGGCGCGTAGGTCAGCCCCTTCAGTGTGAGCGCGCTGCGTTCCAGGTGACTGCGCCAGGGGTGGTCGGGGAAGTTGCCCCGAGCCAGCCAGTGCTGCCAGTGGTGGGCCGTCCAGACCTGGCGCCGGTAGGCCTCCTCATAGGAGTGCGGCGGCTCGTGCTCGGTCCAGGACAGTGCGACGTAGTGGGTGTCGCCCTCCTTCATCAGGGTGCGAGCCGTCGCCTGCGGCCCTTCGAAGCCCACTCGCATGTCAGTCGTGAGCCTGACCCTGGGGTCCTGCTCGTCGCCCTCGGCAACGGCGTCGTGGTAACCGTCGCCCAGGTAGGACCACCGCGCCCGCCGACGGCCGTAGTCGAAGACGGGATGGCAGTTCAGCACCAGCTGGACCTCGCCGTTGACGCAGCGGACGGTCCGCAGCAGCACATGCTCCGCGTCGTAGTCGGTGGGCGCGCGCCGGTAGAGGTGCGCCCGCTCCGTCTCGTGGTGCCAGGGACCCATCAGGAGGGCGTCCCGGACGATGATCCAGCCGCCCGGAGTGCCCCAGGACGTCTCGACGATCATCGTGCCCGGCACGTAGCGGCGGGCGTTGGGCACCAGCTGGTCGGCGGGACCGAGGCGAAATCCGCCGGCGTCGCGATCCAGGATGGCACCGAACACGCTCGGCCCGGCCATGTGCGGCAGGCACATCCACTCGATGTTGCCGCTCGGAGCGATCAGCGCGGTCGTCTGGCAGTCGGAGATGAAGGCGTAATCGCCGATCGGCGGGAACGCCGAGCGCGCGTCTTCCGGCGGAAGGTCGATCTGTGGGTCGTGCGTCGTCACCGGCACCCCTTCCTGACACCGACAGCGTGCCGCACTTCCGGCTGCGGCGCTAGCCGCAATGCCGCGCAGTTAGTGGTGTTACGGATGTTGCCAGTGTGGCGGGTGTGTCGGCGTGTCGCGGGATGAAGCA
>NZ_SWMA01000025.1:0-61659 GCF_005222685.1 Segeticoccus rhizosphaerae
GATGAACTACGTCGAGGACGGCGAGATCCGGTCCAAGACGGTGCCGATGCTCAGCGCGCTCAACCTCGACCTGCGCGCCGGGCGCCTCCTGCGCCTCGCCGACGGCGTCGTGCTGCTGCCCAGCGGGCCGGCGCGAGCCATGCGCGTGCTGGCCGCGCTCCCCCAGCCCTTCACGACCAGCGCGGCGCGGCAGGCGATGTCGACGACGCGACGGGTCGTCATACCCCTGCTGGAGCACCTCGACGCGCGCGGCTGGACCCGGCGGATCGACGCCGGCCACCGCACGGTCGTCCGCTGACCGTGCTCACCTCAGGCCGCTTTGCTCGATTGAGACCGCTTCTGGCGCCGCGGGGGAGCGGCCCTGGGTGAGCAAAGCGGCCCGGCGTGAGCACCGGGGGCCCGTGCCGGAGGGCGTGGAGAGGGGTCAGCCCTTGAGCAGCTGTCGGGCCATGACCACCCGCTGGATCTGGTTGGTCCCCTCGTAGATCTGGGTGATCTTGGCGTCGCGCATCATCCGCTCGACCGGGAAGTCCTTGGTGTAGCCGTAGCCGCCGAGCAGCTGCACCGCGTCGGTCGTGACCTCCATCGCCACGTCCGAGGCGAAGCACTTCGCTGCCGCGCCGAAGAACGGCAGGTCGGCGTCGCCACGCTCGGACTTGCTGGCCGCGACGTAGACCATCTGCCGGGCCGCCTCGAGCTTCATCGCCATGTCGGCGAGCATGAACTGCAAGCCCTGGAAGTCGGCGATCGCCTTGCCGAACTGCTTGCGCTCCTTGACGTAGCCGAGCGCGAAATCCAGTGCGCCCTGCGCGATCCCGACAGCCTGGGCGCCGATCGTCACGCGGGTGTGGTCGAGCGTCCGCAGAGCGATCTTGAGCCCCTCACCGGGTGACCCCACCATCCGGTCGCCGGGGATGCGGCAGTCGTCGAAGTGCAGCTCACGCGTCGGGCTGCCCTTGATGCCGAGCTTGTGCTCCTTCTCGCCGAAGCCGAAGCCCTCGTCGTCCTTCTCCACGACGAACGCCGTGACGTTGCGCCCGCGCGGACCATCGGGATCGGTGACCGCCAGCACCGTGTAGAACTGGGACACACCAGCGTTGGTGATCCACGACTTCTGGCCGTTGAGCACGAACGACCCGTCCGGCTGCTCGAGCGCACGGCACCTCATCCCCGCCGTGTCGCTGCCGGCCTCCCGTTCAGACAGCCCGTAGGAGAACATCGCCTCACCGGCCGCCACCGGCGGGAGGTACTTCGCCTTGACCTCGTCGGACGCCGCGAGGATCAGCGGCATGGTGCCGAGCTTGTTCACCGCCGGAATCAGCGACGACGACGCGCAGGCGCGCGCCACCTCCTCGATCACGATGCAGGTCGCCAGCGCGTCGGCGCCCACCCCGTCATACTCCTCGGCGATGTGCGGCGCGTGGAAGTCGGAGGCCCGCAGCGCGTCATACGCGGCCTGCGGGAACTCGCTCTTCTCGTCCACCTCCGCGGCGTGCGGCGCGATCTTGTCCTCGGCCACGTGGCGCACGGCCTCGCGCAGCGCCTCGTGGTCCTCGGAGAGGGCATACAGGTCAAATTCCGATGCGGTCACGGCACCGATGTTACCGGCGAGTTCGCTGCAGCGGGAGCCGGTATGCCGTGAGTCTCATGCTTCACCCGCGCGCTCCTCGGCGGCGTGTCGCTCCGCTCCATCCTCGCCGCTCGTCGTCGCCGCTCAGGACAGTTCGGGGATGACCCGGTCCTCGAACATCGCGATCCCGGAGGTGTCGTAGGCCGCCTCGAGGAAGTAGGTGATCGCGTAGTCGAGTCCGGCGTCACGCAGGCCCTGCAGCGCCTCCACGATCTGGTCCGGCGTGCCGACAGCCGGGCCGGACGCGAGCGCCTCGTACTGCTTGTCCGCGACCTCCTCCGACATGCCCGCCTTGAGGTAGTGGTCGCGCGCCCACGCCAGCCGGTCCTTCACCTCGGCGTCGTTCTCGCCGATGACCACGTTGTAGTCGGCCGAGCGGGTGATGTCGCCGAAGTCGCGCCCCACGTCGTCGCAGTGCCGCTTGAGCACCTCGCTCTTGTGGGCGAAGACGTCCGGTGTCCCGTCGAAGTTGGTGTAGTCGGCGAACTCGGCCGCGATCCGCAGGGTCTTGCGCTCGCCACCGCCGCAGATCCAGGTGGGTATGCCGTTGCGCGCGGACCCCGGGTAGGTGGTGCCCTGCAGCGGCCTGGGCGCGCACAGCGCACCGTCGACCTGGTAGTGCTCCCCGTCGAGGGTCGCCGAGCCGGTCGTCCACATGTCCCGGAAGATCTGCACGCCCTCGCGCAGGCGGCCGAGCCGCTCACCGGCCGACGGGAAGCCGTATCCGTAGGCGCGCCACTCGTGTTCGTACCACCCGCCGCCGATCCCCATCTCGACCCGGCCCTCCGAGATCACGTCGATGGTGGCGGCGACCTTGGCCAGGTAGGCCGGGTTGCGGTAGCTCATGCAGGTGCACATCTGGCCGAGCCGGACCCGTGACGTGCTCGCCGCCAGCGCCGCCATCACCGACCACGCCTCGTGGGTGGCGTGCTCCGAGGCTCGCGGCACGGTGTGGAAGTGGTCGTAGACCCAGACAGACTCCCACTCGGGCTGCTCGTCCAGCCGGTTCGCGAGGCCGGCCATCACTCCCCAGTGCTGTGCGGGATCGATGCCGACAAGGTCCATCCGCCATCCCTGCGGCAGGAACATTCCGAAGCGCATGTGTGTCTTCCTCTCGGTGCACGGACTGTGCAGACGTTACTGTCTCGACATGCCCCTCGCCATTTCTGTCATCGGCCTCGGTCCCCTCGGAGCCGTCCACGCCGCCTGTATGGCCGACCTCGGCCACACCGTCGTGGCCATCGACACGAGCATGCCGGAGCGGGCCGACGAGCTCGCCGCGGGACGCACGCCGTTCTACGAGCCCGGCCTCGACGACCTGCTCGCCAAGGTCCTCCCCACCGGCCGGCTGACGTTCGGCACCGACTACGCCGCGGCGGCGGACGCCGACGTGCACTTCATCTGCGTGGGCACCCCGCAACGCAAGGGCGAGTATGCCGCGGACCTCACCTTCGTGGACGCAACGGTCGAGGGGCTGGCCCGAGTGCTCGAGCGTCCCGCCCTGGTGGTGGGCAAGTCCACCGTGCCGGTCGGCACGGCCGCCCGAATCGCATTGCGGCTCAAGGAGATCGCGCCGGCGGGCGAGGCCGTCCATCTGGTCTGGAACCCCGAGTTCCTGCGCGAGGGGTTCGCCGTGCAGGACACGGTCGCCCCGGACCGCATCGTCTATGGCGTGCAGGGCCAGGGGGCCGGGGCGGACACGGCACGGCTCGACGAGGTCTATGCCACCCCCCTGGCCACCGGTATCCCTCGGTTGGTGATGGACTACGCGACGGCCGAGTTGGTGAAGGCCGCGGCCAACTCTTTCCTCGCGACCAAGATCTCGTTCATCAACGCGATGTCGGAGGTGTGCGAGGCGGCCGGGGCCGACGTCATCGCCCTCGCCGACGCGATCGGGATCGACGACCGCATCGGACGCAAGTTCCTGCGCGCTGGCATCGGCTTCGGCGGCGGATGCCTGCCCAAGGACATCCGGGCGTTCATGGCGCGCGCCGGGGAGCTCGGCGCCGAACCGGCACTGAGCTTCCTCAAGGAGGTCGACTCCATCAACCAGCGGCGTCGCGCGCGGATGGTCGACCTGGCCCGTGAGGAGTGTGACGGGTCGTTCGTCGGCAAGCGGGTCGCCGTCCTCGGGGCGGCGTTCAAGCCGTTCAGCGACGACATCCGGGACTCGCCCGCGCTGCACATCGCCGAGGCGATCCGTCGGCTCGGCGCCACGGTGACCGTGACCGACCCCAAGGCCCTGCCCAATGCCCGCAAGGCCTTCCCCGACCTCGACTACGCCGAGGACATCGAAGAGGCGTGTCGCGAGGCCGACGTCGTGCTGCACCTGACCGGATGGCCGGAGTACAGGGACTTCGACGCCGCAGCTCTCGCCAAGGTCGTCCGGAACCCCGTTCTCATCGATGGGTTCAACAACCTCGACGTCGCCCGGTGGCGTGACGCGGGGTGGACCTTCCGGGCCCTCGGACGACCCGTCCTGGACACCTGAGGGCAAGGTCCACCACGGCGAGGACGATGATCAGAGCATGAACAGCATCGTCACGGCCCACACCAACGACCCTGCCGTCATCCGGCGGTTGCTGACCACGCCCGCGACCTGGGCGGTCGTCGGGCTCTCCACCGACCCACACCGAACGGCGCACGGAGTGGCTCAGTGGATGACGCAGGCTCTTGGTCATCGCGTCATCCCCGTCCACCCCCGTGCCGAGGAGGTCTTCGGCGAGACCGGTTACCGCTCGCTGAGCGACCTGCCCGACGGTGAGCGGGTCGCCGTGGTCGACTGCTTCGTCAACTCCTCGCGGGTCGGGGCGGTCGTGGACGAAGCCATCGCCCAACGGGAGCGCCTCGGTATCGGCGCCCTGTGGCTGCAGCTCGGGGTCGTTGACGAGTCCGCCGCAACACGCGCCGAGGCGGCCGGGCTCGACGTGGTCATGGACACCTGCCCCATGATCGAGTTCCCGCGGCTCTGAGCCGCCGTTCGCCGATCCGCACGGCGTGCGGAGGAGCCGTGGGCTGTCGGTCAGCTCTGGGTGCGCGAGCGCAGCCGGGCACCCTTGGCGTGGGCCTGTTCACGCAGCCGGCCCTGGAAGTCCTCCATCGCCTCGCGCAGCTGCGCGGCCTCTTCGCCGGTACCGGACGCGAGGATCCGCACCGCGAGCAACCCGGCGTTGCGCGCACCCCCGATCGAGACGGTGGCGACGGGCACGCCGCCCGGCATCTGCACGATCGACAGAAGCGAGTCCATCCCGTCCAGGTGCTTCAGCGGCACCGGGACACCGATCACCGGCAGGGGCGTCACGGCCGCGAGCATGCCCGGCAGATGGGCCGCCCCTCCGGCGCCGGCGATGAGCACGCGCAACCCGCGCCCCGCAGCGGACCGACCGTAGTCGATCATCTCCTGCGGCATCCGGTGAGCCGACACCACGTCGGCCTCGTAGCCGATTCCGAACTCCTCCAACGCCTTTGCGGCGTCTTCCATCACAGGCCAGTCGCTGTCGCTGCCCATCACCAGGCCGACGACAGGCGCCTCAGGCAGCCCGGTGCCCTCTTCACTCATTCAGTGATCACTCCCGCGATGCAGTCGGCCGCGTGCCGCGCGCGCTCGCGCAGGTCGGCGAGGTCGGAACCGCTGACGGTGACGTGCCCGATCTTGCGTCCCGGCCGCACACCCTTCCCGTAGAGGTGCACCTTGACCCCGGGGTCGCGCGCCATGACGTGCCGATAGGCCGGGTAGAGCTCGTCGTAGTCGCCGCCGAGCACGTTGGCCATGACGGTCCAGCGGTCCCGGGTCGTGGTCGCCCCCAGTGGCAGGTCGAGTACCGCGCGCAGGTGCTGCTCGAACTGGCTGGTCACGGCGCCGTCGATGGTCCAGTGGCCGCTGTTGTGCGGCCGCAGCGCCAGCTCGTTGACCGCGTATGACGGCTGGCTCGTCTTCTCGTCGGCCACCTCGAACATCTCGACGGCCATCACACCGGTGACACCGAGTTCGCCGGCGATCCGCAGGGCCGCCCGGGTGGCCGCAGCGGACAGCTCACCGTCCAGGTCGGGCGCCGGTGCGAGGACCTCCGTGCAGACCCCGTCGGTCTGCACGGTCTCGACGACCGGCCAGGCAGCCGCCTGGCCGGAAGGACTGCGCGCGACGAGCACGGCGAGCTCGCGCACGAACGGCACCCTCTCCTCCGCGAGCAACCCGTCCGAGAGCAGCCCGCCGTCGCGGCTGTCACGCACCACGAGGTCGAACCAGTCGGAGGCCTCCTGCGGCGAGCCGACGGCGCGAACTCCCTTGCCGTCATACCCTCCCCGTGGTGTCTTGACCACGACCGGCCACCCGACCCTGTCACCGAACGCCTTCAGCTCGCCGGCGTCGCGCACCTGGGCCCAGCGCGGGCAAGCGATGTCGAGAGCCGTCAGACGACGGCGCATCGCGAGCTTGTCCTGGGCGAAGACCAGGCTGGCCGGTGAGGGGTGCAGGATGGCGCCGTCGGCCTCCAGCGCGGACAACACGGATGCCGGCACGTGCTCGTGGTCGAAGGTCACCACGTCGCAGTCGCGGGCGAACGTCCGGACCGCGTCCGCGTCGGTGTGCTCACCCACCGGCGACGACGGGACGACGAGCGCCGCCGAGGCGTCGGGGGCCTCCGCCAGGACCGAGAGGGTGACACCGAGTCCGACCGCGGGGGGCTGGCACATCCGGGCCAGTTGTCCACCGCCGATGATGCCGACGACCGGGAACCCACCTGGGGCGCGCTGCGGGGAAGTCACTCCCGCGACACTACCGGGCAGACACCGGGTGGTTGAAACCCACCACGGTTAGGCTCGGGTGGTGGCTGCCGACGACCCCGGGCTGTTCCAGCGCCTGCGTGACACCCTGGACGTCCTCGTCCGCGAGGTGGCCAAGTTCGGCATCGTCGGCTTCGTGGCCTTCATCGTGGACACCGTCGGTTACAACTTCCTGGTCTTCGGGCCGCACTTCAAGAACATGCTCGGTTACGAGACGACCGAGGGGATCCTGCACGACACCCCGCTGCGCGCCAAAATCTGCTCGGTGGCCGCGGCGACGCTGGTGGCGTGGCTCGGCAACCGCTACTGGACCTTCCGCCACCGCCGGCGTCCCGCGGTCGGTCACGAGCTGGTGCTCTTCGTCACCTTCAACGTCGTGGGGATGATCATCGCGGTCCTGTGCCTCGGGTTCTCCCGCTATGTACTGGACCTGCACAGCCAGCTGGCCGACAACATCAGCGGCAACGGCGTGGGGCTCGTGCTCGGGACCCTGTTCCGGTTCTGGGCCTATCGCACCTTTGTGTTCCCCGGCGTCGCTCTCGCCGAGGGCCCTCACGTCCCGGGCGCCTCGGACACGAAGAACGCGAAGATGACCGGCTGAGCCTGGATCAGCTCCAGCCGGCCGCCGTCGGCCTCGGCGAGGTCGCGGGCCAGCGCCAGCCCCAGCCCGGTGCTCTTGCCGCTGCTGACCGACCGCTCGAAGATGTGCGGGGCCAGCGCGGCGGGCACGCCCGGTCCCTGGTCTCCCACCTCGACCACCACGGAGGGACCGGCGCGCCGCGCGTGCACGTCCACCGTCCCCTTTCCGTGCACCAGCGAGTTCTCCAGCAGGGTGGACAGAACCTGCGAGAGCGAGGAGCGGTTGGCCTGCACCTGCAGGCCACGGGCGCCACCCACGCGGACGCTGCGCCGCGCCTGCTCGAAGGCCGGCTGCCACTCGCGCTGCAGCGCAGCGATGACCGAGTCCAGGGACACGGCGGTCGACTCGTCCTCACGCCCGCGGCGGGTGCGGGTGAGCAGGTCGTCCACGACACCGGTCAGCCGCTCCACCTGCGCGATCGCGATGTTCGCCTCCTCGCGCACCACCTCCAGGTCGTCGGTCGCGCCGATCTCCTCGATCCGCATCAACAGCGCCGTGAGCGGGGTGCGCAGCTGGTGGGAGGCGTCGGCCGCGAACTCGCGTTCGGAGGCCAGTGAAGCGGCCAGCTCCTTGGCCCGTCTCTCCAGGACCTGTGAGACGCGATCGATCTCCTCCACCCCGCTGCGCATCGCGGGGGTGCGCGACTGCCCGGCGCCCAGCTTCTCGGCCATCTCGGCCAGCTGGGTCATCGGCTCGGCCAGACGCCGCGACTGGTTGGTCGCGACCAGGACGCCGGCGACGACCGCCAGCACCGACAGCACCAACACCGCCAGGAGCAGGATCGGCCAGCTCACCGTGCTGGCCCGAAGGGGCCGGTCCACCCGCTCCAGGTGCCAGGCAGCCAGGGCGAAGATCGGCACGCCGAGGATCAGCACCGACAGGACGACGGCGAGCAGCGTGGAACGGATCAGGCGTCGGCGCAACCGTCAGTCTCGTTCGTTCGGCTCGAACCGGAACCCGACGCCGCGCACGGTGGTGATGAACCGTGGCTGCGCGGCGTCGTCGCCGAGCTTGCGGCGCAACACCGAGATGTGCATGTCCAGGGTCTTGGTGGACCCGAACCAGGCGGTCTCCCAGATCTCGCGCATGAGCTGCTCGCGGGAGACGACCTTGCCCTGCTCGCGGATCAGCACGCGCAGAAGGTCGAACTCCTTGGCGGTCAGCTGCAGCTCCTCGCCCTCGAAGAACGCGCGCCGCGCATCCGGGTCGAGCCGCACGACCTCCTCGGGGCCCTCGGTGGTCTCGTGCGGGCTGCGCCGCAGCATGGCGCGCACCCTGGCGAGCAGCTCGGCCAGGCGGAACGGCTTGGTGACGTAGTCGTCGGCCCCGGCGTCCAGGCCCACAACGGTGTCCACCTCGTCGGCACGCGCGGTGAGGATCAGCACCGGGAAGGTCCGGCCGTCCGCGCGCATCCGCCGGCAGACCTCGAGCCCGTCGATGTGCGGCAGACCGAGGTCGAGGACGACCATGTCGGGGTTCTGGGTGGCGCCCTCGAGAGCCTCGCGGCCGTCTGCCCGCACGTCGACCTCGTAGCCCTCGCGCCGCAACGCGCGGGCAAGGGGTTCGGAGATCGCGGGATCGTCCTCGGCGAGCAGCACTCGGGTCATGAGGTCATCGTAGAGGTCGGCCGCATCCGCACCGCGATCTCCTCCGGGTGTCGCCACACGTGTTGCCACATCGTCATCAGCCCTCACCGCCCGGGCCACTGCGGGGTGCGCTTCTCGGCGAACGCGGCCACGCCTTCGGCCCGGTCGGCCGAGAAGGCGGTGGCGCGCCAGCACCCGTCCTCCACCTCGAGGCCCGTGGCGAGGTCGACATCCGCGCCGAGTCGCATGGCGCGTTTGGCCTGCCGCAGTCCCACCGGGGAGTTGCGGGCGATCTGGGCGGCCAGCTCGAGCGCCCGCTCTCGCCCCGTCCCGGGCTCGACCACCTCGTCGACGACGCCGAGACGGGCCGCCTCGTCGGCCTCGAGCCGGCGTGCGGTGAAGACCATGCCCGCCGCCCGGGACCAGCCGATGCGACGGGTGAGCAGCTGGGTGCCGCCGCCGCCGGGGATGACACCGACCGAGACCTCGGGCAGGCCGACGACGGCGCGCGAACCGGCGATGACCAGATCGCAGGAGAGCGCGAGCTCCAGCCCGCCGCCGAGCGCGAAGCCCTCCACCACGGCAATCGCCGGCACGGGGAGGTTCAGCACGCCGGTGTATGCCGCCCGCGCGACCGGACGCTGCCGCATCAGGTCGGCGTCGGTGAACGTGTTGCGCTCCTTGAGGTCCGCCCCGACACAGAACGCCTTCGGGCTGGTGCTGGTGAGGATGACGCACCGAACGCCGTCATCCGCGGCCAGCGCCGCGGTGGCCTTGCCGATCGCCCGGGCCATGGCCGTCGACACCGCGTTCATGGCCTCGGGGCGGTCCAGTGCGAGCTCGGCGACGTGCCCGTCCTTGCCGTGCCGGGTGACGCTCACCAGCGACCCGGTCGCCTCATGGCTCTCCTTGCTCATCTGTGCCTCTTCTCGTATGTCGAGTTGCGGGTCGCGCCGGTCTGGCTCATTCAGTCCTCACGTCGTCGTCGCCGATCCAGAGTCGCTCCGGCCCCGTCGGCCGGACGCCCCGGCGCGCTGCAGCCGCCACGGTGTGATGCGCCCCAGTCCCCGGAGCGTACGCGGCGGCAGCTGCGCCATCTCGAAGCCGGACACGCTCGACAACGCGGTGGCCACCGCGTCGTCAACCACCACGGTGTTCGGCCTGGCCACCGCCGTGAGGCGGCTGGCCCGGTTGACCGTGGTGCCGAAGACGTCGCCGAGTCGCGAGACCACCTGACCACTCGCCATACCCACCCGCACCTTCGGCAGGATGTCGTCCTCCTTGATGGCGTCCACGAGATCGAGGGCGATCGCGGCGGCAGGGGGCGTGCCGATCGTCACGTAGAGGACCTCGTCGCCCACCGTCTTGATGACACGCCCGCCGTGGGCCGCGATGACCTCCGACGCGAGCGCCTCGAACCGCTGGACCACCTGCACCAGCTGGTGCTCGGACAGCCGGCGCACCAGCGCGGTGAAGGAAACCAGGTCGGCGAAGCCGACGACGCGGAAGACGCCCTCGTGGTCGGCCGAGGGCTCGGCATCCGCCACCATGCGCGCGATCGCGGCCGACAGGTGCCGGCGCCAGGCGTAGACGAGCAGCGGCTCGAGCGTGTCGGCCAGCTCGGTCAGCTTCTCCCCCGCGGCCCTGGCGGCGGCCGAACCCGGCACGCCGCGACTGGGCTCGCCCGGTCTGCGCTCGACCGGCTCGGGCGGCTCGTGCTCCAGCACCTCGGCCATCAGCTGGGCCTGCCAGATCGCGAGCCGGTCGGCCGTCCGGCCCATCGCCCGCGTCATCGCCAGCGCGGTGTCCTGGTCGAAGGTGCCGTCACGCACGAGTGTGACCACGGCCCGCAGCGCGGCCAGGTCGGCGTCGGTGAAGACCATGTCCTCGTCCTGGACGTTGGGGAAGCCCAACGCATGCCAGAACCGGCGCGCCGACAGCAGCGAGATGCCGGCGCCGGCGCTGACCTGCCTCCGGCGCATGCTCCGCGGCTCTCCCAGCAGCTGGGCCTCGAGGTCGTCGAGCCCTGGTCGGAACGCGTCCTCGGGTTCGGCCTCGGGGCCGGGCACAGGGTCGGCGCCGGGGCCGGGCACGGGTTCGGTGTGGGGATCGGGCACGGGATCGATCATGCCGTGTCCCTCACGCTCCTCGCCGCCACTCATCACCTCACCCCTTCATTGCCTCACTGCCCCGGCTGGGCGGCACGCACGTGCACGACGTCTCCCGCGGCGTACGGGCGACGGCCGCGGGGCTCGTCGACGACCAGCCGCCCCTGGTCGTCGACGCCGGTCGCCGTGCCGCGCACGACGGCGCCTCCCGGCTGGTGCAGGTCGACGACGCGGCCGACGGTCGTGCACCGGCTGCGGTAGTCCGCTCGTTGGCCCTCCATCGCCGGGCCGCCGGCCCGCCACGCCTCGGTTCGGTCGCGCAGATTCATGAGGTAGCGCTCGATGATGCCCTCGCGCGGGGCGTCCGAGCCGCACAGCCGCAGCGAGGTGGCAGTGTCGACGGGGAGCTCCTCGCGCTCCTGGTCGACGTTGACCCCGGCCCCGACCACGACGAGCTCGTCGCCCGCGGACTGACAGAGCACACCGCACACCTTCCGGAGCCGCTCGTCCTCGTCGTCCGCTGCCCCGGCGAGCACGTCGTTGGGCCACTTGAGCAGCGCGCGGACGCCGGCGACCTCCGACAGCGCAGTGCTCATCGCCAGCCCGGCCAGGAGCGGGACCCAGCCGAGCTCGGACCGGTCGGCTCCGCCCCGGTCTCCGATCGGCACCACGCAGGACACCGCGATCGACGTGCACGGCGGCGCCTCCCACTGCCGCGCCAGACGCCCCCGGCCGGCGCTCTGGTGGTCGGTGAGGACGACCCGCCACGGGTCCGGGCGGCGAAGCGCCTCGAGGTTGGTCGAGTCGACGGAGTCGAAGAAGTCGAGCGCCGCCCAGTGGGAGGTCGGTGTGAGCAGCGTCTCGCGCAGGGCCCGGACGTCCAAGGAATCACGCACGGGGCTAAGGCTAGGCTGCCCGCCATGACCGATGCTGCGCGCACCGAGCCAGTCGACGGTGAAGCACCCGACCTGCACACGACCGCCGGCAAGCTCGCCGACCTCTACCGCCGCAACGACGAGGCGGTCCACGCCGGCTCCGCCCGGGCGGTGGAGAAACAGCACGCGAAGGGCAAGCGAACCGCCCGCGAGCGCATCGAGATGCTGATGGACGAGGGCTCGTTCGTCGAGATGGACGAGCTGGCGCGGCACCGGTCGACCAACTTCGACCAGGCGAAGAGCCGCCCCTACGGCGACGGCGTGGTCAGCGGCTACGGCACCGTCGACGGGCGACCGGTGGCGGTGTTCTCCCAGGACTTCACCGTGTTCGGCGGCTCGCTCGGCGAGGTCTTCGGCGAGAAGATCGTCAAGGTGATGGACCTGGCGATGAAGCTCGGCTGCCCCGTCGTGGGCATCAACGACTCGGGCGGCGCGCGCATCCAGGAGGGGGTCGTCGCCCTGGGCCTGTATGCCGAGATCTTCCGCCGCAACGTGCACGCGTCCGGCGTCATCCCCCAGATCAGTCTGGTCATGGGCCCCTGCGCCGGCGGCGCGGTCTACTCCCCCGCGATCACCGACTTCACCGTCATGGTCGACCAGACCAGCCACATGTTCATCACGGGACCCGACGTGATCAAGACCGTCACTGGTGAGGACGTGGGGATGGAGGACCTCGGCGGCGCCCGGTCGCACAACTCCCGCTCGGGGGTGGCGCACTACATGGCCGACGACGAGGACGACGCGATCGCCTACGTGCGTGAGCTGCTGTCCTACCTGCCGTCCAACAACCTCGAGGACCCGCCGCGCTACGGCGAGGACGCGGACCTCGAGGTCGACGACGAGGACCGGTCGCTCGACACGTTCATCCCGGACTCCCCGAACGTCCCCTACGACATGCGCACCATCATCGAACGCGTCGTGGACGACACCGACGAGGGCGTCCCGGACTTCTGCGAGGTCCAGGAGCTGTTCGCCCCCAACATCGTCTGCGGCTTCGGGCGCGTCGACGGGCGACCGGTGGGCGTGGTCGGCAACCAGCCGATGCAGTACGCCGGCTGCCTCGACATCGACGCCTCCGAGAAGGCGGCCCGGTTCGTGCGCACCTGCGACGCGTTCAACATCCCGGTCCTGACCTTCGTCGACGTCCCGGGCTTCCTGCCCGGCACCGACCAGGAGTGGAACGGCATCATCCGCCGTGGCGCCAAGCTGATTTTCGCCTACGCCGAGGCGACGGTGCCGCTGGTCACCGTCATCACCCGCAAGGCCTACGGCGGCGCCTACGACGTCATGGGTTCCAAGCACCTGGGGGCCGACATCAACCTCGCCTGGCCCACCGCCCAGATCGCCGTCATGGGCGCGCAGGGCGCGGTGAACATCCTCTACCGCAAGCAGATCGCCAAGGTCGCCGAGGAGTCCGGCGGCGACCAGGCCGCCATCGACGCCGCCCGCGCGGGCTTCATCCAGGAGTACGAGGACACCCTCGCCAACCCCTACGTCGCCGCGGAGCGCGGTTACGTCGACTCGGTCATCCCGCCCTCCTACACCCGCGCCTACGTCACGAAGGCGCTGCGCACCCTGCGCACCAAGCGCGAGACCCTGCCGGCGAAGAAGCACGGCAACATCCCCTTGTGAGCCACGCCTACGAAGACCACCCGTATGACGTCCGCCCACCCGATGACCGAGGAGCCTCCCGTGGCCACGACCGACGACCAGACCGCGGCGTCGCCCTGGATCGTGCGAGGACACCCCTCGACCGTCGAGCTGGCCGCGTTGGTGGCCGTCCTGGCCGGGGCCGCTGCGGGCGGGGGCAGCGAGAGCGACGACGGGTCCGAGACGGGCGTCGCGGTCTGGGCCGCGCGCGATCGACTCGTCCGATCGGGCCTTCATCCGGGGCCCGGTCGATGGCGCGCGTCCGCGCTGCCGCGCTGACGTCGACGTGGCCGCGGTCGCCGGGTACCTTCTGCCTGTGACCCCTGACACCTCACCCGGCACCGCACGTCCCGCCACCGCGATCGACGGCATCGCGGACGCCTTTGTGGACGCGTCGGTCGACCTCAGCCCGATCGGCGCGACCTACCTCGGCATCCCGGGGCACGACGAGGATCTGGACGACTTCTCGCCAGATGGCTACGCGCGCCACTCCGAGCTGCGTCGCGGGACCCTCGAGCAGCTGGCGGCCTCGGAGCCCGTCGACGACGTCGACCGGACCACTCTCGCCGCCATGACCGAACGGCTCGAGCTGGCGGAGGAGGAGTACGCGGCGGGGCTCGACGAGATGTCCCTGAATGTCATCGCCTCGCCCCTGCAGGACGTGCGCGGCATCTTCGACCTCATGCCGACCGACACCGACGAGCAATGGTCGGTCATCGCATCGCGCATGGCCAAGGTGCCCACGGCGCTCGACCAGTGGGTGACCTCCCTGCGCCTGGCCGCCTCGCGCGGCGACGTCAGCCCGCGACGACAGGTGCAGGCCTGCATCAAGCAGTGTCTCGAGTTCACCTCGGAGGACGGCTACTTCGCGTCCCTCGTGAAGGGGGCCAGCGGTGGCGACCGAGACCTTGGCGCGGGGGTGGCCGCCGACCTCGAGGCCGCCGTGCACGAGGCCGCTTCGGCCTACTCCACCCTCGCGGACACGTTGCGCACCGAGTTCCTCGACCAGGCGCCGGAGTCGGACGCCTGTGGGCGCGAGCGCTACCAGCTCTTCTCTCGTGCCTTCCTCGGGACGGAGGTCGACCTGGAGGAGACCTACGCCTGGGGTCAGGAGGAGCTCGCCCGCATCACCGCGGAGATGGTCACCGTGGCGGAGCGGATCCGGCCCGGCGCCACCGTCAAGGAGGCAGTCGAGCTGCTCGACGCCGACGTTCGCTACCAGCTGCACGGCACCGAGGAGTTGCAGCGGTGGATGCAGGAGAAGGCCGACGGTGCCATCGAAGCGCTCGCCGGCAGCCACTTCGACATCCCCGACCCCGTCCGGGCCATCGAGTGCCGCATCGCGCCCACCCAGACGGGCGGCATCTACTACACCGGGCCGAGCGAGGACTTCAGCCGTCCCGGGCGGATGTGGTGGTCGGTGCCCAAGGGGGTGGAGGAGTTCGGGACCTGGCGCGAGCTGACGACCGTCTACCACGAAGGCGTGCCCGGCCACCACCTGCAGGTGGGCCAGACGGTGTTCCGCAGCGAGACCCTCAACCGCTGGCGTCGGCTGATGGCGTGGACCTCCGGCCACGGCGAGGGCTGGGCCCTGTATGCCGAGCGGTTGATGTCCGAGCTGGGCTACATGGACGACCCGGGCGACCGGATGGGCCTGCTGGACGGCCAGTCCCTCCGCGCGGCCCGTGTGGTGCTGGACATCGGATTCCACTGCGGGTTCGAGGCACCGGAGTCGGTGGGCGGCGGCGCGTGGACCTACGACAAGGCGTGGGAGTTCCTCACCGCCCACGCCAACATGGCCGAGGGCTTCCTGCGGTTCGAGCTCGACCGCTACCTCGGCTGGCCGGGTCAGGCGCCCTCCTACAAGATCGGCGAGCGGCTGTGGCTGGGGCTGCGCGACGAGGTCCGTCAGCGCGAGGGCGACGCCTTCGACATCAAGGCCTTCCACCGGCGCGCGCTGGACGTGGGCGGCGTCGGGCTGGACGCGCTGCGCACGGCCGTCCTGGGTTTCGACCGAACCAGCTGACAGTCCGCATCGCTCCGCTCCACCCTCGCCGCTGTCGTCGTCGCGTCCCGAACCTCGCCCGCGGTCTGACAGGATCACCGCGTGGACGTCGCACTGCTGCTCGTGTCGCTCACCGCCACGATCCTCGTCTTCGCGGCGGTCGCCCGCCGCTTCGAGCTGCCCGCGCCGCTGCTGCTGATCGTGATCGGGATCCTGGCGTCCTTCATGCCGTTCCTGCCCACGGTGCCCCTCAGCCCCGAACTCGTCCTGGTGGGGCTGCTGCCGCCGCTGCTGTATGCCGCCGCGATGCAGAGCTCGCTCGTCGACTTCCGGAGCAACAAGTCCGCCATCGGATTCCTCTCCGTGGGCCTGGTGATCTTCACCGCCGCCGGTGTCGGGCTGGTGGCGTGGTGGCTGCTGCCGGTGCCCTTCAGCGCGGCGTTCGCACTCGGAGCGGTCGTGGCTCCGCCGGATGCCGTCGCCGCCACCAGCATCGCCCGGCGGATCGGTCTGCCCCGTCGCATCGTCACCGTGCTCGAGGGAGAGTCGCTGGTCAACGACGCGACCGCCCTGGTGCTCGTGCGGACGGCGATCGCCGCGATCGGCGGTTCCTTCAGCCTCTGGCCGGTCCTCGGACACTTCCTCCTCTCGGCGTTCGGCGGGTTGGCGGTCGGTCTGGTGACCGCCGGGATCATGGGCGTGATCCGCAAGCGGATCACGCACACTGCCACTGACACCGCGTTGTCCTTCGTCACCCCGTTCGTGGCCTACCTGCCTGCTGAGCACATCCACGCGTCCGGCGTCCTCGCCGTCGTGGTCGCGGGGCTGGTGCTGGCCCACCAGGCCACTCGCATCCAGAGCGCCTCGGCGCGGCTCGCGGCAGGGATCAACTGGACCACCGTCCAGTTTCTGCTGGAGAACGCCGTCTTCTTGCTCATCGGACTCCAGATGCGCACGATCCTCACCGATGTCGGCAGCTCACCCGTGCCGTGGAGCACCATCGCCGTGGCCAGCGCGGGCGTCCTTGCGGCCACCATCCTGCTGCGGCCGATCTGGGTCTTCCCGCTGCGTGGCCTCGTGCTGCACGAGCACTCCGAGCAGGGGGAGCGCACGCCGTGGACCCACTCCGCCATCGTCGCGTGGGCGGGGATGCGGGGCGTGGTCACCCTGGCCGCCGCCTTCATCCTGCCGAGCGAGACCGAGCACCGCGAGGTCCTCGTGCTGATCGCGATGGTCGTCACCGCGGGAACGCTGTTGTTGCAGGGTTCGACGCTGCCCTGGCTCGCCCGACGGCTGAACGTCCACGGCCCGGACCCCCGCGAGGACGCGCTCCAGGAGGCCACCGTGCTGCAGACCGCAGTCGCCGCGGGACTGGCCGTCCTCGACGACCTGCAGGAGGGCGTCGACACCGACACGGTGCGCACGCTGCGGGAGCGTTCCCAGCGACGCACCAACGTCGTCTGGGAGCGTCTGGGCGGCGACAGCGGCGAGGAGACGCCGGGCGAGTCCTACCGCCGGCTCCGCCTCGAGATGCTGCAGGCCGAGCGGGCCTCCGTCCTGGAGATCCGCGACTCGGGCACCGCGGACCACGAGGTGCTCAGCCACGTGATGGCCGCGCTCGACCTGGAGGAGTCGATGCTGGACCGGCTCGACGCGCGCACCCGGGACCTCAACGACGCGACCCTGCGGTCGGGGCTGGACCAAGGCGGGTGCGAACACCTGCGCCACGCCGATCTGCACGTGACCCCGAAGACCCCGCACGGCTGCCCGGACTGTGAGCGCGAGGGCACCCGCACCGTGCACCTGCGGTTGTGCCTCGCCTGCGGCAACGTGGGCTGCTGCGACTCGTCGGAGGGCCAGCACGCCCGGCGCCACTACCACGACACCGGTCACCCCGTCATCCGCAGCTTCGAGCCGGGCGAGGCGTGGCGCTGGTGCTTCGTGGACCAGATCACCGGCTGACGGGCCCCACCGGACCAACTCCGCGAACCCGCGGACTCTGCACGCGCACCCGGCACCGCTGGGCGCTAATCTCGCGGGGTGCCCGCGCCGATCCCGCTCGTCCTCGCCTCTGCCTCCCCCGCGCGACGGGAGACGCTCACGGCTGCCGGCATCACGCCATACGTGCTCGTCTCCCACGTGGACGAGGACGCGGCCGTCGCGGAGGCCACCGCCGTGAACGGGAGGCTGGCCCCCGAGGACGTCGCGCTGCTGCTGGCTCGCGCGAAGTGCGAGGCGGTGGCCCACGTGCTCGCCACCGACGGGGGCCCCGCCGACGCGCCGGCGGACGCGCTCGTGCTCGGCTGCGACTCGGTGCTCGAGCTCGACGGTGAGGCGCACGGCAAGCCCACGGACAGTGCGGAAGCCGTCGCTCGGTGGCGGCGGATGCGGGGGCGGTCCGGCGTCCTGCACAGCGGCCACTGGCTGGTGGACGACCGTGACCCGGCCGATGGTGGCACCGGCGCCACCATCGGCGCGGTGAGCTCCACGACCGTGCACTTCGCCGACCTGTCCGACGCGGAGATCGAGGCGTATGTCGCAACCGGTGAACCCTTGCGCGTGGCAGGGGCGTTCACCATCGACGGTCTCGGCGGGGCGTTCGTCGCCAGCATCGAGGGAGACCACCACACGGTGGTCGGGCTCAGCCTGCCCTTGCTGCGCGACCTGTTGAGGGACGTCGGGGTCGGCTGGTTCGAGCTGGTCGGCCCTCCCGACGCGTGACCGGCCCCTGGGGGTGCCGGTGGCCCGGAACAGGACCGCCGGCGCCGGCGAAGGGCTGGGCAGGAGCCGTGCGACAGCCGGCCGCGGCCGCGCTCATCGGTGCGACAGCGGCCGCGATCGCGCTCAGCGGGCCGGCTCGAGGCGCTCGCTGCCTGCGAAGTCCTCTGCGTCCGTGTCGACCCCGGTGGGGTCCCACCGGATCACGGCCAGCGACAGGAAACCGAGCAGCGGGAAGATCGCGATCAGCCAGAAGACCCCGGAGCCCATGGACGTGGCGAGGATCGGGAAGAAGAACAGGGACACGACCGAGAAGAGCCGCTTGGTGCCCTCGGTGAAGCCGACGCCGGTGCCGCGCAGGCTCGTGGGGTAGCTGAGCGTCGCGTAGGCCATCTGGGTCGCGCCCGGCCCGCCGGCCTGCGCGAAGATGAAGACGGCGAGCATGATCACGGCGATGCCGAGCACGGCGCCGGTCGGGACACCGATCACCGCCAGCACCACCAGCGAGGCCGTCTGCAACCCGAACCCGACCAGCGTCAGTGAGCGGGCGCCGGCCCGGCTCACCAGGGCGACCCCGAGCAGACCGCCCACCACGCCGAAGCCGATGTTGATCACCAGCGACGACACGATCGTGGTCAGCTCGCCCTGGTGGAAGAGGTTCGCGATGATCAGCGGGGTGCCGTAGGCCACCGCGTTGTAGCCGAACGTGGAGAACACCGCGA
This sequence comes from Segeticoccus rhizosphaerae, assembly GCF_005222685.1. NCBI lineage: Bacteria > Bacillati > Actinomycetota > Actinomycetes > Micrococcales > Intrasporangiaceae > Segeticoccus > Segeticoccus rhizosphaerae. Next base: position 18,777 of record NZ_SWMA01000025.1, read on the forward strand.
TGGCGAGCGCGGCCAGGGTCCGCACACGGTACTGCGGCGACCACAGCCTGGTGAGCGCTGCGCGGCGGGACCGCAGCGACGGGCGGGAGCTGGTCGCGGCGACGTCCGGCGCCAGCTCGGCGTCGATGCCGTAGGTGCTGCGCAGGATGTCGGCGGCGCCACGCAGGTCGCCCTGCCCGGCCAGCCACTGCGGTGACTCCTTGAGGTAGCGCCGCCGGACGACCAGCACCACGAGAGCGGGCACTGCGCCGAAGCCGACGACGTAGCGCCACAGGTGCGCCTGGCTGGAATCGGGCAGGGCGAGAAACAGCACCAGCACCACCAGGTAGCCGAACCCGGTGGCCGCGTACCAGGCCGGGGACCAGCCGTTCACCCGCTGGCTGCGGTTGCCCCGTCCGCGCAACGAGGAGAACTCGGCGAGGAACGCCATGGCGACCGGCATGTCCAGCCCGACCCCGATGCCCATCAGGAAGCGGAAGACGATGAGGGTCCAGACGTCCGGCGCCAGCGCGCAGCCGATCGCTGCGACGACGAAGAACACCATGTCGGCCATGAACAGCCGGTAGCGACCGATCCGGTCGACCAGCACGCCGCCGGACAGCGCGCCGAGGGCTGCGCCCACCATGATGGCGGCGTTGACGACTCCCGTCATGGTGCCGCTCAGCCCGAACTGCCGCTTGATCTCGGTGATCCCGAACGCGATCGAGGAGAAGTCGTAGGCGTCCATGAAGACACCGCCGAACGCGAGCAGCACCACCATCGCCGCACCCCGGCGCGGCGTGGCGTGGTGCGCGACGGCACGGGCGACGTCGGCAGCGGATCGGATGACGAGGGGCTCACCCGCCGGGATCGCCGGCGCGGTGGGGACGGATGAAGGCATAACCGGAGGTTAGGAACCCTCGCCCTTTCCGTGATGAGTGGTCCAGATAGTGACCGTCCGGCTCAGCCACCGGCTCGCAGCGGGGTCCGCCGCCATGGATGTCTTGCGCGGACGGCCCAGCTCGCGGTTATTCCGTTGACCGACACCGTCGTGCTTGCCTAGCGTCGAAGTGCCGCTCCGGCCCCCGCACCGCACGCGGTCTACTCGAGGGACAGGCATGACGACGACAGAACGACGCGAACAGCATGACCACCGACCTACTCGCGAGCTCGAGCTGGTGCTCGACTCGCCGCTGCGCCGACGCATCCTGGCCACGCTCGCCGGGGTGGACCGGGCCGACTTCGCGTTCGTCCGTGACGCCGTCGAGGTCTCCGGCTCGGTGCTGTCGAGGCAGGTGGCGATGCTCTCCCGCGCGGGCCTGGTGACCACGAGCCGCGGCACGATCGCCCGGCGCCGAGGCGTCTGGCTCTCGCTCACCACCAGGGGCAGCCGGGCCCTTCAGGACCACTGGGCGCAAGCCCTGCGCTCCGACGCCTGAGGCCGTCGGTGTGGGTCAGACCGGGGGCACGCCGCGACGACGCTCGCTGAAGCCGCGGTCGCGGCGCGCGGCGTAGCGCAGCCGGTGCAGCAGCTCGCCACGGAGCGCGTCGGCCTCCACGACACCGTCGAGCACCAGGTCGGAGAGGAGCCGCTCGAGGTCGACGTCCTGTTCGTACTCGGCGCGCTTGTCCTGGATGAACTGCTCGCGCTCCGCCGGGTCCTCGATCGCGTTGATCTTGTTGGCATACACGGCGTTGACGGCCGCCTCGGGACCCATCACCGCGATGCGGGCGGTCGGCAGTGCCAGCGTCGCGTCCGGACCGAAGCCCGGCCCGGCCATCGCGTAGAGCCCGGCGCCGTAGGCCTTCCGCACCACGACGCAGAACTGCGGCACCGTCGCCTCGGAGACCGCGGTGACCATCTTCGCGCCGTGCCGGATGATGCCGCCGCGCTCGACCTCCGAGCCGATCATGAAACCAGGCACGTCGGCGAGGTAGATGAGCGGGATGTTGAACGCGTCACACAACCAGATGAAGCGGGCGGCCTTGTCGGCGCTGTCGGTGAACAGCACACCTCCCTTGACCGCCGAGTTGTTGGCGACGAGGCCGACGGTCTCCCCGGCCATCCGCCCGAAGCCGACGACCAGCTCGGGGGCGAACAGCGGTTTGATCTCGAAGAACGAGTCGGCGTCCACCAGCCCGTCGATCACCTCGTGGACGTCGAACGGTGTGCTCTCCCGCTCGGGCACCGTGGTCGGAGTCAGCTCCTGGGCCGGCTCCTCGGGCACGTATGACGGAGGGGCACCCCGCCAGTTCGACGGCACGTAGGAGAAGTAGAGCCTGGCGAGCTCGACCGCCTCGGTGTCGTCCTCCGCCAGCAGGTCACCGCATCCGGAGACCGAGCAGTGCATGCGGGCGCCGCCCATGTCCTCGAGCGAGACCTTCTCGCCCACCACCATCTCGGCCATCCGCGGACTGCCGAGGTACATCGACGCGTTTCCGTCGACCATGATCACCAGGTCGGTGAAGGCGGGGATGTAGGCACCCCCGGCCGCGGACGGCCCGAAGAGACAACAGATCTGGGGCACCTTGCCCGACAGCGCCACCTGGTTGTGGAAGATCCGCCCGGCGCCCCGGCGGCCCGGGAAGAGCTGGACCTGGTCGGTGATGCGCGCGCCGGCGGAGTCGATGAACCAGAAGACCGGCAGCTCCTCGCGCAGCGCCGCCTCGGTGGCGCGGATGATCTTCTCAACCGTGCGAGCACCCCACGAACCGGCCTTGACGGTCGGGTCGTTGGCCACGACGATCGCCGGTCGGCCGTCGACCGTCCCCCGCCCGGTCACCACACCGTCGGCAGGCAGCCCGGACGCCATGGCGTTGGCGAAGCGGCCGTCCTCGACGAACGAGCCCTCGTCGAAGAGCAGCGCGATCCGGTCCCGGACGTAGAGCTTGCCCTGCGCGTCGAGCTTGGCGCGGGCCTTGTCGGTGAGCGTCTCGGACGCCAGGTGCGCCGCGGTGAGCCGGGCCCGCACGTCCGCGACCTTCGGGTCACCACCCTGCGTCGGTCCGGAGAACGGCGCGGGCCCCGAAGCGGATCGGGAGGTGGGGTGACTCGTCATACCGACGTCTCCTGTCGTGACCAGGTGGAGTTCATGCGCAGCTCACGCTTGGGGCAGTCCGAGGCCACGGGCGATGACCATGCGCTGGACCTCGCTCGTGCCCTCACCGATCTCGAGGATCTTCGCATCACGGTAGAACCGCGCCACCGGGAACTCCTCCATGAAACCGTTGCCGCCGAAGACCTGGGTGGCGATGCGGGTCGCGGTCACGGCCGCCTCGGTGGAGTAGACCTTGCAGATCGCGGCCGCCTGCTTGACCTCCCGCACCGAGCGGCGACCGGCGGTGAGCTCGTCCTTGAGCCACGCCGCCTTGTAGGTCAGCAGCCGCGACGCCTCGACCATCACGGCCAGGTCCGCGAGCGGGAAGGCAACCCCCTGGTTGGCCCCGATCGGCTTGCCGAACGCGATCCGGCTTCCCGCATAGTCGGTCGTCGCCTCGAGGCACGCCTGCGCCAGGCCGACCGCGAGCGCGCTGATCGCGATGCGGCCGTCATCGAGGGTCTTGAGGAACTGCCTGAAGCCGGATCCCTGCTCGCCCAGGAGGTTTGCGGCCGGCACGCGGCAGTCGTCGAAGCTCAGCCCGTGGGTGTCGGACACGTGCCAGCCGAGCTTTTCGTAGCCCGGCTCGACCGTGAACCCGGGCGTCCCGGCCGGCACCATGATGGCGCTCAGCTGCGGCGACCCGTCCACGTTCTCGCCCGTCTTCGCGGTGACGGTGACCACGGACGTGATGTCGGTGCCGGAGTTGGTGATGAAGGCCTTGGCCCCGTTGATCACCCACTCGTCGCCGTCCAACCGGGCGCGCGTCCTGGTCGCGGCGGCGTCGGAGCCGGCCTCCGGCTCGGTCAGCCCGAATCCGGCGAGCGCACGACCGGCGACGAGGTCGGGCAGCCACTGCTGCTTCTGCTCCGCCGAGCCGTAGGTGAGGATCGGGTTGATGCCGAGGCCCACGCCGGCCGAGAGGGTGATGCCGATCGACTGGTCGACCCGGCCGAGCTCCTCGATGGCGAGGCACTGGTAGGTGAACGCACCCTCGGCGAGTCCGGCGCCGCCATACTCCTCCGGCGCGACCAGCCCGAAGAGCCCGAGCTCGCCCATCTTGGGGACCAGCTCGGTCGGGAAGTAGTGCTTGCGGTCCCAGTCGGCGATGTGCGGGGCGATCTCGGCCTCGGCGAACTCGCGGACCAGCCTGCGGAAGTCCTCGTGGTCCTGGGAGAGCTCGAACATGGTGGGCCTTTCTGGAGGACGCAGTCTCTCGGAACGGTTGACGTTGACGTCAACGTAAGGCAAGGATAGCGCCATGACAAGCCGGACGACCGCCCCCACCGACGCGCTGCCCGACGAGCCCGCGCGGGAGTGGACGATCGCCGAGGTGGCGCAGGAGTTCGGGGTCACCCACCGCACGGTCCGCCACTACGAGGAGCTCGGCCTGATCTCGCCGGAGCGGCGCGGCACCCGGCGCGTCTACCACCGCCGAGACCGCACCCGGCTCGCCCTGGTCCTGCGCGGCAGGCGCCTCGGGTTCCCCCTCGAGGAGATCAGCAGGATCGTCAACATGTATGACGAGCCGCCGGGTGAGCAGGGCCAGCTCGCCTACCTGCTCGGCCAGATCACCGACCGTCGCCGGGACCTCGAGCAACGCAGGCGCGACATCGAGGACTCGCTGCAGGAGCTGGACGAGCTCGAGCGGCGCTGCCGGCGAGACCTGAGCGCGCTGGAGCCGGCCAGCCCCTAGGGTGTGCCCCGCAACCGTGGGACCCGGGCCGCGGAGACCACGACCGGTGGCTCCCGCGGGAGGCGCTAGGCTCCGACACCATGGCGCCCATCAGCACTGTCCTCATCGCCAACCGCGGCGAGATCGCCGTCCGCATCGCCCGCGCGTGCAAGGACAGCGGCCTTGCTTCCGTTGCGGTGTATGCCGACCCGGACCGCGACGCGCTGCACGTCAAGGTCGCCGACGAGGCCTACGCGCTGGGCGGCACGACCCCGGCCGACTCCTACCTGGTGCAGGAGAAGCTGCTCGACATCGCCCGGCGCGCCGGCGCCGACGCGGTGCACCCCGGTTACGGGTTCCTCTCCGAGAACGCATCGTTCGCGCGGGCGGTGATCGAGGCCGGGCTGGTCTGGATCGGCCCTCCGCCCGAGGCGATCGACGCCCTCGGCGACAAGGTGCAGGCCCGGCACATCGCTGCCAAGGCCAACGCTCCCCTGGTGCCCGGCACCGCCGACCCAGTCTCGGGCTCCGACGAGGTCGTCGCCTTCGCCGAGGAACACGGCCTGCCCATCGCCATCAAGGCCGCCTTCGGTGGCGGCGGCCGTGGCCTCAAGGTCGCCCGCACCCTCGAGGAGGTGCCCGAGCTCTACGACTCCGCGGTCCGTGAGGCGGTGGCGGCGTTCGGCCGCGGCGAGTGCTTCGTCGAGCGCTACCTGGACAAGCCGCGGCACGTCGAGACCCAGTGCCTGGCCGACACGCACGGCAACGTGGTGGTCGTCTCCACCCGCGATTGCTCGCTGCAGCGACGGCACCAGAAGCTGGTCGAGGAGGCGCCCGCGCCGTTCCTGTCGGACGAGCAGCACGCCGAGCTGGTGCGGGCGTCGAAGGCGATCCTGTCCGAGGCCGGCTACGTGGGGGCCGGCACCTGTGAGTTCCTCGTGGGCCAGGACGGCACGATCTCGTTCCTCGAGGTCAACACCCGCCTGCAGGTCGAGCACCCCGTCACCGAGGAGGTGACCGGGGTCGACCTGGTACGTGAGCAGTTCCGCGTCGCGAACGGTGAGCCGCTCGGCTACGACGACCCCGAACCGATCGGGCACAGCTTCGAGTTCCGCATCAACGGCGAGGACCCGGGGCGAGGGTTCCTGCCGGCACCCGGCGTCGTCTCCGTCTTCCGTCCCCCCTCGGGCCCGGGCGTGCGCCTCGACTCGGGCGTCGAGGCCGGCGACGTCATCTCGGGCGCCTTCGATTCGATGCTGGCCAAGCTCATCGTCACGGGCCGTGACCGCACCGAGGCGCTCGAGCGCTCTCGCCGGGCGCTGGACGAGTTCGTCGTCGAGGGCATGCCCACGGTGTTGCCCTTCCACCGCGCCGTCGTCTCGGACGAGGCCTTCGCCCCCGCCGACGCGGAGCAGCCCTTCTCGACGCACACCCGGTGGATCGAGACCGAGTTCGACAACACGATCGAGCCGTATGCCGGGCCGGTCGCCGACTCGCCGGACCAGGACGAGGAGCGCCAGCGGGTCGTCGTCGAGGTCGGTGGCAAGAGGCTCGAGGTGGTGCTGCCCGGCGGCTTCGCGCTCGGCGCAGTTGGAGGGAGCGCAGCGGTGAATCGGCAGCGGGCGCCGCGACGCTCGAGCCGCTCCAAGGGCGGGACCCAGGCGTCCGGCGACTCGCTGACCGCCCCCATGCAGGGCACGATCGTCAAGATCGCCGTCGAGGACGGACAGTCCGTCGAACAGGGTGACCTGGTGGTCGTCCTCGAGGCGATGAAGATGGAGCAGCCGATCAACGCGCACAAGGCCGGCACCATCTCGGGCCTGACCGCCTCCGTCGGCGAGACCGTGACCAACGGCGCCGTCATCGCAGACATCAAGGACTGACGCCGCACCGCCGGCCCCACTGTTCCTACACTGGGTAGGTGCTCATGACCCTCGCCGCCGCCGGCCAGCAACCTCAACAGGGGCTCTCGTGGATCAATGTCGCGATCCTCGTGCTGGTGATCGCCGTGTGCTGGCCGCTGCTGCAAAGGATCCGCAAGAAGGCCCGCGACTCGAGGCGGGCCCGCTGGGCTCGTGAAGATGCCGAGCACGAGGCACGGTTGCGCAACCACCCGGAGCCGTCCGATCCACGAAAGCTGCCCGGCGACCCCGACTGACCCGGCGTTCCCCCCGACGCTGCGAAAGATCCCCGCGCTCGACTGACGTGCAGTCGTTCCCGAGCAGCGCGCCGACGCCCGCTGCCGGGTGCAGCCACGGCCACCGGCACACCGCAGCTCGCGCTGGCGCTACCCCCCGACACGCCGAGGACACGCCGGTATGGCAGCCACTCGCCATACCAGTGCCAGCGCGACGTGCGATCTGCAGAGGTGAGCCAGGCGTTGTGTCCTGTCGGTGGCTAGTCCTCCTCGAGGGAGTGCAGCTTGCGCGCGGCCTCGGCGATGGAGCCGGACAGCGACGGGTAGATGGTGAAGGTGCTGGCCAGCTGGTCCACCGTCAGCCGGTTCTGCACGGCGAGCGCGACCGGGAAGATCAGCTCGGAGGCCCGCGGAGAGACCACCACCCCACCCACCACGATGCTGGTGCCGGTGCGAGCGAACAGCTTCACGAACCCGTCCTGGACGTTCTGCATCTTGGCGCGCGGGTTCGTCGCCAGCGGCAGCATGACCGCCTGGGCCTCGACGACACCCTCGTCGATGTCCTTCTGGGAGAAGCCGACCGTCGCGATCTCCGGGTCCGTGAAGATGTTGGCGCTGATGGCCCGCCGGTTGAGCGGTGCGACCGCGTCACCGAGGGCGTGGGCCATCGCGATCCGTCCCTGCATCGCCGCCACCGACGCCAGGGGAACGACACCGGTGCAGTCGCCCGCGGCGTAGATGCCCTGCCTCGAGGTGCGTGACACCCGGTCGACGCGCAGGTGGCCGGACTCGCGCAGGTCGACACCGGCCTCCTCGAGCCCGAGTCCCGCCGTGGCGGGGATCGACCCGACCGCGAGCAGCGCGTGCGACCCGTCGACCGTGCGGCCGTCGACGAGGGTGACGGTGACCCCGTCGGGGGTGCGCTCGACCCCGGCGGCGCGGGAGCGGTTCATGACCTGCATGCCGCGACGGCGGAACACGTTCTCGATCACGGTCGCGGCGTCGGCATCCTCACCGGGCAGGACCCGGTCGCGGGAGGAGACGAGGACGACCTCGCTGCCGAGCCCGAGGTAGGCGTGCGCGAGCTCGGCGCCGGTCACCCCGGAGCCCACGACGATCAGCTTGGTGGGCAGCTCCTTCAGCGCATAGATCTGTTGCCAGGTGAGGATCCGCTCGCCGTCCGGCCTCGCGGTGTCCATCACGCGGGGGGTGGACCCCGTCGCCACCAGCACGACATCGGCGGCGAGGTCCTCCTCGGTCCCGTCGGCGCACTCGACGTGCACCAGGTCCGGCGCGGTGAGCCGCCCCACGCCACGGCACACCCGCACCCCGTCGGACGCGAGGCGCTCGCCGATGTCGCGGCTCTGGGCAGCAGCCAGGTCGAGGATCCGGGCGTTGACGTCGGCCATGTGGGCCATCGCCGTCTCTCCCGGAGCCTCGTGGAACCCCACCCCGAGCTCCCGGGCAGCGGTGAACCGGGAGAGGAAGTCCGAGGTCGAGATCAGGGCCTTGCTCGGGACGCAGTCCGTGAGCACGGACGCTCCCCCGAGACCGTCCCGGTCCACCACGGTGACCGTCGCGCCGAGCTGGGCAGCGACCAGCGCGGCTTCGTAGCCCCCTGGTCCGCCCCCGAGGACGACCACTGACTTCTGCGGATCATTCACGGGGTCATCCAACCACCACCAGCGCGCCGTGACGGCACCCCGTCAGCCCGCCCACGTGCCGTCCGGCCGGACCGGTGGGGGGCTTGCGGGCCGGCGAGTCGGGTGTGGGCTCCACGGATACGATGCGCTGCGTGACCGACCCCACGGAAGACACCCCGGAACTCGACCGACCCGACGTCGACCCCTTCGAGGTGGCCCGCGCGGCGGCCGCGGTGATCGCAGAGCGCAGCGGCACCGACCACCACGACATCGCCCTGGTCCTCGGCTCCGGCTGGGGGCAGACCGGTGACCTGGTCGGCGAGACCGTCGCCACCATCGACAACGCGGACGTGCCGGGCTTCGCGGCCGCTGCGGTCGCGGGGCACTGCGGTGTCATGCGCTCGGTGACGGTCGGCGACACCGGGCGTCGCGCGCTCGTCTTCGGCACCCGCACCCACTTCTATGAGGGCCGCGGGGTCAGGGCGGTGGCGCACGGAGTGCGGACGGCCGCCGCGGCGGGGTGCTCCACCATCGTGCTGACCAACGGCTGCGGCGGGCTCAACCCCGCATGGGGGCCAGGCACGCCGGTGCTGATCCGGGACCACCTCAACCTCACGGCGGCCTCACCCATCGAGGGCGCCCACTTCGTCGACCTGACCGACCTCTACACACCACGGCTGCGCGAGCTCGCCCGCGAGGTGGACCCCGACCTGGATGAGGGTGTCTACGTGCAGTTCCGCGGCCCGCACTACGAGACGCCGGCCGAGGTGGCGATGGCCAAGGTGCTCGGTGGCGACCTGGTCGGCATGTCCACGACGCTCGAGGCGATCGCCGCCCGCGAGAGCGGCCTGGAGGTCCTCGGCATCTCCCTCGTCACCAATCTCGCCGCCGGGATCTCCGAGCAGGCGCTGTCGCACGATGAGGTCATCGAGGCGGGAGCCGCCGCTGCCGACCGGTGCGGCCGGCTGCTGGCGCAGATCGTCCGCCGGGCAGTGGCATGACGGCGGCGGACCGCGGGGACGACCTGCTCGAGCAGGCGGCTGCGTGGCTGGCCGACGACCCGGACCCGGACACCCGCGCCGAGCTGCGGGACCTGCTCGACCGGGCGCCGCACGACGCGGCAGCGCGCGCCGACCTGGCCGACCGGTTCAGCGGGTTGCTCGAGTTCGGCACCGCGGGGCTGCGCGGAGAGCTCGGAGCCGGCCCGAACCGGATGAACCGTGCGGTGGTCATCCGGACGGCAGCCGGCCTCACGGCATACCTGAAGCACACGGTGGACGACCCGGCCGTGGTGATCGGCTTCGACGCGCGGCGCGGCTCCGACGACTTCGCCCGGGACACGGCGGCGGTCGTGACGGCTGCCGGTGGTCATGCGATGGTGCTGCCCCGTCCGCTGCCGACCCCGGTGCTGGCGTTTGCGATCCGGCACCTCGGCGCCGACGCCGGTGTCATGGTGACGGCGAGCCACAACCCGCCCCAGGACAACGGCTACAAGGTCTATCTCGGGGACGGCAGCCAGATCGTCCCCCCCGCGGACGCGGACATCTCGACCGAGATCGGTCGGGTCGAGTCGGTGCGATCGGTGCCGCTCGCCACGGACGGCTGGGTCACGATGGGCGACGAGCTCGTCGACGCCTACCTCGAGGCCACCGCGGCCGTGGTCGCGCCGGACAGCCCACGAGAGATCAGCATCGTTCACACGGCGCTGCACGGTGTCGGCAGCCAAGTGCTGGTGTCCGCCTTCGAGAGGGCCGGCTTCCCGCCCCCGACGCTGGTGGACAGCCAGGCCGAGCCGGACCCGGACTTCCCGACCGTCCCCTTCCCCAACCCGGAGGAACCCCGGGCGATCGACGCGGCGTTGGCGCTGGCTGCGGAGGTGCACCCCGACCTCGTGCTCGCCAACGACCCCGACGCCGATCGGTGTGCCGTGGCGGTGCCCGACCCGGCTGCCGCCACGAAGCTCGACCCGGCGGGGTGGCGGATGCTGCGCGGCGACGAGGTCGGCGCCCTGATCGGCGCGCACCTGCTCGCCCGCGGGGTGGGAGCCGACGCCGTCTTCGCCAACTCGATCGTCTCGTCCCGACTGGTGGCCGCGATGGCCGCCGATGCCGGGATCCGGCACGAGGAGACGCTGACCGGGTTCAAGTGGATCGCCCGGGTGCCGGGCCTGCGCTACGGCTACGAGGAGGCGCTCGGCTACTGCGTGGCTCCTGGAACGGTGCGTGACAAGGACGGGGTCAGCGCGGCGCTGCTGGTGGCCGAGCTGGCCGCCACGCTGCACGGTGAGGGACGCACGCTGCTGGACGTGCTGGACGACCTGGCCGTGGCGCACGGGGTGCACGCCACCGACGCCTTCTCCGTGCGGGTCGCCGACCTGTCCCTGATCGCGACGGTGATGGCGCGCCTGCGGGAGCGGCAGCCCGGTTCGATCGCCGACGTCGCGGTCTCTCGGGTGGACGACCTCGCGGTCGGGACACCACAGCTGCCCGCCACCGAGGGGTTGCGCTACCACCTCGCCGACGGGAGTCGGGTCATCGTGCGGCCGAGCGGGACCGAACCCAAGCTCAAGGTCTACCTCGAGGCCGTCGTCCCGGTCGGCGGTGGGGGGCTGGGTGCCGCGCGCGCCGAGGCAGCCGCCAGGCTGGCCCGCGTCCGCGCCGCGCTGGAGCAGCTCACCGCAGTCTGAAGAAACCGTCGCGCGTCATGTCTGTCGCGTCAGGGCTGTCGCGTCAGGGCTGTGGTCTCACAGCAGCATGACGAGGACCACGGCGATCGTGACCGCCAGCAGTGCGCCGACGGCCGGCCAGTACCACGAGGAGCGCACCTCGCCGCTCGGCTCGGGCAGGGTGCCGTGCTCGACGGCCTCCTCGATCTCCACCAGAGCCTTGCGGATGTCGTCGCCCACGGTCGCAGCGGTGACCCTCTTGCCCGGTTTGGGGCCGGCGCTCTCACTCGCGGCAGCAGCGTCGGCCCTGGCCGCGCGACCCAGCCCGCCGAAACCACCGAACCCCAGGCCCCCGCCCACGCCGACGCCGCCCCTGTTGGGACGCGCCACCTGGGAGGAGATGGCCCAAGCGGTGTAGCCGTGGTCCTCGGGCGTGTAGATCCGCAGGTTCCAGCGCGGCTCGATCACATCGACCTGGTTCCAGGGCAGGTGGACGTCGCGGATGATGTTGCGGAAGGTGACGCCGTCCAGGCTGAGCACCACGCAGGGGCGCAGCAGCACGGTCCAGCTCAGCACGGCACCGAACACCAGCCAGACGACGAGCTTCGGAGCGGGGTGATCGCCCCAGGACCGCAGCGCCAACGCGATGAGCAACGCCGCCAGCGCGACGAAGCACCACCCCGTCACCTGCGGGGAGAGCTGGCGGTAAACGTGGCGGGAGGAAGGCGGAGCGGGGTCGTTCATCGTCCTCGGCAATCATCGGGTCAGGCCGGCTGGCACGCCGTCCGAGGGTCGAGCATAGGCGGTTAGACTCCAGCAGTGAGTTCCTCCACCGCCACCACCCGAGCCCGGGACCACCTGGGCGTGACCCGGCTGACCGGCCGAGCACTCACCTCGTGGCTGCACGGCCTGCCAGGGGTGGACCGGGTCGGCTGCGACGCACGGACGGCGGCGCTCGGCACGCGGTCCATCAAGACCACGGCCAAGGCCTGGGCGATCGACACCGCCATCAGCATGGTCGACCTGACCACCCTCGAGGGTGCCGACACCCACGGCAAGGTGCGGTCGCTGTGCGCCAAGGCACGGGTGCCCGACCCGAGCGACCCCAGCACCCCGCAGGTGGCTGCCGTGTGCGTCTACAACGACCTCGTCCCGGTGGCGATCGACGCCCTGCGCGGCACCGACATCCACGTGGCTGCAGTCGCGACGGCCTTCCCGTCGGGGCGGGCCTCGTTGCAGGTCAAGCTCGCCGACACGCGCGACGCGGTTCAGGCCGGGGCCCACGAGATCGACATGGTCATCGACCGCGGCGCCTTCCTGTCCGGCCGCTACCTCGACGTCTTCGACGAGATCGCCGCGATCAAGGGGGCCTGCGACCGGCCGGAGTCCGAGGGCGGGCCGGCCCACCTCAAGGTCATCCTCGAGACCGGAGAGCTCGCGACCTACGACAACGTGCGCCGGGCATCCTTCCTGGCCATGCTCGCCGGTGCCGACTTCATCAAGACCTCCACCGGCAAGGTCTCCCCCGCGGCCACCCTGCCCGTCACCCTCATCATGCTCGAGGCGGTCCGCGACTGGCGCGACCAGACCGGAGAGATGATCGGGGTGAAGCCCGCCGGCGGCATCCGCACCTCCAAGGACGCCATCAAGTACCTCGTCACCGTGAGTGAGACGGCCGGGGAGGACTGGCTCGACCCGGCCCGGTTCCGGTTCGGGGCGTCGAGCCTGCTGAACGACCTGATCCTGCAACGGCACAAGCTGCGCACCGGGGCCTACTCCGGCGCCGACTACGTGACGATCGACTGAACAGACCAGCACGCGAGCACAGCGAGACCCATGAGGCGGACATGACCTTCACCTACGCGCCGGCACCCGAGTCACGGGCGATCGTCGACCTGCGACCGTCCTACGGCCTGTTCATCGGCGGGGAGTTCGTCGAGTCGGACGGCGGTGGGCACTTCAAGTCGATCAGCCCGGCCACCGAGGAGGTGCTGGCGGAGGTCACCGAGGCCAGCGCCGCCGACGTGGACCGCGCCGTCAGGGCGGCCCGCAAGGCGTATGCCGGGCCGTGGGGACGCCTGTCGGGTGCCGAACGCGGCAAGTACCTCTTCCGGATCGCGCGGATCCTGCAGGAGCGCGCCCGCGAGTTCGCGGTGCTCGAGACCCTCGACAACGGCAAGCCGATCAAGGAGTCGCGCGACGTCGACATCCCGACCGCGGCGGCACACTTCTTCTACCACGCCGGCTGGGCCGACAAGCTGGACTACGCCGGTCTCTCCACGCCGCAGGGCGGGTCGCCGAAGCCGCTGGGCGTCGTGGGCCAGGTGATCCCCTGGAACTTCCCGCTGCTCATGCTTGCCTGGAAGATCGCCCCGGCCCTGGCGACCGGCAACACCGTGGTGCTCAAGCCGGCCGAGACCACGCCGCTGACGGCGCTGTTGTTCGCCGAGGTCTGCCAGCAGGCCGACCTGCCGCCCGGTGTCGTCAACATAGTAACCGGGGCGGGCGCCACGGGCCAGGCCCTGGTGGAGCACGAAGGCGTCGACAAGATCGCGTTCACCGGTTCCACGGCGGTCGGCAAGGCCATCGCCCGCTCCATCGCCGGCACCCGCAAGCGGGCCACCCTCGAGCTCGGCGGCAAGGCGGCCAACATCGTCTTCGACGACGCGGCGATCGACCAGGCGGTCGAGGGCATCGTCAACGGCATCTTCTTCAACCAGGGCCACGTCTGCTGCGCCGGGTCGCGCCTGCTGGTCCAGGAGTCGGTGGCCGACGACGTCGTCAGTCGGCTCAAGCGCCGGCTGACGACCCTGCGGGTGGGTGACCCGCTCGACAAGAACACCGACGTCGGGGCGATCAACTCGGCGGCGCAACTCCAGCGCATCCGCGACCTCGTGGAAGTCGGAGAGGCGGAGGGCGCCATCAGGTGGAGCCCGCCCTGCGATCTGCCCGACCGCGGCTTCTGGTTTGCCCCAACGGTCTTCACCGACGTCTCGCAGACCCACCGCATCGCGCAGGAGGAGGTCTTCGGTCCCGTGCTGTCGGTGCTGACCTTCCGCACGCCACAGGAGGCGGTCGCGCGAGCCAACAACACGCCATACGGACTGTCGGCCGGCATCTGGACCGAGAAGGGATCGCGCATCCTGTGGATGGCCGACCAGCTGCGGGCCGGCGTGGTGTGGGCCAACACCTTCAACCGCTTCGATCCCACTTCGCCGTTCGGCGGCTACAAGGAGTCCGGCTACGGCCGCGAGGGCGGCCGCCACGGCCTCGAGGCCTACCTCACGACGGGAGCCACACGATGAGCCCGACCGCGACGCGACGCACCGCGGGGAGCTCGTCACGCCTCGAGGTGCGCAAGACCTACAAGCTGTATGTCGGGGGCAAGTTCCCGCGCAGCGAGTCCGGCCGCTCCTACCAGGTGTTCTCGGCCGGACGCTCCCCCGCGTTCCTCGCCAACGCCGCACTGGGCTCACGCAAGGACGCACGCGACGCGGTGCGGGCCGCCCGTGGCGCCGTCGCCGGCTGGGCGGGCGCCACGGCGTACAACCGGGGTCAGGTGCTCTACCGCGTCGCCGAGCTGATGGAGGGGCGCCGCGACCAGTTCGCGACCGAGGTGCGCGCCGCCGAGGGGCTCACCGCCCGCCAGGCCGAGTCGGTCGTCGACGCGTCGATCGACCGGTGGGTCTGGTATGCCGGGTGGTCCGACAAGATCGCCCAGGTCCTCGGTGGGCTCAACCCGGTCGCCGGGCCCTACTTCGACATCTCTGCCCCCGAACCCACCGGGGTCGTGGCCGCGCTCGCCCCGCAACGGTCGTCGCTGCTGGGACTGGTCTCCGTGCTCGCACCGATTGTCGTCTCCGGGAACACCGCGGTCGTGGTGGCCAGCGAGGAGCGGCCTCTGCCGGCCGTCACCCTGACCGAGGTCCTTGCGACCTCCGACGTGCCCGGCGGGGTCATCAACGTGCTCACCGGTCGGACGGCCGAGATCGCACCGTGGCTCGCCTCGCACGCCGACGTCAACGCCATCGACCTGACCGGGGCAGCAGGGGCCGCCGACGTCGAGTGGGGCGACCTCGAGCGCGCCGCCGCGGACACCGTGACGCGCGTGTTGCGCCCGGCGGGGGATGGCCCCGAGGCGGTCGAACCCGACTGGGATGCCACGCCGGACCTCACCCGTCTGCGGGCCTTCCTCGAGACCAAGACCGTCTGGCACCCGAAGGGGACCTGACCGCCGGTCCGCCGGTCCTCACGACTCTTGCTCTGGTGCGGAAAGCACGGCCGGTGGTGTCGGCCTCCGTCCCTGAACCTCTTGCCCGACAGGCGGTTTGCGCGGCAGGATCACCAGGTGTGAAGCCTGTGCGGTTGGAGCAGCTCGGTCCCGCACACCGGGCCGCCTACCAGGCGATGGTCCGGGAGTGGCAGGAGCTCGCCGGCGCCTACCCGTTCAATGACGGCGAGCTGGCGCTGCGCGACTTCGACGCCTTCTTGGGCGATGTCGCTCTCGAGGGAGACTCCCCGTCGGGGCCGGACGGAGTCTTCCGGCAGATCAGCTACATGATCGTGGCCTCCGACGGAGAGGTGCTGGGCGAGTTGCGGTTTCGCCCGTGGCTCGAGGCGCCCTACCGCAGCCACCACGGGCACGTCGCCTGTAACGTCCGCCCCTCGCGGCGAGGGCAGGGGGTCGCCAGGGCGGCGTTTGCAGCCGTGCTCGACATCGCCGCTCGCGACTTCGGGCTTCCGGTGGTGACGGCCGACGTCGAGGGCGAGAACCCCGCCTCGGTGCGAGTGCTCCTGCACGCCGGTTCCCGTCTCGTGCTCGAGGAGACCCGGCCCGACTCCTCCCGCGTCCGCTGGTTCGAGTGCCCGACCGTGGTCTTGCCGCCGACGCGCGCCATGTGACCCGGGCCAGGCGGCCCCGACCCGCGCCGTCGCGCCCGGCCCGGGCCGCGCGTGGTCGCCCCGTAGACTGGCCTGCCGTGGCCCATCCCGTCACGGAACACCGCCGGACCGAGTCGCCCGCTCGCCGGGTCGTCGTGCTGACGGGCCCGAGTGGGGCCGGCAAGTCGCGACTGGCCGCCCGCCTGTCGCGGCGGCACGGCTGGCCGATCGTCCGGCTCGACGACTTCTACCGCGACGGCGACGACGCGAACCTGCCCATGCTCCCCATCGGCATCCCCGACTGGGACGACGCGCGCTCCTGGGACCACGACGCTGCCCTCCACGCCCTGCTGACTCTCTGCTCCGACGGAGCGGCACGCGTCCCCGTCTACGACATCAGCCGCTCCCGCGCGGTCGGGGTCACGAAGGTGCACGCCGCGACGGAACAGGTCATCATCGCGGAGGGCATCTTCGCCGGCCAGGTCGTGCGTGACCTGCGCGCCAAAGGTGTGCTCGCAGCGGCATACTGCGTGCGCAACAACCGCTGGCTGACCTTCTGGCGACGGTTGGTGCGCGACCTTCGTGAGCACCGCAAGCCTCCGCACGTGCTCTGGCGACGGGGGCTGGCCCTGTGCCGCAACGAACCGTGCCTGGTCGCCCAGCACG
Source organism: Segeticoccus rhizosphaerae (assembly GCF_005222685.1). Taxonomy (NCBI): domain Bacteria; kingdom Bacillati; phylum Actinomycetota; class Actinomycetes; order Micrococcales; family Intrasporangiaceae; genus Segeticoccus; species Segeticoccus rhizosphaerae. The sequence continues at coordinate 35,521 of NZ_SWMA01000025.1, forward strand.
AGCAGCTCGGAGCGCAGCCGATGCGCGCACGAGCCGTCGAACGAGCAACCTCCCACCTCGCCGCGCTCGCGTGATCCACAGCGCCTCGCGAGCACCGACCCGCTGGCACGCTAGGTTCGTGGGACACGTTCTCGCACTGGGGGTGACATGTCCGGCAATGCAGGCTTCCCGCCTCCCGGAGGCTCCGACCGACCCGACGGCTGGGCCGCACCGGGCGGGCAGCCGGCCTCTTCGGGATGGGGTGGCAGCCCGCCACCAGCAGGGCCCCCTCCCGGGTATGGCGGGTATGGCGGGTATGGCAGTCCCCCACCGGCCGGACCACCTCCCGGATATGGAGGGTACGGCGGATGGGGGCCGGGGCCCTATGGGCAGGCCTACCAGCCCGGCGTCATACCGCTGCGTCCGCTCGGGTTGGGCGACATCTTCGACGGCGCCATCAAGACGATGCGGGCCAACCCGCAGGCGACCATCGGACTCGGCTTCCTCGTGGGCGCCGTCTTCCTCATCCCCTCCGCCCTCGTCAGCCTGTGGCTCGAGGGGCAGCCGGTCGGGTCGAGCGAGGCGAGTCGCACCGTGCGCGACCTGCTCCTGGCCTCGCTGCCGGGCCTCGCGTCTGCCCTCGCGGGGCTCCTGCTCGGCGGCTTCATCGCCCACGTGGTCGGCCAGGCCGTGCTCGGCGCAAAAGCCGGCATCGCGCAGACCTGGCAGGAGACGAAGAGCCGGATCCCGGCGCTGATCGGTGTCAATGTCCTGACCTGGCTGGCGGTCGTGCTTGCGCTGGTCGTGGTGGTCATCGTGCCCGGGGTCGTCGTGGCCCTCTCCGGGGTCGGCGAAGCCGGGGCCGCCGCCCTGATCATTCTCGCCATGCTGGTCGGCCTGGTGGTCGCGGTGTGGCTCGCGATCCGGCTCGGCATGGGCGGTCCGGTCACCGTCCTGGAGCGACAGCGCGTCCTCGCCAGTCTGGGCCGTTCGTGGCGGCTCACCTCGGGCCGTGCCTTCTGGCGCATCCTCGGAATCACCTTGTTGGCCGGGATCATCGCCATGATCATCCAGGGTGTGCTGGCAGTTCCGGTCGCCGTCGTCACCGGCACCGTGGACCCGTCGGGTACGGGCGTGGCCACGTCACTCACGACGCACGCGATGAACCTGGTCGTCGGGGCGCTCACCACGCCGTTCACCGCCGGCGTCGGTTGCCTGCTCTACCTCGACCAGCGGATCCGGCGCGAGGCGCTCGACGTCACGCTGGCACGCACCGCCCAGCAGGCTGCGGGGACGTGATCCGTCCGTGGTCCCGTTCTTCGACCCCGTGGATCCCGCGTCCGACCAGGCCCGGCGACTGCTGGAGCACGAGCTCTCACGCGGGAGGTACAGCCATCGGGCCTCCCTGATCGACCGGGCCGCACAGTGGCTCGCGGACCTGTGGCACCGCTACCTCGACGTGTCGATCGGCGCGGGTGCGCCGGTCGCCCTGCTCGTCGTCGTGGGCGCCTTCGTCATCGCGCTCCTGGTCTGGATCCTGCCGAAGGTGCGCCGTGAGCGTAGGGGGCAAAGGGGCGCCGGGGTGATCGAGGATCCGGCCGCCACACCCACGGACTATCGCGCCCGCGCCTCACGGGCCCTCGGCGAGGGGCGTCTCGACGACGCACTGCTCGACACGTTCCGAGCCGTGGCCGCCGAGGCGACCGAGCGCACGCTGCTCGACGACGCACCCGGTCAGACCGCGCATGAGATCAGCCTCGCCCTGGCTCCGTCGTTTCCCGACCAGCAGACCGCTCTGCGCACAGCCGCCGACCGGTTCGACGCCGTCCGCTACGGCAACGGGCGAGCGACCCGCCCCGAGGTGGATGAGATGGTCGCGCTGGACCGCACTCTGTCGCGGGGCCGCCCGGCGCACCAACTCCTCGAGCCTCCCCTGGCCCACTCGTGAGCGCCTCCGGTCCCCGGCTGGACACCGCCCTGCCCTCGAGCCGACCAGCCGTGGCTGCCGGCGAGAACGGCCCCGGTGACTCGACCGGCACGGCCACCGGCGACTCGCCTCGCGCCCGTCGCTGGCACAGCCGGCTGATCTGGGCCGCGGTCGTCGTCGTGGTCGTCGTCGTGACCTGGCTCATCACCGCACAGCAGACCAGCAACGCGCAGGCCTACGATCCAGCCAACCCCGGCCCGCAGGGGGCGCAGGCGGTCGCCGAGGTGCTGCGGCAGCAGGGTGTGGACATCACGGTGGTCCGTTCGCAGCAGCCCTTCCTCGACCAGCGGATCGACTCGCGCACCACCGTCCTCGTCACCCACACCGATGAGCTGTCGAGCCGAACCGCACGAACCGCTCTCGAGCACGCGCGCCACGCCGGCCGGTTCGTCCTGCTGCTCGCGGATCCGGTCGTCGTGGGCGGACTCGACCTGCCGGTGGATGTCACCATGGAGCCGACGTACACCACGATGACGGCCAGCTGCCAACTCACCGACGTCCGCCGGAGCGACCAGATCTCCCGGGGACGGATCCGCTACACACCCCACGACGGGACCGACGCGAGAGTGTGCTTCCCGCCGAGTCCCGGCTTCGCCGCCGGAGGCACGGACAGCGGCTACCTCGTCGACCTCCCGCAGACCGCAGACCGCCCGCACGTCGTGCTGCTCGGCAGCGGTGCCGTGCTGACGAACTCCTCGGTGACGGACGCCGACAACGCGGCCGTGGCCCTGCGCTCGCTCGGTCATGCGCCGCGCCTCGTCTGGTACGTCGCGGACAACGCCGACATCGCCGCCGGCGAGCACGGCGCGCCGCTGCCGCTCCTTCCGTCCTGGTTCGCCCCGGCCGCGATCCTGGTGGCGAGTGCGGTCGTCGCGCTCATGTGCTGGCGCGGACGCCGCCTCGGCCGCCTCGTCACCGAGCCGCTGCCCGTCGTGGTCCGCGCCACCGAGACCGCCGAGAGCCGCGGACGGCTCTACCGCAAGGCAGGAGACCGCGGCCGCGCGGCCGCGATCCTGCGCGGCGCCACCCGGCGACGGCTCACGGCATACCTCGGACTGGCTCCGGCCACTCCCGTGGAGGAGCTGGCGCACGCTCTGGCCCAGGTGACGGGACGGCCGTCCGGCGAGCTCCTCACCGTGCTCGCCGGACCGGACCCCGCGGGCGACGAAGCCCTCCTGCAGACTGCAGACCAGCTCGCATCACTCGAGGAAGAGGTACGAGAATGACCCCACCCCACCAAGAGCACCCCACAAAGTCCTCGCTCGTGCCTCGCTCGGTACTTCGCGGGGCGCCCGCATGACCGACTCCCCCGACGCGACCGAGCCGTCGGAGGCGGCGCGGCACGCGCTGCTCGGGGTGCGGCAGGAGGTCGCCAAGGCCGTCGTCGGCCAGGAGGCAGCCGTCTCCGGCATCATCATCGCCCTCCTCGCCCGGGGCCACATCCTGCTCGAGGGAGTGCCGGGGGTCGCCAAGACCCTCCTGGTCCGAGCCCTGGCGGCGGCACTCGACGTGGAGACCAAGCGAGTGCAGTTCACCCCCGACCTGATGCCCGGCGACATCACCGGCTCGGTGGTCTTCGACACGCATACCTCGGAGTTCTCGTTCCGGCCCGGCCCGGTCTTCACCAACCTGCTGCTCGCCGACGAGATCAACCGCACGCCGCCCAAGACGCAGTCCGCGCTGCTCGAGGCGATGCAGGAGCGCCAGGTCTCGGTCGACGGGACCTCCCGGCCCCTCCCCTCGCCGTTCCTCGTCGCCGCCACGCAGAACCCGGTGGAGTACGAAGGCACCTACCCCCTGCCCGAGGCGCAGCTCGACCGGTTCCTGCTCAAGGCCGTCCTGCCACTGCCGCCCCGCGCCGACGAGCTGCAGGTCCTCGCCCGGCACGCGGCGGGCTTCGACCCCCAGGACCTGGCGGCCGCAGGGGTCTCCCCCGTCGCCGGGCCGGCCGACCTCGAGGCCGGCGCTGCGGCCGTCCGACGCGTCAGGGTCGCACCCGAGGTCACCGCCTACATCGTCGACATCGCCCGGGCCACCCGCCAATCTCCTTCGTTGGCCCTGGGAGTCAGCCCCCGCGGTGCCGCAGCCCTGCAGGCCACCAGCAGGGTATGGGCCTGGCTGAACGGTCGCAGCTTCGTCACGCCGGACGACGTCAAGGCCCTGACGCAGGCGACCCTGGCCCACCGGATCGCGCTGCGTCCCGAGGCCGAGCTGGAGGGGGTCCACGTGTCCGCCGTCCTGGACAGTGCTCTGGCGTCGGTGCCGGTCCCCCGATGATGGTGCCTGCTCCCTCCGTATGCCGTTCCGCGCCAAGGGCATCGCGCCGCGGGCGAAGGTGCGGGTGACCCCGGCATGGCCCTGACCGGGCGCGCGGTGGTGCTGGTCCTGCTCGGTCTGGCGCCCGTCGTCGCGCGCCCCACCGTGTCCACGGTCGGATGGTGGTGGCTCTTCGTCATCCTGGTGATCGGGCTCGACTGGCTGCTCGCCGTGCCGCCCGGGACGCTGGTGGTCTCGCGGGGCCCGGTGCGTCAGGTCCGGCTCGGCGAGACGACCTCCACCTCGTTGCTGGTGACCAACCCGTCCAGCCGCCGGTTCCGCGGCCTTGTCCGGGACGCGTGGCAACCGTCGGCGGGCGCGACCGGCGAACGGCATACCGTCCGGTTGCGTGGGGGTGAACGCACCCGGCTGACCAGCACACTGCGACCGACCAGACGCGGTGACCGGCTGGCCGACCGGGTGACGGTGCGCAGCCTCGGCCCACTGAGGGTCGCCGCACGGCAGCAGTCCTTCTCCGTGCCGGGCGCGGTCCGTGCCCTGCCGGCCTTCGCGTCGCGCAAGCACCTGCCGAGCCGGCTGGCGCAGTTGCGGCAGCTCGACGGGCGCTCGGCGGTGCGGACACGCGGGCACGGCACCGAGTTCGACTCCCTGCGTACCTACGTCGAGGGCGACGACGTCCGTTCGATCGACTGGCGAGCGACCGCCCGCCGGCAGTCCGTCGTCGTACGCACCTGGCAGCCCGAGCGGGACCGCCGGATCATCCTCGTGCTGGACACCTCGCGCACGTCCGCCGCCAGGGTCGCGGACATGCCACGGCTCGACGCCGAGATGGACGCCGCGCTGCTGCTCGCGGCCCTTGCGTCCCGTGCCGGCGACCGGGTCGACCTGCTGGCCGGGGACCGCCGCGTCAAGGTGAAGGTGAGCGGATCACGCAACCACACCCAGCTGCTGCACGAGCTCGTGACCGCGATGGCACCGCTCGAACCTGCTCTGCTGGAAGCGAACTGGACCACCTTGGCCGCGGAGGTCAATCGGCTCAGCCGTCGGCGATCCCTCGTGGTCCTGCTCACCTCCCTCGAACCGGCCGCGATCGAGGAAGGGCTGTTGCCGGTGCTGCCCATGCTGACCGCCCACCACCGCGTGGTGCTGGCCTCGGTGGCCGACCCGGCCCTGGGCGCCCTGACCACGAACCGCTCCACCACGTCCGCGGTCTATGACGCGGCGGCAGCCACCCGCACCGTGGCGTTGCGGCAACGCACCGCCGAGGCGCTCGGTCGGGTCGGGGTCACGGTGCTCGACGAGGTGCCGGACGAGCTGCCGGTCGCCCTGGTCGACCACTACCTGCTGCTCAAGTCCCGCGGGCTGCTCTGAGCCGGATGCCTCCACTCGAGGCGCCCGTGGACGCCCGTGGACGGCCGTGAGACATTGACGGCATGCCAACGCACAGCAAGGTTGCCATCGTGGGTTGTGGAGCCATGGGGTCGGTGTATGCCGGGCTCATGCAGCTCGCCGGGCACGAGGTGCACGGCATCTGCCTCTGGACCGACCACGTGCGGGCCGTGCAGACCGGCGGGCTGAGGGTCCACGGCAAGAGCGGGGACCACACCGTGGACCTCGCCTCGATGGGCACCAGCACCGACGGGGTCGGCGAGTGCGACCTCGTCGTCATCGCGACCAAGGCCTTCGACGTCGAGTCCGCGGCGCAGGCGGCCCGGCCGCTCATCGGGCCGGGCACCGTCGTGCAATCCATCCAGAACGGGCTCGGCTCGCCGGAGCGCGTCGCCGGTGTCCTCGGCGGCGAGCGGCTCGCCATCGGCGTGGTCGGCGGTTTCGGGGCCTCTGTGTCCACCCCGGGCGAGGTGCACCACAACGGGATGGAGATGGTGCGGTTCGGCGCCTATGACACCTTGACCCGCGCCGACCTCGAGGCCTCCGCGCAGGTGTGGACCAGCGCCGGCTTCGAGGTGCGCCTGTTCGACGACACCGACCAGATGGTGTGGGAGAAGCTGATCATGAACGTCGCCTTCTCCGGCACCACCTGCCTCACCGGCATGACGATCGGTCAGGTGCTGGCCGACGCCGATGCCTGGCACGTGGCGCAAGAGTGTGCCCTCGAGGCCGTGGCGGTGGCCCGTGCGGCGGGGATCTTCCTGGATGTGGGTGATCCGATCCAACATGTACGGCTCCTCGGTGGCCGGATCCCGGACGCCCGCCCGTCGATGCTGCTGGACCACCTGCTGGGCGAACGTGGCGAGGTCGACGCGATCCTCGTTCAGGTGGCCCGCCTCGGCGAGCGGCACGGCGTCGCCACGCCGACCCTGCAGACCGTGGCCGACCTCATCCGCGCCAGGGAGAGCCTCATGGCCGCCGCCCCCGAGCGTCAGCGCGGCGACAGTCCCCGTGAGCCGAGCAGCTCGGCACGCTTGAACGCGTAGGCCACTGCCCAACTCATCCGCAACCGGTACATCTTCGCGCCAGGTGCCGAGCCTTGGCCGAGTCCCCGGCGGTGCTGAACGTCCACGTGCCGTGCAGGAAGTGTCCGTCCAGCGCACTGATCCGAGGCTCACCGCCGCTCGTCACGGTGGCGACCGACAACACCTTCATACCCGTGAGCAGCTGGGCCAGCTCGTCGGCCCGCAGGGTGCGTTGGTCGTTGATGATCGAACGCAGGTGTCCGGTCGCGCGGGCGTGTGAGGCGTCGAGCAGGTCATGCAGCGAGGCGATGTCCTCCGGTGTCTCTCGCATGCGCCGACCGTACGGCAACGCGCCGAGACCGGCTTGATCGTCGTTGCGGCGATGCGGCCGCCCGGTCAGCCCGCCGCCGGCAGGGTGTCGCCGGCGTCCTGTGCCGAGACGTCTCCGATCTCACCCCTCCGGTGTGCCCACCGACCCAGCGTGAACACGTAGGTCAGGAAGGCGATCTCGACCACCACGCCGATGCCGATCCGGGCCCAGGTGGGCAGCCCCGACGGCGTGACGAAGGCCTCGATGATCCCGGAGACGAGCAGCACCACCACGAGTCCGAGCACCACGACCACCGACGACCGGCCGGCCGCGGCGATCGACTGTCCCCGGGTCCGGCTGCCCGGCACCACCCACGACCAGAAGAGCCGCAGGCCGACGCCCCCGGCGACGAAGACCGCCGTGAGCTCGAGCAGGCCGTGCGGCAGGATGAGACCGAAGAAGAGCCCACCCCGCCCGTGGTCGGCCATGATCGAGCCGATCAGGGCGACATTGACCGTGTTCCTCCAGAGCACCAGGACGACCGGCACTCCGAGGACGCCGAGGGCGACGCAGAGCGCGGCGACCTGCGCGTTGTTGGTCCAGACCTGGCTGGCGAAGTGCGACGCGGCATACTCGCTGTAGTAGCCCTCGACCTCGTGGTGCACGAGCTGGCTGATCTCGGCCGCCGAGACCCGGCTGGCGACGATCCGCGGGTGTGCGAGCAGCCACCATCCGAGCAGGAAGGCAGCCGCGACGTTGGCCAGGGCGGTGACGATCCACCACCGACGCATCTCGTAGAGCGCACCGGGGAACGTCGCGGTGAAGAAGGTCGCCAGGTCCGACCAGGAGTGGCTGCGGGTGCCCGCCGAGCGCGACCGGGCACGAGCGAGCAACGAGGACAGGTAGGCCACGGTCGAGGGGTCGGGGGCACTGGAACGGATCAGGGACAGATGGGTGGCCACCCGCTGGTAGCGGTCGAGGATCTCGTCGGCCTCGGCCCCGCTCAGGCGGCGCTGGCGCACGAGGTGCTCGAGGCGGGCCCACTCCGGGTGGTGCCGGGTCACGAAGGCGTCCAGGTCCACACCGGCAGCCTAGGCCAGCCCGCACGCCCGCGCGGCGCTCGTCCACAGCCCCGGATGCACGTGGAGCCCCTCGACGAGCGGCCGTCGTAGGCTGCGGTCACCATGGCGAAACGTCTCGACCTGTCCTTCGGCGCACACGACCTCGTCACCGGCGAGGCCGTGAGCCTCGAGCTGCCGGCAGCGAGCATCGGCGTGCGGATCCTGTCCGGCCTGATCGACGTGGTGGCGGTCGTCGTGGCGGCCGTGGTCCTGGCGGTGCTCGGCGGCACGATCACCCGGGGCCAGGACCAGGCGTTGACGCAGACGGCGCAAGTCGTGGTCGCACTCCTCGCCGTCCTGGTCCTGCCGACGACTGTGGAGACCCTCACCCGCGGCAAGAGCCCGGGCAAGCTCGCGCTCGGACTGCGCACCGTCCGCGACGACGCGGGGCCGATCCAGTTCCGTCACGCCTTCGTCCGAGCCCTCGTGGGCATGGTCGAGATCTTCGTGACGTTCGGCGTGCCGGCCCTGATCAGCGCCCTGGTGAGCACCCAGGCCAAGCGGCTGGGGGACCACGCCGCCGGCACCTATGTCGTGCGCGAGCGCGTCGCTGTCCGACTCACTCCGCCTCCGGCGATGCCACCGTTCCTGCAGGCCTGGGCGAGCGGCGCCGACATCGCCACCCTGCCGGACGGACTGGCGGTCAACGTGCGCCAGTTCCTCGGCCGCGCAAGCACTCTCACGCCAGCAGCACGAGCGGCGGTCGGCTCCCGGCTGTGCGCCGAGGCGCTGCGCCACGTCGCTCCCCCGCCGTCAGCCGGCGCGCACCCCGAACACGTCCTCGCCGCGGTGCTCGCCGACCGGCGCCGGCGCGACGGCGAGCGCCTCGACCGCGAGGAGCAGCTGCGTCAGCGGCTGCTGCCGCCGGACCCGCTCGACCTCAGTCGGTAGCCGGCAGGCCGGCATATCCGGGTTTGATGACGTCGTCGATGATCGCCAGCCGCTCGTCGAACGGGAGGAACGCGGACTTCATCGCGTTGATCGTGACCCACCTCAGGTCGTCGATGGCCCAGCCCGCCTCGTCGCACAGGAGCGACATCTCCCGGGTCATCGAGGTGCCGCTCATCAGCCGGTTGTCGGTGTTGACGGTGACCCGGAACTTCAGCCTCGCCAATAGCGAGATCGGGTGCACCGCAACGGATTCGGCAGCACCGGTCTGCACATTGCTGCTCGGGCACATCTCGAGCGGGATCCTGCGGTCACGCACGTATGCCGCGAGAAGGCCGAGCGACACGTCGTCACGCGTCGCGGCGACAGCCCCCGCGACGTCGGCGGCGTAGGGCCGGCCCGCGACCGTGATGTCGTCGACGATCCGCACGCCGTGGCCCAGCCGGTCGGCACCGCACCACTGGATCGCCTCCCAGATGCTCGGCAGCCCGAAGGCCTCGCCGGCGTGGATGGTGAAGTGCGCGTTCTTGCGGCGCAGATACTCGAAGGCGTCGAGGTGCCTGGTGGGCGGGAAGCCGGCCTCGGCGCCCGCGATGTCGAACCCGGACACTCCCTCGTCGCGGTAGCGCACCACCAGCTCGGCGATCTCGGTGCTCTTGGCGGCGTGCCGCATCGCGGTCAGCAGCGCGGTGACCCGGATGCGGCGACCTGCCTGCGCAGCGAGCTGCTCCCCCTCGCGGAAGCCATCGAGCACCGCCTCCACGACCTGCTCGAGGGTGAGTCCCTCGACGAGGTGCTGCTCGGGCGCGAACCGGACCTCGGCATACACCACCCCGTCCGCGGCGAGGTCCTCCGCGCACTCACGGGCCACGCGTTGCAGGCCGTCCACGGTCTGCATGACCGCGAGGGTCTGGTCGAACGTCTCGAGGTAACGCACGAGCGAACCCGAGTCGGCGCTGTCCCTGAACCACGCAGCCAGTGCGGCCGCGTCGGTGGCGGGCAGGTCGGCATACCCGACCTGCCCGGCCAGCTCGATGATGGTCTGCGGCCGCAGCCCCCCGTCGAGGTGGTCGTGCAGCAGGACCTTGGGCAGCGACCGGATGAGCTGTGTCGATGCGCGAGCCGCGGTCACTCGGCGGCTCCCTCGTCCTCACGGCCGACGGTGTCGGGGCTGAACGCCGGCAGGCAGATGGCGATGTATTCGGCCCCGTCCTCACCGCAGGAGTAGCGAATTCGTTCACCGGCCTCGGTGATGATCGACTGACCGGCGGCCACCGTCGTCGGCCCTCCTTCGTGCTCGACGACGAGGCTGCCCGCGAGGACCACGGTGATCTCGTCGAACGACGGCTTCTGGTAGGGCTCGTCCCAGCCGGCGGGCGCGATCATGTGGGCGACGGAGACGGAGTCGGTCTCGGTGTTGACGCGTCCCACGTGCTCGCGGATGACCTTGCCACCGGGGACGGGAATGACGGTGGGTTCGGGGATGAGTCGAGGCATCTGCTCACCCTAGCGCCGCCAGCCCGCCGCCCTCGGGGGCGAGGGCGCGGTCAGGCGATCCGGTCGATGACCAGCGGCAGCAGGCCGGGTCGGGCGCCTTCCGGCGCGATCTGGAAGGCGCCCTCCAGCGCCTCGAGCGCGCGGGGGAACCGATCGGGTGTGTCCGTGTGCAGGGTCAGCAGCGGCTGGCCCCCGCGGACCTCCGCCCCTGGCTTGGCGTGCATCTCGACCCCGGCACCCGCCTGGACGCGGTCCTCCTTGCGCGCCCGGCCGGCGCCGAGACGCCAGGCCGCGACCCCCACGCCGAGCGCGTCCAACGAGACCAGCACGCCGTCGGCGGGCGCCAGCACCTGGTGGGTCTCCTTCGCGACCGGCAGGTCCGCGTCCGGGTCGCCTCCCTGGGCGCGGATCATCGCCCGCCACACGTCCATCGCACGCCCGTCCCGCAGCGCGTCGGCCGGGTCGACGTCGTCACGTCCGGCCGCGGCGAGCATCTCCCGCGCCAGCGTGACGGTCAGCTCCACGACGTCCGGTGGTCCGCCGCCCGCCAGCACCTCGACCGACTCGCGCACCTCCAGCGCGTTGCCCGCCGTCAGTCCGAGTGGTGTCTGCATGTTGGTGAGCAACGCGACCGTGGTGAGGCCGGCGTCCTGACCGAGTCCGACCATGGTCCGGGCCAGTTCGCGCGCGGACTCGGTGTCCTTCATGAACGCGCCAGACCCCACCTTGACGTCGAGCACCAGTGCCCCGGTGCCCTCGGCGATCTTCTTGCTCATGATCGAGCTGGCGATCAACGGGATCGCCTCGACCGTGCCGGTCACGTCACGCAGGGCATACAGTCGCTTGTCGGCCGGGGCGAGACCGTCGCCAGCCGCGCAGATCACCGCGCCCACCTCCTCGAGCTGGCGCATCATCTCCTCGTTCGACAGCGAGGCGCACCACCCGGGGACGGACTCCAGCTTGTCGAGGGTGCCGCCGGTGTGGCCGAGCCCGCGGCCGGACAGCTGCGGCACGGCAACGCCGCAGGCCGCGACGAGCGGTGCGAGCGGGAGGGTGATCTTGTCGCCGACGCCTCCCGTCGAGTGCTTGTCGCTGGTGGGGCGAGACAGTCGGGAAAAGTCCATTCGCTCGCCCGAGGCGATCATCGCCGCGGTCCATCGGGAGATCTCGTCCCGATCCATGCCGTTCAACAGGATCGCCATGGCCAGTGCCGACATCTGCTCGTCTGCCACGACCCCGCGCGTGTAGGCGTCGACCACCCAGTGGATCTGCCCGGCGGAGAGGCTCTGCCGGTCGCGCTTGGCCCGGATCACGTCGACGGCGTCGAAGACTTCGGTCATGCCTCACGCCCCTCGTAGACCTCGTCGAGGTCGGACACTCCGAACGCCTGGGGCAGCACCTGCGTCATCGGCTGCACGCCTTCCGGCGTCAGGAGCAGGCACTCCGGGCCGCCGTGCTCCCAGAGCAGCTGACGGCACCGTCCGCACGGCATGATCGCCGCGCCGTCCACGTTGACGCAGGCGACGGCGACGAGCCGGCCGCCACCGCCGGCGACGAGATCCGAGACCATGCCGCACTCGGCGCACAGCGCGACGCCGTAGGCCGCGTTCTCGACGTTGCAGCCGGCCACCACGCGCCCGTCATCGACGAGCCCGGCGACGCCGACCGGATATTTCGAGTATGGCGCGTAGGCGCGTCCCATGAGCTCGATCGCCTTGTCGCGCAGGACCTCCCAGTCGATGCCCGCCTGCTCGGCTGCCATCGCGGAGTCCTGAACGTGCTGCCGCTGGTCCGACACGACTCACTCCTTGGTGTAGGGCTCGCCATCGGCAGCGGGCGCCTTGACCCGTCCCACCAGCCCGGCCACTGCGAAGATCGTGGCCAGGTAGGGCAGCATCGCCAGGAAGCTGGACGGGATCGCGACCGGAGCCGAGATGAAGGACAGCAGCGTGCCGAGGGCGTCGGCGAACCCGAAGAGCAAGGCGGCGCCCAGCGCACCACGCGGCGACCAGCCCCCGAAGATCACCGCGGCCAGGGCGATGAACCCCTTGCCGGAGGAGATGTCCTTGGTGAACGACCCGACCGCGCCGATGGTGAGGAACGCGCCACCGAGGCCGGCGACGCAGCCACCGAGGATGACGTTGCGGTAGCGGGTGCGCAGCACGTTGATGCCGACGGTGTCGGCGGCCTTGGGATGCTCCCCCACGGCGCGGGTGCGCAGGCCCCAGCGGGTCCGCAGCAGCGCCACGTCGATGACGATGATCAGCAGGTACATCAGGTAGACGATGATGTTGGCGTCGAACAGCAACGGTCCGAGGATCGGGATGTCGCCGAGGACCGGGATCTTGATCGGGGAGAAGAAGCCGGGGTTGTTCAGGCTGTCCTGGTTGGGCTGCATCAGCGCGTCGTAGATGAAGCCCGTGAGACCGAGGGCGAGGACGTTGATGACGACACCCAGGATGATCTGGTTGACGACGTAGCGGATCGCGAAGACGGCGAGTAGCGCGCCCATCAGCCCGCCGGCGATCATCGCGGCGATCAGCCCGACGCCGAGGTTGTGTGCCATCGAGCCCGCCAGCGCGCCGGCGAACGCTCCGGTGAGCATCTGCCCCTCGATGGCGATGTTGATGACCGCGGAGCGCTCACAGAGGATGCCGGCCAGGGCACCCAGGATCAGGGGTGTCGCCAGGAAGATGGACTGCGAGAGCAGCCCGACCAGGTCGATGCTGGCGCCGCCCTCCTGGCCGGTGGCGGCCCAGCACAGGAAGGAGAAGATGAACGCGACGCCCGCGACGACTCCGACCCACCGCATCGCGCGACGACCGAAGCCTCGGACGGCCTGCCACAGGCCGAGCAGGATGATCAGGACGCCGAGCACGACGATGGCGGTCCGCGCCGGGAGCACCAGGTTGGGCACGCCGATGGCCGCGTCGGGCTGCCCCAGTTGGAACGTCGCCGACACTCCCGGGTGGGCGCCGAGACCCAGACCCAGCACGCACAGCACCCCGAGGGCGACCATGAGCACGCCGGTGATGACCCGGCGCTTCGTGCTGGTGCGTCGGACGACCTTCTTGACGACGACGAGGTCGTCCTGGTCGGGGTCTCCGCCCGACGGTGTGGCCAGCTCGACGGCGCTCATGCCGGGGTCCCCGCGGAGTTGCGGAGGCCCGGGCTGCCCCCGGGAAGCACGGGAGGCCGGGGTCCCCGAGAGGTACCGGAGCAAGCTTGCGAGCGGAGAACCTCGTGGGGTGGCTGTGTGGGGTGACTCATCCGTTCCATCCCTTCGCGAGGACCTGGCCCACGCCGCCGCGGGCGCGGACCCGGAAGACCGCCTGCACCAGGGCCGGCGCGGCGATGAACATGACGATCAGGGCCTGGACGACCTGCACGAGGTCGACCGGGGTGCCGGTGACCGACAGCATCGTCACGCTGCCCGCGCGCAACGCGCCGAACAGCAGGCCTGCCAGGACGGTGCCGCCGGGCTTGCCCCGGCCGAGCAACGCGACGGTGATCGCGTCGAAGCCGATCCCGGCGTCGATGTCCTGCGTGATGGCCGGGTTGGTGCCGAGGATCTGCGCGCAGCCGGCCAGCCCGCACAGCCCACCGGCGATGAGCATGACCGCGACGTAGCTGCGCTCGACGTGCATTCCCGCGGTGCGTGCGGCGTTCTGGTTGGCGCCGACGGCGCGCAGCCGGAAGCCCAACGTGCTGCGGTCAAGCAGCCACCAGCAGCCCAGCGCCGCGAGCAGCGCGATCAGCAGTCCGGCGTGCACCCGCAGGTCACCACCCAACAGGTGCGGCAAGCGGGCATTGCCCTCGACCGGGTTGGAGATCGCCTGCCCGAACGGCGGCGCCTGGAAGCCCGGGGTGCCGAGCAGGAACGCGAGCAAGTTGAACGCAATGTAGTTGAGCATGATCGTGGTGATGACCTCGTGGGCGCCGGTGCGCGCCTTCAGCCATCCGGCGATGCCGCCCCAGAGCGCACCACCGAGGGTGCCGGCCGCCAGGGCCACCAGCACGTGCACCACGACCGGCAGGTCCCACGCGAAGCCGACGTAGCCGGCGAAGACCGCGCCGATGATGATCTGCCCCTGGCCGCCGATGTTGAACAGGCCCGCGCGGAAGGCGAGCGCGACCGAGAGGCCACCGAGGATCAGCGGGGTCGCGTTGACCAACGTCTCCGAGATGGGCCCGAGGATCGCGGTCGCGCTGCCGCTGGCGAACGACGACGGATCCACGACCGATCCCTCGAAAAGCGCCAGGTAGGCGTTGCCCACTGCCTTCAGGGCCGCCGAGACGGTGTCCAGCGGCGCCGCGAAGAAGTACTTGGAGGCCGCACGGGTGGCGGGGTCGCCGATCGCGATCAGCACCGCCCCGACGAGGCCGGCCAGGACGAGGGCGAGGAAGGTGAGCAGCACCGGGTTGTCCCCGTGCAGCATCCTCCCCATCCGGCTGCCGGCTCCCTTGCCGCTCTCCGACCCCGGCCCGGCGGAGTCGTCGGGCGGCTCCGTCTGCGTGGACATTGCGCCCTGGGCCGGGCTGGCCCCGTCGGCGGGTTCGGTCGCGTCGCTCGGCCCGATGGGCCCGGTGGGAGGCTTTTCCTGCGTCATTCCGTAGCCCCCCCGAAGCATCGGAGGCCGGGGCCCCCGCGAAGTGTCGGGGCGGAGTGGAGAACTTCGTGGGGTGGCAGGGAAGCGGAGAACTTCGTGGGGCTCCTCATAGGTCCTCCCTTGCGCTCGTGCTGGCGGCGGGTTCGTCCACCGAGGTCGACCCGGCCATCAGCAGGCCGATCTCCTGCGCTGAGGAACCGGCCGGCAGCTCGCCGATGATCTTGCCGCGATACATCACGCCGATGCGGTCGGCGAGTCCGAGGACCTCGTCCAGCTCGGTCGAGATCAGCACCACGGCGGTGCCCTTGTCCCGTTCCTCCACGATCCGGCGGTGGACGAACTCCATCGAACCGACGTCGAGGCCGCGGGTGGGCTGGGCCACCACCAGCAGGCGCAGCGGACGGGACAGCTCCCGGGCGAGCACCACCTTCTGCTGGTTGCCGCCCGACAGCGTGGACGCCTCCGCCCGCGCGGACTGCGTGCGCACGTCGAACTCCTCGATACGTTGCTGGGCGTTCTTGCGGATGGCCCGCAGGTCCAGCGTGCCGCGGTCGCCGAACGGCGGCTGGTTGTAGGTGTCCAGCACGAAGTTCTCCGCAAGCGTGAAGCTGCCGACGAGACCGTCGTGCATCCGGTCCTCGGGCACGTAGCCGACACCGCTGTGCAGGATGTCGTTGACCGCGGTCCGGGTGATGTCCTTGCCGTCCAAGCGGATCGACCCGTGCGTCGCGCGGGCCAGTCCGACGAGGGCCTCGGTCAGCTCGGTCTGGCCGTTGCCCTGGACCCCCGCGATGGCGTAGATCTCGCCGGCCCGCACGGTGAGCGAGACGTCGTCGACCTGCACCTGGCCGTCCGCGTCGAGCACGCGCAGGTCGGCCACCTCCAGCACCGGTTCGCCCGGCGTGGCGAGGTCCTTGTCGATGGTCAGCTTCACCGGTCGGCCCACCATCATCGAGGCCAGCTCGGCGGCGGACGACTCCGGCGAGGCCTGGCCGACCACCTTGCCGCGCCGGATGACGGTGATCTTGTCCGCGACCTCGCGCACCTCGCGCAGCTTGTGGCTGATGAACACGATGGAGGTGCCGGCCTCCCGGAGTGCCTTCATCACGGTGATCAGGTCGTCGATCTCCTGCGGGGTGAGCACGGCGGTCGGCTCGTCGAGGATGAGCACCTTGGCGTCACGCACGAGGGCCTTGATGATCTCCACCCGCTGCTGGACCCCGACCGGCAGGTCCTCGACCAGTGCGTCCGGCGGCACGTCGAGGCCGTAGCGCTTGGACACCTCGGTGACCTCGCGCCGCGCCCGGCGCCGGTCGAGCAGCCCGAACATCTTGGTGCGTTCGTGGCCCAGGCTGACGTTCTCGGCGACGGTGAAGACGGGCACGAGCATGAAGTGTTGGTGCACCATCCCGATCCCCGCGCGCATCGCGTCCCCCGGGCCGGAGAACGTGACCGGCTCGCCGTCGACGAGGATCTCGCCCTCGTCGGGCTGGTAGAGCCCGTAGAGCACGTTCATCAGCGTGCTCTTGCCGGCTCCGTTCTCGCCGAGCAGCGCATGGATCTCCCCAGGCTCGACCACCAGGTCGATCTGGTCGTTGGCGACCAGGGAGCCGAAGCGCTTGGTGATGCCTCTCAGCTCGAGCTTCACACGTTTCTCCGTTGACAGGTGACACAGCGGCCAGGGGGGCGGGGAGCCCCCCTGGCCGCAGACCGACGCAGACTACTCCTTGCGGCTTACTCCTTGGGCTGCGCCGGCGAGGTGATCTTGATCTTGCCGGAGATGATGTCGGCCTTGACCTGGTCGACCTCCTTCTTCAGGTCTGCCGGGACCTTGCTGTCGAACTCGTGATAGGGCGCAAGGCCGACACCTTCGTTCTTCAGGTCGCCGATGTAGTTGCCGGTGGGGAGCGTGCCGTCGGCACCCTTCTCGACGTACTGCGCCACCGAGTCCGCGAGGTTCTTGGTCGCGCTGGTGAGGATGTACTGGCAGTACTGCTTGGCGCTGATGCAGCCGTCCGTGTCGACCCAGATCACGCTGACCTTGCCGCCCGAGCTCTGCGCGGCCGCACCGGCGCCCAGCCCCGTGCCGCCGGCGACGGGGAAGACGATGTCGGCCCCCTGCTGAGCGAAGGCCTGGCTGATCTGCTTGCCCTTGTTCTGGTCGGTGAACGAGTTGGCGAAGGTGCCGCCCTTCTGGTTCTTCTCGTTCCAGCCGAGGACCTGCACGTTCTTGCCCTTGGCCTTGTTGTAGTACTGCACGCCCTCCCAGAAGCCGTCCATGTAGATGGTGACCGGCGGGATGTTGAGGCCGCCGAAGGTGGCGACCTTGCCCGACTTGGTCATGCCCGCCGCCAGGTAGCCGGCGAGGAACGCCGCCTCCGCGGTGTTGTACTGCAGACCGTAGACGTTCGTGCCGCTGGAGGGCGCGTCGATCTGGCCGAAGTGCGTCTTGGGGTTCTTGGCCGCGGTCTTCTTCACGGCGTCTGCCATCAGGCCACCGACCGCCAGGACGGTGTCACACCCCTTCTTGACCTCGGCGTTGAGGTTGGGGACGTAGTCGTTGGAGCTGTTCGACGGGACGTAGCTGATCTTGATGTTGGGGTTGGACTTGTTGGCCTCCTGCAGTCCGGCCCAGGACGACTGGTTGAACGAGCGGTCGTCGACGCCGCCCGTGTCCAGGACCATGCACGCCTGCAGCGCCTTGCCGCTCGCCTGCGTGCTGCCCCCGCCGGTGGCAGCCGGGGCGGCACTCGTGGCACCCGCGTTGCCGGTGCTGCCACCGGCCGGCGTCGTGCTCGAGCTGTCCGTGGGCTTGCTTCCGCAGGCACTCACCGTGAGCCCCACCAGGGCGACTGTTGCCGCCACCTTCATGACCGAACGCACAAGCGTCTCCATTCATCCACGTCGTGAAGCACCGGACGGTATCCGACCACCATGGTCAGGCCGTGTGCCGGCGCTGGTCGCGCCCTCCGGGGCGCAATCTCGGCAGAGAATATCTCGCCAGGTGGGATGCTGTCTGCCGCAGGGCGACCTGTTGTCCCAACCGTTACTTACGGGTACCGGTGGGCCCGCCCACCGCGCAGGCGGCCGCCAGCAACCGGGCCGCCACCAGGACCGCACGGTCGGCGACCACCAGGTCGCCCTGGTGCAGCTCGTAGGTCGGCCCACCGGGAGTGCGGGTACCCAGCCGCACCAGTGCGCCGGAAGCACCAGAGGCGCCGGTGAGGTACCACCCGAAGTCCTCGCCCCCGAGCGACTGCCGGGTCGGGACGGCCGCTCCGGGATCCAGGGCCGCCGCTGCTGCGGCACGTAGCGTCGCCACCACGGCGTCGTCGTTGACGACCGGCGGGACGCCGCGCACGTGCTCGACCTGTGCGGACACGCCATACGGTGCAACCACCTCGTGGACCAGGTCCTCGATCAGCGTGCCGGTGGATGCCCACGCCTCGGCGTCCAGCATCCGCAGGGTGCCGGTCGCCTGCCCCGAGGCAGGTATGACGTTCGAGGCACCTCCCGCGTGAATCGTCCCCCACACCAGCGCGGCCCCGGCCCGGGGATCCAGCCGCCGCGACAGCGCGGCGGGCACATCGGTGACCACCTTGGCGAGCGCGTAGGTGAGGTCCTGGGTCAGGTGCGGGCGCGAGGTGTGCCCGCCCTTGCCCGAGAGGGTGACGGTCACGGAGTCGGCGGCCGCCGTCACCGGCCCCTCGACCAGGCCGACCTGGCCGACGTCGATGGTCGGGTCGCAGTGCACCGCGAGGGCGCGGTCGACCCCCGAGAGGCCGCCCTGTTCCAGCACGGTGTGCGCGCCGCCCGGGATAACCTCCTCCGCCGGCTGGAAGATGAGCCGTACCCCGATCCCCTTCTCGCGCAAGGCCTCCGCATGTTCCTGCAACGCCAGCCCGGCGCCGAGTACGGCGACGGTGTGCACGTCGTGGCCACAGGCGTGGCAGACGTCCTGCGTCTGCGAGGCCCAGGCCAGGCCGGTGCGCTCGGGCACCGGCAGCCCGTCCAGGTCGGCACGCAGCGCCACCCGGTGGGCAGGCTCCTGCGCACCCACCTCGGCGATCAGCCCGGTGCCCGGCAGAGGACGGACCCGGATACCCGCTGCCGCCAGCCGGCTCGAGACGAAGGAGGTCGTGCGGGTCTCGCGCCAGGACAGCTCGGGGTGGGTGTGCAGGTCCCTGCGCCACGCGACCAGCTCGTCCTGCCGGGAGTCGACGGCAGCAACGAGGGACGCGATCAAGTCGGGGGAGGCCACGACCCGACAGCCTACCGGCGCAGGGGCGGCGCCTCGGTCAACCCTGCTGTCCCGGAGCGACCAGCAGAACGGCGAAAGGCCGGGCAACGGCGCTCGCAGCGCGCTCGGTCAGCACCTCGACGGCCGTCCCGAAGGCGGGTGCGTCCGCCCGCGCCAGCCCGTCCCATCCGGTCCACAGCACCAACGTGCCGACCGGGTGCTCGACCTCGGAGAGGCTATCGGCGAGCGCGTCCCAGTTGTGACCGAACCACTCCGGGAAGCCGAACGCCTGCTGGCAGCGGTCGAGCAGGGCTGCCTTGTCCAGGGCACCGGTCGTGTCGAGGAGCACGACCGACCAGCCGGCACGGCGCCCCAGCTGCGCGGCTCGGTCCGCCGCGTCTCCCGATCCGTCGTCCCCGCGCAGGACCGTGCCCGGCCGCGCTCCCGCGAGCACCTGGTCGAGCACCACCCACTGCTGCGGTGTCGTGCCCGACCGTCGCGCTCCTTGGTCATCCGCGCCTCGCTGCGCTCCCGTTGGCCGACCGTCGTCGCCGCTCATCGTCGAACCTGCTCGAAGGACTGGTAGTGGTCGTCCGTGTAGTAGAGGGTGCCGTCCCTCGCCTTGATCAGCCGGCGTGCTCCGCGGTCGTCCGATCCCGGTGTCTCCACCGTGTACTCACGGTAGGTGCCGCTCGGCGCCTGCGGCAGGAGCCCCTCCCGGTTGCCGAAGACCCCATCGTCCTGGCGGTAGGGGTAGGGCCCGCCCCGGTCGATCAGGTCGATGGTCTCGCGCGCCTGGGGTGGCAGCGCGGCATACGCGATCGTGCCGATGGTGCCCTGCCCGCTGTGGTGGGCGTCCTGCTGCTGACTGGTCCCGCTCGGCGAGCCAGGGCCGTCGCCGGCGCTGCTCAGGCCACCGCTGATCCAGAGCGCGACAAGGGCGACGAGCAGGACCGCGACCGCCGAGACGACGGAGCGGCCGCCCCGCCGACGTCCCACCAGGCTCAAAACGCGTCGCGGGGGACGTAGAGGCCCCACACGTCGCGCAGGGCGTGGGCCACTTCGCCCCCGGTGGCGCGGGCGGCGAGGGCCTCGCGCATCGGAAGCAGGACGTTGTCGGTGCCGGATGCGGCCGCGCGCATCCGGTCCAGGGCGCGTTGCACGGCGTCACCGTCGCGGTCCTTGCGCAAGGCGGCCAAGCGCTCGCCCTGCTCCGCCTCGATCGCGGGGTCGACCCGCAGCGGCTCGTAGGGCTCCTCCTCGGGGACGGTGTACTTGTTGAGGCCGACGACGGTGCGCTCACCGTGGTCGATCTCGAGCGCGACCCGGTAGGCGCTCCGCTCGATCTCCTCCTTCTGGAACCCCTGCTCGATGGCCGCGACCGCGCCGCCGCGGTCCTCGACGGCCTGCATCAGCGCGAGGATCTCCCCCTCGAGGTCGTCGGTCATCGACTCCACCACGTAGGAGCCGGCGAACGGGTCGACGGTCTTGGTCACGTCGGTCTCGTAGGCGATGACCTGCTGGGTGCGCAGCGCGAGCCGGGCGGCCTTGGCCGTGGGCAGCGCGATCGCCTCGTCGTAGGAGTTGGTGTGCAGCGACTGTGTCCCGCCGAGCACTGCGCCGAGGCCCTGCAACGCCACCCGGACCATGTTGACCTCGGGCTGCTGGGCCGTCAGCTGGACGCCCGCGGTCTGGGTGTGGAAGCGCAGCATCATCGACTTCGGGTTGCGGGCGCCGAACTCCTCCCTCATCACCCGCGCCCAGATCCGCCGGGCCGCCCGGAACTTGGCGACCTCTTCGAGGAGCGTCGTCCGCGCCACGAAGAAGAACGACAGCCGAGGAGCGAAGTCGTCGACGGACAGGCCGGCCGACAGTGCCGCGCGCACGTACTCCTTCGCGTTGGCGAGGGTGAAGGCGATCTCCTGCGCCGGCGTCGCCCCGGCCTCGGCCATGTGGTAGCCGCTGATCGAGATCGTGTTCCACCGGGGCAGCTCGGCCCGGCAGTAGCCGAAGATGTCGCTGATGAGGCGCAGCGACTCCTTCGGCGGGTAGATGTAGGTGCCGCGGGCGATGTACTCCTTGAGCACGTCGTTCTGGATGGTCCCCGTGAGCTGGTCGGCGCGGATCCCCTCGGCCTCCGCGGTGAGCTGGTAGAGCAGCAGCAGCGTCGAGGCCGGCGCGTTGATCGTCATCGAGGTGGAGACCTGGTCCAGCGGCAGGCCGTGGAACAGGGTGCGCATGTCGTCGAGGCTGTCGATCGCCACGCCGACCTTGCCGACCTCGCCGTGCGCGATCGCCTCGTCCGAGTCGTAGCCCATCTGGGTCGGCAGGTCGAACGCGACCGACAGCCCGCCCGTGCCGGCGCCGACCAGCTGGTGGTAGCGCTCGTTGGACTCCTTGGCCGTGCCGAAGCCGGCGTACTGGCGCATCGTCCAGGGCCGGCCGGTGTACATCGTCGGGTAGACGCCCCGCGTGTAGGGGTACTGGCCGGGGGCGCCCAGCGCCTCCTGCGGGTCGAACCCGGACAGCGACGACGCGTCATACAGGGGCTGGATGGGGAGTCCGGACTCGCTGCGGGCGACGTCGTCGTCCGGGGCACCGGTGGGACCGTCAGGCATGTCGGCGAGCCTACTGGCCCTGCCGTCCTCCCGGACCGGGTCGTGCGGCAGGTCACGGCTGCCCCGTCGGTGCCTGTGTGAGCCGCTCGCGCCCGGCTGTCCCCCGCTTGGACACGATCCGGAGTCGCAAAGGTCTGGAGATGGTAAAGAACTCGTCTAGCGCCGGTCGGGCGACGTGGCATGGGGCACGATGAAGCGGTCGCCAGGGGAAGGGATCAGGGCCCAGGAATGTCGTCATCGCGCCGCCTCGTGCTGCACGCGCGCCTGCTGTGGCGAGCCTCTCCCGTGTACGTGGTCCTGTGCCTCCTCCTGACGCTGCTCAGTGCGGCCGCCACCGTGTCGCTCCTCGTCGTGTCGGGGCACCTCGTGGGCTCCTTCGCCGAGGCCTACCGCCAGGGGCCGGGCAGCCAGGCCGCCAGCGAGACCTGGCGGCTCATGGTGCTCGTCGGGGTGCTGTTCGTGCTGGCCCCCGTGTGCCAGGTGGGGATGGAGGCCTGCGCCAACGCCCTGTCCGCCCGCTACCTCGTGCTGGTCTTCGACCTGCTCGCCGAGACGGCGCTCGCACCGCACGGGATCGCTCACCTCGAGGACCCGGAGAAGACCTCCCAGCTCGAGGGTCTGGTCACCGCGTCACGTGACTGGAGCTTCATGCAGGGTGTCCTCTCGACGTGGCAGCTGCTGCTCGTCCGGCTGACCGGTCTGGGGGCGCTCGGCGTGCTCCTGACGTGGAGCTGGTGGGCGCCGCTGCTGCTCGTGGGCGCGTGGCTGCTGCTGTCCCGCACCTTCCGCCGGTGGATGGACAGCGCCACCGACAACCTGCTCGACGTCACCGGCAACGACCGGCGCAAGGCGGCCTACCTGCGCAGCCTGCTGATGGACCGCTCCTTCGCCAAGGAGGTGCGCCTGTTCGGCCTCAGCGACTTCCTCGCCGCCCGCTACCGCCGCACCTGGCTGGCCGCGATGCAGCTGGTCTGGTCCAACCGCAACCGCACGCTCGGACCCGTCGGGTGGGCGACGCTGGTCATGCTCCTGGTCAACGCCGGTGCCTTCGCCCTGCTCGGTCGCGAGGCGTGGACCGGGGCGCTGTCGGTCGCGGGCCTGGTCACGATGGCGCAGGCCATCCCCCAGCTGGAGAACTTCGGACCGGTCGGGGACATGCAGATGTATGTCGCGCGCAACACCGCCGTCGTCGCGCAGCTGGCGCAGCTGCGCGGCGAGCTCGGAATGGCGCGAAGCCGACCTGGACCGGACCTTCCCGGCGCCCCCGGAGAGGTCCCGACGGCCGACGAGGTCACGCAGGTCGCCCCCGCAGAGATCGTGCTGGATGACGTCTCCTTCGGCTACCCCACGCGGGAGGACCAGGTCTTCTCGGGGCTCGACCTGCGCGTCCCGGCCGGCCAGTCACTCGGCGTGGTCGGGGTCAACGGCGCGGGCAAGTCCACCCTGATCAAGCTGCTGTGCGGTCTCTACGCCCCCGACTCCGGCACCGTGCGCATCGACGGTCGCAACCCGATGGCCGACGACGCCACCCGGCGCCGGGTGGCGGTGATCTTCCAGGACTTCGTGCGCTACCAGCTCTCGTTGCGCGACAACGTGCTGCTCGGTGCCGACGACGGTCCGGAGAGCTCACGCGCACTGTCGCGAGCGCTCGACGAGGCGTCGGGCACGCCGCTGCTGAAGCGCCTCCCGCAGGGGTGGGGCACGGTGCTGTCCGCCGAGTACGACCACGGCCAGGACCTCTCCGGCGGCCAGTGGCAGCGGGTCGCCCTGGCGCGTGCGTTCTCGGCGCTCGATCGCGGTGCCGGGGTCCTGGTGCTGGACGAGCCCACAGCGGCGCTCGACGTCCGCGCCGAGAAGGAGCTGTTCGACCGCTTCCTCGAGGTCACCCACGGAATGACGAGCATCCTGGTCAGCCACCGGCTGTCCAGCGTCCGGCACGCCGACCGCATCGTCGTCGTCGACGAAGGACGGGTCGTCGAGGACGGCAGCCACGAGGAGCTGATGCGAGCCGAGGGCCCCTACGCGCAGATGTTCAGACTGCAGGCCGCTCGGTTCACCGAGTGCGGTGACCATCACGGCGGCTCCCCCCACGACTCGGACCATGCCACCGCGCACGAGGAGGACGATCTGAGTGCGTGAGTTCCTGCGGGCGGTCTGGCTCGTCACCGCCATGTCGTTCCGCCTCAGCCCGTGGCAGTCGGTGGCCGCCATGCTCGAGACCCTGGGCAAGGGCCTGATCATGCTGCAGCCGCTCTTTCTCGCCTTCCTGGTGGACGGCCTGATCAAGAACGAGCAGGGACGGCTCGTCGTCGGCGCCGTCGGCATGGTCGCCTCGATCGCGCTGAACATGGGCCTGCAGCTGGTCGGCACGCACGCCAGGGTGATGCAGCTCGAGCGGGTGGGCTTCGAGTTCGACGCGCGGATCGCGCGGATCACCGCCGGCATCCCCACGCTCGACCACCTCGAGTCGGCGCGCTACCAGGACGAGCTGCAGGTCCTGCGCGACCAGCAGGGCACCCTCGGCCAGTCGTTCAACCTTCTGCTCAACACCGTCAACAACCTGGTCTTCGCCGGCGGGACGATCATCGTCGCGGTGACTGCCGACGCGCGCCTGGCCATCGTGACGCTGATCGCGGTGCCCGGCCTGCTGCTGACCCGCTGGACCGTCCGGTGGGACAAGGAGGGCGAGCAGCGGGCGGCCGAGCCCTCGCGCCGCACCGGGCACCTCGTCGACCTGGTGACCGGCGCGACACCGAGCGCCGAGCTGCGCGTCTTCGGCACCCGCCAGACGGTCCGCGACCTGCTGCGTGAGTCCGTCGCCGGGTGGCGCCGCCCGATCGTCGGAGCCCAGCTGCGCACCGGCCTGGTCCAGGGGGTCGAGTCCCTCGTCTTCTTCGGCGTCGCAGCGGTGGTGATCGCCTGGATGGTGCGAGACGCCATACGGGGCGTGGTGAACCCGGGCACGGTGGCCCTCGCGGTGATGATGGTGCAGCGGCTGCAGATGACCGTGGTCGTGCTGCGCAACACCAGCCAGCAGCTGACCAAGATGGTGCGCAACGTCCGCCGGTTCCTGTGGCTGCAGGAATACGCGGACACGGTGGCGCGCGAGCACCAGGGGCGGCGTGAGCCTCCGGAGGTGCTGCACAGCGGGATCCGGGTCGAGGGGGTGAGCTTCTCCTACGACGGCACATCGGAGCGTTCCCTGCGCAACGTCACGCTCGACCTGCCTGCCGGTTCGATCGTCGCGCTGGTCGGCGAGAACGGCGCCGGCAAGTCGACCCTGGTCAAGCTGTTGACGGGGATGCACGAGCCCACCGAAGGCGTGGTGCGGGTCGACGGCACGCCACTGACGAACCTCGACCTCACAGCCTGGCGCGGCCGCGTCTCAGGCGCCTTCCAGGACCACGCCCGGTTCGAGCTGGTGGCGCAGGAGTCGATCGGGATCGGAGACCTGCCGCGCGTCGACGACCACGCGCGCGTGCTCGAGGCGGTGCACCTCGGCGCCGGCGACGACCTGCTCGAGGCTCTGCCGGAGGGGCTGGACACGCAGTTGGGCACCACCTGGCAGGACGGCGTGGGTCTGTCCGGTGGGCAGTGGCAACGCGTCGCCATCGCACGCGGTCTGATGCGTCAGACCCCGCTGCTGCTGGTGCTCGACGAACCCACGGCCGCCCTGGACGCGGCGACCGAGCACGCGCTGTTCGAGCGCTATGCCGAGGCCGCGCGCGAGGCGGGAGCACGGGGTTCGGTCACCCTCCTGGTGACCCACCGCTTCTCCACCGTCGCGAGCGCCGACCTCGTCGTCGTCCTCGACCAGGGGCGCGTCCTCGAGGCGGGCACCCACGAGGAGCTGATCGCCGCCCGTGGTCGCTACGCCGAGCTCTACGAGCTCCAGGCCCGCGGCTACCGCTGACCCCGCGAGGAATCATCGCGAGGTTTCGGCCCCTGAGAGAGCACTTGGCCTCAAGGGGTGACTGCAACACCTGGCGTTGAGAGGTGTGCAGATGAGTGCTCGTCGGGGTAGTCCGCGGTTGCCGGTTGAGGTGGAGTATCGGTTCTGGGCTCAGGTCCGCGATTGCCTGACGGTTGAGCAGGCCGCGGTGGTGGTGGGCGTGTCGGCGACCAAGGGGCGGGCCTGGTTTCGAGATCGTGGCGGGGTGATGCCATCGGCGGATGCGGGACGACGCAAGCGATGTTT
>NZ_SWMA01000026.1:0-56636 GCF_005222685.1 Segeticoccus rhizosphaerae
CGCCACGACGACGGCACCTTCGCCTGGCAACCCTGAACTCCCAGCCCCACCCCGCCCCAACTCGGGCGGGGACACAGTCATGGCACCAGGTCCGTAGGGTGGCGGGTATGGCACATATCGCGATCATCGGTGGACACGGCAAGGTGGCACTTCGGCTGAGCACCCTGCTCACGCGGGCGGGACACGAGGTGACCTCGTGGATCCGCAACCCTGACCACACCAGCGAGGTCGAGGCGACCGGCGCCACGGCCCTGGTGGCGGACGTCGAGCACCTGGACGCCGAGGGGATGGCCGAGCACCTGCGCGGGATGGACGCGGTCGTGTGGTCGGCCGGCGCCGGAGGCGGCAAGCCCGAACGCACCTTCGCGGTCGACCGCGACGCCGCGATCGCCTCGATGACCGCCGCGGAGACCGCTGGCGTGCACCGCTACGTGATGGTGTCGTACATCTACGACCACCCGCACCACGGCGTGCCGGAGGACAACCCGTTCTTCCCGTATGCGGAAGCGAAGGCAGCTGCCGACGACCACCTTCGCTCGACCGGGCTCGATTGGACCATCCTGGGCCCGAGCCGGTTGCTCGACAAGCTCGGCACCGGACGGATCGAGACCGGCGACGGTATCCCGAAGGGTGAGGTGAGCCGGGACGACGTGGCTGCGGTCGCGGCATACGTCCTCGACCACCCTGCCACCATCGGCCGCACCATCGAGTTCAACAACGGTGAGGTGCCGATCGCCGACGCGCTCGGCTGACCGCATTCCGCGGCAAGGACCGCGGGCGGTGGCGTCAGGTCAGGCGGTGTCGTGCGCGAACGGCCGGCCTACCACGTGGTCGGCGAGGTCCATGCAGTGCCCGTTGCGGTGACTGGTCGGTCCTTGCCGCATCAGACGCAGGTTGAGGACCCGCGCCGCCTGCACGAGGTCGTGACGGTCGTCCATGAGCGCCTCCAGCAGGTGCGTGGCGTCCAGGAAGTAGACCGTGCAGACGTCCGGACCCGCTTCCGGCTCGAGGGTGCCCGGCGCGACGAGCAGCTCAGGCCATGCGTTCTGGAAGACGTCGAGCGAGCCCACGCTGCGTTCGAGGGCGGCGCGCGACACGCAGACCCGGCCCTGGATCTCGTCGGGATGGTCGTGGTGCCGCGCGAAGACAGCGGTCGCGAGGTCCCGCACGGACAAGGTGGCCAACCTGGACACGCACGACGCCGGCTCACCGGTCGGTGCATCCGACATGGCGCTCAGTGACCAGAACCGTCGCTCCGTGGCGCGCGGGCGGGGGATCGTCGTCTGGGTGAGCACGCGCAGCACGACTGCGAGCAACTCGAAGTCCGGTTGCTCGACCAGGCGGTGGTAGTCAGGGCGCCGGGCAATCCGATGACGGGAGGCGTCCAGCCGAGTCGGGGTGTCCACGAGGGCGATCCGGTCGCGCACCCAGGCCTGCTGCTCCGCAGGCGTGAGGAGCAGGTCGAGCCGGCGCGTGACGAGTCGTGGGCGTCGGTGCTCGCCCAGCGCTCGATGCGCAGGCACTGGTTTCAGTGCCTGGTCGATCCCGTCACGCATCGCCCTGTCTCCCCCGTGTGCTCAGTGTCCGTGACTACATTCTGGGGAGTCAGAACCCGCGCCACCATCGGCTGAACGGACGATGGTCGCTGTCAGAGGCCCTCCGTAGCATCGAGGCAGCCGCACCGGATCGCCCGGAGTCCTTTCGAATCGCCGGGCTCACGGCGCATTCCCATGGCGCGGCACGATTGCCCACGGCATGAGGAAGGCGACTGGCGGTGCGCAAGACTTCGGCCCTCGAGGGGTTGCTCCTCGGCGCACTCGGGCTCGGCCTGGTGGCGTGTGGCTCGGGCGTGGCCACGCCGGCCGCCGTGCCCGATCTGCACACGCCGGACCACGTCGTGGAGACCGGGCCGGCCGGCGGGCACAGCGGGACCGCCGGGCAGCGCCACGGTGCCGCGTCGTCAACCACCGCCGGTGCGAGTGCGGGGCCGACCGCAGGCGCCCGGACCACCCAACGCTCCACTGCGAAGTCGACGTCGGACGATTCGCGCAGGAAGCCGACAGCGGCGGGCGCCGTCGGGTCGGAGGAGACCACCGGCCACGCCGCCGCGCGCCGCACGGAGCGGGCGACGTCGGCGACGCCGGTCAACAAGCCACCGGCCACCGCCCGCCCGGGCACCGCGCTGGCCGTCCTCGCCACCTTGCCGGTCAAGGGCAGGGCGCCCAAGACCGGCTACGACCGAGCCCGATTCGGCTCGGCCTGGACCGATGACGTGAGCGTGCAGGGCGGTCACAACGGCTGCGACACCCGCAACGACGTGCTGCGCCGCGACCTGCGTCGCGTCCACCTGAAACCCGGCACCTACGGCTGCGTCGTGCTCACGGGCACGCTCGCCGACCCCTACACCGCCACCACCATCGCCTTCGCCCGTGGCGTCGGCACCAGCAGCCAGGTGCAGATCGACCACGTCGTCGCGCTCAGCAACGCCTGGCAGACCGGTGGGCAGCAGCTGTCCGCCGACCGGCGGCAGGACCTCGCCGGCGATCCGCTCAACCTCTGGGCCGTCCAGGGCCGTGCGAACATGCAGAAGCAGGACGGCGACGCCGCCACTTGGCTCCCCTCCAACAAGGCGATCAGATGCCTGTATGTCGCGAGGCAGGTCGCGGTGAAACATCGCTATCACCTGTGGGTCACCCCGCCCGAGCGTGACGCCATCGCGCGCATCCTCGGCCGGTGCACCAGTGAGCCGCTGCCCACGACGGCGCGGTGGGCCACACCTGCGCCGGACCGCAGCGCGGCCCCCGCCCGGCCCCTGCACCGGACGCCCCGCCCCGAACGCACGCGGCACCCGGCACCTCCCGCACCGCTCGTCTCCATCCCGAAGAACCCTGTCGCGCCGGTCTACTACACGAACTGCGACGCTGCTCGGGCGGCCGGGGCCGCACCCGTCCATCGCGGTGACCCCGGATACGCGCGGCACCTCGACCGGGACGGCGACGGCGTCGGTTGTGAGTAGTGGACGGCATACTCGCTCCTACCAACTCGACCACGACGAAGGGGAGCGAAGATGCCGTCTGCACGGTCGGTTCCGGCGATGCCGGTCTTCACCACTGAGTCCGAGCGCGAGGTGTGGGCGCGGCTCGTGGCGACCCTGCGTGACGACGACACCGTGCTGGCGGGCGTGCGGCTCACCGATGAGAAGAAGGACCACGAGGCGGACCTGATCGTCCTGATGCCCGGCGCCGGCATCGTCGTCGTCGAGGTCAAGGGCGGCAGCGTGTGGGTCGACGGTGACCAGTGGCGTCAGCGCCGCAGCTCCTCTGACGTGCCCATCGACCCGGTGGACCAGGCGCGTTCGTCGAAGTACGCGCTGCGCACCTACGTCGAGCAGGACCCGAGGTGGCGGGACTCGTCTCGCACCCGGATCCGCTGGGCACACAGCGTGGTGGCGCCCTACTCCAGCTTCGCCGAGGACTTCGCGATGCCCGACTGCCCCCGGTGGGCGGTGCACGGACGCGAGGACCAGGACGACCTGGCGAGCCGGTTGCGGGATGTCGCCGACCGGCAGGAGACGCGTTACCGGGCGCCGTCCGCGGACGACATCGACCTGATCGTCGACATCCTGCGTGGGCGCCACCTGCCCGCGCCGGACGTCATGGCAGAGGCAGGCGAGCGCGAGGCCGTCGCGGAGCGGCTCACCCAGGAGCAGGCCGTGCTGCTCAAGGTGACTCGGCTGTTGCACCGCGTTGAGGTGCGAGGCGGCGCCGGCAGCGGGAAGACCGTCCTGGCACTGACCCAGGCCAAGGAGCTCACCCGCGGGCGTGGCGACGTCAAGGCGCAGCGGGTCGCGTTGGTCTGCTACTCGATCGGGCTGGCCACGCATTTCAAGAGGGAGATCGCGGCTGCGCCCCGGCGGCACCGCCCGGCCTTCGTGGGCACCTTCCACGAGCTGGGTCGCTCGTGGGGCGCGCCCGACGGGTCGCGGGAGGACAGCACCTTCTGGGAGGAGGGGTTGCCGGCCATCATGAGCACGCTGGCGGACGGACTCGACGAGGGGCACCGGTTCGACGCGGTCATCGTCGACGAGGCGCAGGACTTCGCCGACACGTGGTGGACGCCGCTGATGCGCTCGCTGCGTGACGAGGAGCAGGGCGGACTCTATGTCTACTCCGACGAGAACCAGCGCATCTTCGCCCGATTCGGCCAGCCACCGGTACCGCTCGTGCCACTGGTGCTCGACCACAACCTGCGCAACACGACGCAGATCGCGGAGGCTTTCGGGCCGATGGCGCCGATGCGGATGACGTTGCGCGGTGGAGAGGGGCCGGACGTCGGCTTCGTTCCGGCGACCGCGGAGACGGCGGTGGAGGTGGCCGACGAGCAGGTCGAGGCGCTCCTCGACGAGGGTTGGCCGGCCAAGGACGTGGCGCTGCTGACCACGGGCCGTCGGCACCCGGTGCAGGAGGAGCGGCAGGCCACCCTCGGGCAGGACGGCTACTGGCGGTCCTTCTGGGAGGAGGATGACGTCTTCTACGGCCACGTCCTCGGGTGCAAGGGGCTCGAGCGCCGTGCCGTGGTCCTGTGCCTCAACTCGCAGCACACCCGTGAGCGGTCGAGGGAGCGGCTGTATGTCGGCATGTCCCGTGCGACCGACCGGCTGGTGGTCGTCGGGGACCCTGCCGACGTCCGCGAGATCGGCGGGGGACAGGTCGCCCGCCGGCTCGGACTCGGCTAGAACGGCCCGGTGCGGTGGCACGCTGCTCGCGCACCAAACGAGGGAAATCAGCGCATCAGACGGGATGATTTCCCGTGCAAACCCGTCTAAAATGGAAGTATGACGAGCACAGAGGTAAGCACACGCCATCCATCCGTCGCGGCCGGCCAGGTCCACGAGTCGCTGTCTCAGCACATCCTGACCGGCGGCTTCGCGCTGGTGCTCGACGCCAAGGCGAGCCACGGGTCGTGGATCGTCGATGCCACGACCGGGGACAGTTATCTCGACCTCTACAGCTTCTTCGCCTCCGCGCCACTGGGGCTCAACCCTCCCGGGGTGGTCGACGACGCCGACTTCATGGCGCTGTTGGCCGAGGTGGCGGCCAACAAGCCGGCCAACTCCGACATCTACACGACCCACTACGCGGAGTTCGTCGACACCTTCGCCCGCGTGCTCGGTGACCCCGCGCTGCCGCACCTGTTCTTCGTCGAGGGTGGGGCGCTCGCCGTCGAGAACGCGCTCAAGACCGCCTTCGACTGGAAGAGCCGCCGCAACGAGGCCAAGGGGCTGTCGCCCGACCTCGGCACCAAGGTCATGCACCTCACCAAGGCCTTCCACGGGCGCAGCGGTTACACCATGTCGCTCACCAACACCGACCCGGTGAAGGTGGCGCGCTTCCCCAAGTTCGACTGGCCGCGCATCGACGTGCCCGCCGTCGTCTTCCCGCTCGAAGACCACCTGGCCGAGGTCGAGGAGGCCGAGCGCCACGCCCTCGAACAGGCTCGCGCCGCGTTCGAGGCCAACCCCGACGACATCGCCTGCTTCATCGCCGAGCCCATCCAGGGAGAGGGTGGAGACAACCACCTGCGGCCCGAGTTCCTGCAGGCGATGCAGGCGCTGTGCCACGAGTTCGACGCGCTGTTCATCCTCGACGAGGTGCAGACCGGCGTCGGTCTGACCGGTACGGCCTGGGCCTACCAGCAGCTCGGGCTCGAGCCCGACATCGTGGCGTTCGCCAAGAAGGTGCAGCTCGGCGGCATCATGGCCGGCCGCCGTGTCGACGAGGTCGCCGACAACGTCTTCCACGTGGCGAGCCGGATCAACTCCACCTGGGGCGGCGGCCTCACCGACATGGTCCGGTCGCGGCGCCTGCTCGAGATCATCGAGCGGGAGGGGCTGATCGAACGGGCCGCGGAGCTCGGGGCCGGCCTGCTCACCGACCTGCAGGAGCTCGCCACGCGGCACCCGGCAGTCAGCAACGTGCGTGGCCGCGGGCTGATGTGCGCCCTCGACCTGCCCGACACCGCGCAGCGCGACGAGGTGCTGCGGTGCCTGTATGACGACGAGCGGGTCCTCGCCCTCGGCTGCGGTGAGCGGTCGGTCCGGTTCCGGCCGGCCCTGTCCGTCACGCCGCAGGAGCTCGGACAGGCTGTCGCTGCACTCGACCGGGTACTGACCGCGATCGGCTGAGGCGGCCGGTCAGGCCGCCCCGGGCAGCGCCTCCTCGACCACGTCGTCGGCGA
Organism: Segeticoccus rhizosphaerae; assembly: GCF_005222685.1. Taxonomy (NCBI): domain Bacteria; kingdom Bacillati; phylum Actinomycetota; class Actinomycetes; order Micrococcales; family Intrasporangiaceae; genus Segeticoccus; species Segeticoccus rhizosphaerae. The sequence goes on from NZ_SWMA01000026.1 coordinate 6,238, forward strand.
GGCGCTGTCCCATGTCCCCGATCCGGTGCGTCCCGGCCAGGCCCGACAGAAACGAGATGCCGTAGGCGACGAGGATGGCGATGCCGAACCAGTTGTAGGGAGCCGCCTGGCTCGGCAGCACCGACTCGTAGAGCGGGTAGCCGAAGGCGATGACGCCGAGAATCGGCACCGCGGCGTGGCGCAGCCAGGAGAACTCGTCGCGGTGCCGGGTCCAGAAGTCGGGGATGGTGGCGATGTTGGTGACGATGAAGACCACCATGGATAGGTCGGTCGCGAGGGTGGCGGTGTAGTCGACGGCGTTGCCCGTGCCGAAGAGCACGCCCATCGCACTCGTGAAGCCGGCGAAGTAGAGCAGGTACTGCAGGGGCGAGGAAGCCGCGATCGTCGCACCGACGAACGGAAACGCGGCGCCGGCAAGCCTGCTCGCGCTTCCGTGCATGCCGACGACCATCGCCCACGCCATGAAGACGTAGATGAAGAAGGCGACTCCGGTGGCCGCCCAGATGGCGCGCGGCATCGCCCGGCGCGGGTTGCGCGCCTCCTCAGCGAGCGGCGACGAGCCGCTGGCGCCGAGGAACAGGAAGATGGCAAGAACGAGGCGATCGCCGGTGCGATCTCGGCGATGTTGTTGGCAATCAGTTCGGGGATGCTGAGCGTGCCGCTGGCGAGGCCTCCCGGGGAGCGTGCCCCGCCCTTGCCGTCAACGGGCTCCAGGTGTCGGTGAGCAGCCATGACGATCGCCTCCGACTTGAAAGTACGCCTGGTGCGCGTTCGTCGCAGGTCGAGCGGCAGCCGTCTCGCCCCGCCGGTGCTCGGTGTTCGGTGCCCGCTCAGCCCCGGCTCTCGCTGGCGCCGGTGAGGTCCGCCTGGATGTCCTCCAGGGTGCGGCCCTTGGTCTCCGGGACGCGTGCCGCGAAGAACACGATCGCCAGGATGCCGAGGCCCGCGTAGAGGTAGAAGGTGCCCTGTCGCGTGATCGCCGAGCCGAGGGTGAGGAAGGTCGAGGCCACCAGCAGGTTGGCGCCCCAGTTGGCCACGGTCGAGACGGACATCGCCTTGCTGCGGACACCGACCGGGAAGATCTCCGAGATCATCAGCCAGAACACCGGGCCCAGGCCGACGGCGAACGAGGCGATGTAGAGCAGCAGCGCCACGAGGGCGAGGTAGGGCGCGTCCTGCTGCAACGTGCTCGAGGTGAAGTAGACGGCGAGCAGGATCAGCGAGAGGGTCAGGCAGATCGTGCCGGTGAGCAGCAGCGTGCGCCGCCCCACGCGGTCGAGCAGCAGCACCGCGATGATGGTGAAGACCACGTTGGTGACACCGACGAAGACGGTCTGGGTGACCGAGCTGCTCTTGGTCAGACCGGTGTCCGCGAGGATCGTGGGGGCGTAGTAGATGACCGTGTTGATCCCGACGAACTGCTGGAAGACCGCCAGACCGATGCCGACCCACAGCAGCGGCCGGATCTTCGGCTTCACCAGGTCGGCCACCGTGGCCGCGCCCTCGGTGCGGTTGGCCTCCTTGATGTCCTCGATCTCCTGCTCGACATCCGCGTCGGGGTCGTCCGAACGCAGCTCGTCGAGCACCCCCCTGGCCTCGTCCTCACGGCCCCGGGACATCAGCCAGCGCGGCGTGTGCGGCACGGTCAGCATGCCGACAGCCAGCACCGCACCGGGGATGACCGCCACGCCGAGCATCCAGCGCCAGCCGTTGTCCACGTCCTTGAACGCGAAGTTGACCAGGTAGGAGATGAGGATGCCGCAGGTGACGGCGAGCTGGTTGAACGAGACCAGGCCGCCGCGAACGCGTGGCGGCGAGACCTCGGAGATGTAGAGCGGAGCCACGAAAGACGCTGTCCCCACGGAGAGCCCGAGGACGAACCGGAAGCCGATGAGCATCGGGACACTCATGGCGAAGGCGCAGCCGAGGGCACCCACGACATACACGCATCCGGAGATCACCTTGGTCCACTTGCGGCTGATCGCATCGGCCAGGTAACCGGACAGGACCGCGCCGACGATCGCGCCGACGAGCAATGAGGAGACAATCCACTCCTGGGCCAGTTTGCCCGCGTGCAGGTCGTCCTTGATGTAGAGCAGTGCCCCGGAGATGACGCCCGTGTCGTAGCCGAACAGCAGCCCACCGATGGCCGCAATGCTGCAGATCCGCAGGAGCAGGCCGTTGCCGCTCTCCCGCATACCCCTGATGAAGCCGCCGGTCTCCTGCGCCGCTTGCTCGACCATGACGCCTCCTCTCGAGGAGGCCTCCTACCCGGCCGACGGCAGAACATGCAGCACCCCGGCTCCCGACTGCAGCTCAGCCGGTCGAGCCCCCGTCGGTGCCGACCACCGCCCGGCCCCCTTGCCAGACAGCACGGATCCGCCCGGCCAGCCCGTCTAGGTCGAGGCAGTCGCCGTCGACGACGACGAGGTCGGCGGTCAGGCCCGGCGCAAGCCGGCCCAAGCGGTCCTGCAGGCCGCACAGTCGCGCCGCGCCCGAGGTGGTGGCGACGAGGGCCTGCTCGGGAGACATCCCGCAGTCCCGCATCAGTGGCAGCTCGTCGAGGTTCCGGCCGTGTGGCCCGACCCCGCTGTCCGTGCCCATCGCGACATTGACGCCGGCGGCAACGGCGGCGCGCACCGAGTCGCGGTGGGCCTCCACGACCTCGCTGGCCTTGTGGATCACCGCCGGAGGCAGCTGGGCGCCCGCAGCGGCGGCCGCGAGGACGGATCGAGGCGCGACGAGTGTGGGCACCAGCCAGGTCCCGTGGGACAGCATCAGGTCGATCGCCTCATCGTCGAGGTAGATGCCGTGCTCGATCGACCGCACACCCGCCCTGATCGCGTTCTTGATCCCCACGGTGCCCTGGGCGTGCGACATCACCACGCGCCCGGCCGCCGCTGCCTCGGCGACCACTGCCTCGATCTCCTCCGGCCGGAAGTGGGCATGCGTCGGGTCGTCCAACGGCGAGAGCACCCCACCGGTGGTGCAGATCTTGATCACGTCCGCGCCTGCCCGCAGCAGCGTGCGGACCACCTTGCGAAGCTCGTCGACACCGTCGGCGAGGGCGGCCGGCCTGCCGGGGTGGGGCAGCGCCAGCGGCATGTCGTAGCCGGAGGCAAACCATCCGTCGGTGTGGCCACCCGTCTGCCCGATGATGTTCACCGCGATCAACAGGTTGGGACCGGCAATGAGCCCGTCGGCGACCGCCTGGCGCACGCCCATGTCGGCCCCTCCGGCATCCCGCACGGTCGTGACGCCCGTGGCGAGCGTGGCGGCGAGATTCCGTGCAGCCGTGTAGAACTGGTAGGAGAAGGGCTCAACCAGATGCCGCATCCGGTCCACCCCGGAAGACATGACGTGCACGTGGCAGTCGAAGAACCCCGGCAGCACCGTGGCACCGCTGACATCGACCGCGACGTCGGCGTCCAACCCGAGGCCGACCTCGACGATGCGGTCGTCCTCGATCACCACGTCGGCCCTTTGCGGCGGGGAGCCGCTGCCGTCGAAGACGAGACCGCCGTGCAAGACCGTCCGGGTCATGTCGCTCCTCCTGGCGTCGGTAACGCTTCCCCAGGGGTCACCTGGGCGAGATGTCGTCGGTCGGGCCGGCGGCCTGCGTGTCGGCGGCAGCACCGGGCCGGTCCGCCGCCTGCGCGGCGGGGTCGGTGGTGAAGGCCACCCGCAGGTCCGGCTCGGCGAAGTGGCACGCGACGGGGTGGCCCTGCCCACGGTCGACCAGGGCCGGCTCCTCGCGGGCGCAGATGTCCTGCGCCTTCCAGCAACGCGTCCGGAAGCGGCAACCCGACGGCGGGTCGGAGGGGCTGGGCACGTCGCCCTCGAGGACGATGCGCTCGCGTCTGCCGCGCAACGTCGGGTCCGGCATGGGGGCGGCCGACAGGAGGGCCTGGGTGTAGGGGTGGCTGGGGCTTCCGTAGACCTGCTCGCGCGAGCCGGTCTCCATCACCTTGCCGAGGTACATCACCGACACCCGGTCGGAGATGTGTCGCACCACGGTCAGGTCGTGGGCGATGAACAGGTAGGCCAGCCCCAGCTCGTCCTGCAGCTTGCGGAGCAGGTTGACCACCTGCGCCTGGATCGAGACGTCCAACGCCGACACCGGCTCATCGAGCACCACGAGGTCGGGGTTCAGGGCCAGGGCGCGGGCGATGCCGATGCGCTGCCGTTGGCCGCCGGAGAACTCGTGCGGGTAGCGCCGGTCGTGCTCCGGGCTCAGCCCGACCAGCTCCATGAGCTCACCGATCCGCCGTCGTCCACCGCTGCGCTCGAGCAGGCCGTGCACCCGGAGCGGCTCGCCGATCAGGTCGCGCACGGTCATCCGCGGGTCCAGCGACGCGAACGGGTCCTGGAAGACGATCTGCACGTCGCGGCGGAGCAGCCGCATCTGATGACTGCCCAGACCCGTGATGTCCTGACCCTTGAACTCGATCCGTCCGCTCGTCGGTTCCAGCAACCTGATGATGGTGCGTCCCAGCGTCGTCTTGCCGCAGCCGGACTCACCCACCACCCCCAGGGTCTCGCCGGCGGACAGCTCGAGGCTCACACCGTCCACGGCATGGACCTGCCCGACCTGTCTGCGCAGCAGTCCACTCGTGATGGGAAAGTGCTTCACCAGGTCGTGCACGCGCAGGATCGGCCCCCGGTCGGAGGCCTGCCGACCGGCGGACGCCTGGGTCTGGGTGTCGGTCATGTGATCTGCTCGGCCTGCGCCAGCAGCTGCGCTGCCTCGTCCGCGAGCTCCTCCTTGAAGTGGCATGCCGACCGGTGGCTACCCTCCACGGTGTCCAGGGCAGGCAGGTCCGTTCGACAGATCTCCCGGCCCTTGGACAACAGGCAGCGCGGGTGGAACGGGCACCCCGACGGCACGGCCGCGAGGTTGGGCGGGCTTCCGGGGATCGGACGCAACCACTTCTCGTCGCCTCCGGTCTGGGGAAGGCTGCCCATCAGCCCGAGCGTGTAGGGGTGACGAGGGTGAGCGAAGATGGTCGCGACGTCGCCGGTCTCGACGACGTGACCGGCATACATCACCACCACCCGGTCCGCCATCTCCGCGATCAACCCGAGGTCGTGCGTGATGAGCACGAGGCTGGCGTTGCTCTCGCGTTGTGCCTCCCGCAGCACGTCCATGATCTGGGCCTGGATGGTCACGTCGAGTGCCGTCGTCGGCTCGTCGGCGATGATCAGCTTGGGGTCGTTGGCGACACCCATCGCGATCATCGCGCGCTGCCGCATGCCGCCTGAGTACTCGTGCGGGTACTGGTCGTACTGCCGGTCCGGCTGCGGTAGCCCCACGAGGTCGAGGAGCTCCACACCCTTGCGCCGCAACGAGCCTCGGCTGCCGGGAAAGTGCGCCTTGATCGCCTCGCTCAACTGGTTGCCGACCTTGAAAACGGGGTCGAGGCACGTCATGGGGTCCTGCGGTACCAGGGCGATGTCACGGCCGCGGATCGCGCGCAGATCCTTCTGCCGCAACGCCAGCAGGTCCTGGCCGTCGAACCACGCGTGCCCGGAGGTCTCGAGCCGCTTCGACTCCTGCAGCAACCGCAGGATCGAGAGCATGGTGACGCTCTTGCCGGATCCGGACTCGCCCACCACGCCGAGCGTCTCGCCCGGGTAGACGTCGAAGCTGACCTTGTCCACCGCCCGGACGACGCTGTCGTGGGTGCGGAACCGGACCGACAGGTCCTGGATGGACATCACGGGCTCGGTCATGTCGGCTCCTCTCACGCCCGCAGGCTGGGGTCGAGGACGTCGCGCAGGCCGTCGCCGGCAAGGTTGAAGCCGAGCACCACGAGGAAGATCGCGAGGCCCGGGAACGTCGAGGTGTATGACGCGTAGAAGATGTACTCCCGGGCCTCGCCGAGCATGGTGCCCCACTCGGGCGTCGGTGACTGCACGCCCAGGCCGAGGAACCCCAGCCCGGCGGCGACGAGGACGGTGAGCCCGATGTTGAGGGTGGCGAAGACCACGATCGGGGTGAGGGAGTTGCGCAGGATGTGCCGGCGCAACGTGGTCATCCGCTTGGAGCCGAACGCATCCGCGGCCTGCACATACACCTCCTCGCGCAAGGACAGCGCCTGGCCACGAGCCAGCCTGATGAACTGTGGCACCACGCCGAAGCCGGCCGCGATGATCACGCTCTTGAGGCCCACCCCGATCACGGCGACGAGCAGGAGCGCGAGCAGGAAGGGGTTGAACGCCAGCATGATGTCGGCGATCCGCTGGATCACCATGTCGACCCAGCCGCCGAGGTAACCGGAGATCAGGCCCAGCGGGACCCCGATGGCGGTGGCCAGGCTGACCGCCAGCACCCCGATCATCAAGGTGTAGCGGCCGCCATACATGATCCTGGCCAGGATGTCCCGGCCCAGGTTGTCGGTGCCGAGCAGGTGGGCTCCGGAGGGCTTGAGGAAGGCGTCCGAGAGCGACTGCTCGGTGGGGTCGTAGGAGGTGAGCAGGGGGGCGGCCGCGGCCAGGACGGCGAAGAGCAGCAGCACGAGGATGCCGAACACCGCAGCCTTGTTGCGCAGCAGCGTGCGCAGCCCGCGCAGCTGGGCACGCTCGCGACGGGCCAGGCTGTCCCCGCCCCCGCCCCCGCTCTCCGGGACCGCTATCTCAGCCATAGAGCCTCACCCTCGGGTCCACGACGGTGTAGAGCAGGTCCGTGATGATGTTCACCACGATGAACATCGCCGCGAAGACGAAGACGATGCCCTGCACCATGGGGTAGTCGCGCGCGCTGATCGAGTCGACGAGCAGCCGGCCGATCCCTGGCCACGCAAACACGGTCTCGGTCAGCACCGCGCCGCCGAGGAGCGTGCCGAACTGCAGACCGATGACGGTGAGGATCGGCACGAAGGCGTTGCGGAGCGCGTGGCGGTAGACCACGACCCGTTCGACGACGCCCTTGGCCCGCACCGTTCGCACGTAGTCCTGGCCGAGCTCGTCGATCATCGTGGATCGGGTCATGCGGGCGATGATGGCCATCGAGAAGACGCCCAGCGTGACCGACGGAAGGACCAGGCTCGACAGCGTCGCCGCGCCCGAGACCGGAAGCATCTGAAGCTTGACCGAGAAGAGCATGATCAGCAGGATCCCGAGCCAGTACACCGGCATCGAGATCCCCATGACCCCGACCATGGAGACGAAGCTGTCCAGCAGCCGGTCCTTGTGGGTGGCCGCGATGACGCCCAACGTGATCCCCGCGACCACACCCACCAGCGTCCCGAGGATGGCCAGTTCGAGGGTGAAGGGGAGCCGCGCGGTGATCTCCGAGACCACGGAGTCGCCGGTGCGCGCCGAGGTGCCCATGTTGCCGTGGAAGAGGTGCTCGAGGAAGCGCCAGAACTGGACCGGGACGGACTCGTCGAGGCCCATCTGCTGCCGGATCCGGGCGACCTGCTCGGGTGTGGCGCGCAGCCCGGCGATGACGCGGGCAGGATCGCCCGGCAGGAACTGGATGAGCGCCACCAGCACGAAGCTCACCCCGAGCAGGGTGATGACGGCGGCGACGAGCCGTCCCATCAGGTAGGTCGAGAGCCCGCGCACGCCTATCCGCCGAACCTGCCCGGCGACTCCCGTGCCCTCCGGGGCATGCTCATGGCTGGGTCAGCCCGCCGGGTGCGCGTAGATGGTGTCGAACTTCTCGTTGGGCACGTAGGAGATACCCGCGACGTCGCTGGAGTAGGCGAGGTCGAGGGTCTGGCTCCACAGGAAGAGCCACGGCGCGTCGTGCCAGATCTGCTTCTGCGCCTGGCAGTAGAGGTCGTTGCGCTTCTGGTCGTCCAGCTCCTGGTTCCCCTTCGCGATGAGCGACTCCACCTTCGGGTCCGTGTAGAAGGCCGTGGCCAGTCCCGTCGGCGGCCACTGCGCCTTCTCGAACATCTGGAACTGCGTGGCCGCGTCCAGCGCGCCGGGTGCCCATCCCAGCAGGTGGAAGTCGTAGGGTCCGTCCTTCTTGGTGAACCCCGCGATGTAGGAGGGCCAGTCGGTCGTGCTCACCTTGACGTCGACACCCACGTCGCGCAGGTTCGCGGCGATCGCCTGCGAGGCCTGCTTGTCCTGCAGGTACCGGCCGGTCGGGGTGCCCAAGGTCACCGAGAGCTTGGTCGCGCCCGCGTCGGCCAGCATCTGCTTGGCCTTGGCGGGGTCATAGGCATAGGCGCCGACCTTGCAGTAGCCGCTCAGGCTGGAGGCCAGCGGGGAGTCCATCAGGTCGACGGTGTCGAACAGGACGTTCTTGATGATGCTCTTCTTGTCGACCGCGTAGTTGAGGGCCCGCCGGACCTCGGCGTTGTCGAAGGGGGGCTTGGAGTTGTTGAAGGCGATGAAGATCGAGCGGTCGCTCGGGGCCTTCAGCACGTTGATCGACGGGTCCTTGTCCAGCGCCGCGAGGTCGGTGACCGGCGGGTTCATGATCATCTGGACCTCGCCCGAACGCAGCGCCGCCTCACGCGAGTTGCCCTCGGGGATGATCTGGAAGACAACCTGGGAGTAGTAGGGCTTCTTGCCCCAGTAGCCGTCGAAGCGCTGGTAGACCGCCTTGTCGCCCTTGCTGAAGCTCTGGAACGTGTAGGGCCCGGTCCCGACCGGCTTGACGATGTTGGTGTAGGAGTTGCCGTCCTTGGTCGCGGAGGCGGGGGAGATGATCGCCGACGTGGTGATTCCGAGGTTGCTGATCAAGGTGGGATCGGGGTACTTCAGGTCCAGCTGAACGGTGTGCGGGTCGACCACCTTCACGTTCTTGATGACCTGGAACGCCCCACCGATGGGCACCTTCACCTTGGGGTCGCGGATCCGGTCGAGATTGAACTTGACCGCCTTGGCGTCGAAGTCAGTGCCGTCCTGGAACTTGACGCCCTTACGCAGCTTCAGTGTCATGGTCTTGCCGTCGGCAGACACCTTCCACGACGTGGCGAGCCCGGGCGTGGTCTTGCCGTCCTTGGTGAGCTCGGTCAGGGTCTCCAGGCCGTAGTCGATGACGTTCTGCACGGTGGTCGTGGTCTGCTGAGCCGGGTCGACGGTGTCGAGGTCGACGCCGATGCCGATGGCGAACGTGCCGCCACCGCCTCCGCCGCCGCTCGCCCCGCTGGTGCCGCCACCGCCTCCGCCTCCGCTCGAGCCGCCGCCCGGCTCACCCGAGCCCCCGGTGGTGCAGGCCGCGACCACGAGCGTGCCGGCCAGCGCGAGCGCGAGGGGCGCAAGGCGGAACCGCGCACGAGGGTGTGACGGGCGCTCGCGCGCAACAGGGTTGGAGGAGTCGTCCGGCAGTTGCTGACGTGGCATTCGGCATCCTTGATCAGGGCGGCATCTGTGGCAGGAAAGAACGCTGGACTGCGACCTCGTGTCAGGAAATCGCAACGAGCATTGCACAGGCTGAGGGACAGGTCAATGGATGTGTCCAGCAGGTAATCACCCGGCGTATTGCGTTGCATCCGTGGCGACTTCAGCGATATTACTGTGCAGGACCGACGCCGGGCCCCGGCGTGTCCGCGCACATCGGTAACAGGAGACCCTGATGGCACTCGACGATCGGCTGCGCGACGATGCGCACGAGCTGGCTCCCGACCTGGTCCGCCTGCGCCGCCTGCTGCACCGGCAGCCCGAGGTGGGCCTTGACCTCCCGCTCACCCAGCGTACGGTCGTGCAGGAGCTGGAGGGACTCGACATCGAGATCTCGCTGGGCGAGGCGCTGTCCTCGGTGACCGGGGTGATCCGCGGCGGAGGTGGCGACGGAGCGGTCCTGCTGCGCGCCGACATGGATGCGCTCCCGGTCAGCGAGGCCACGGGGCTCGACTTCAGCTCCGCCATCGACGGTGCGATGCACGCCTGCGGGCACGATCTGCACACCGCCATGCTGGTGGGGGCGGCGCGACTGCTCGTCGCCCACCGAGAAGAGCTGGCCGGAGACGTGGTGCTGATGTTCCAGCCCGGCGAAGAGGGCTGCGACGGCGCCGGCCTCATGCTGCAGGAAGGCGTGTTGGGCGCTGCCGGGCGGCCGGTGCGGTCGGCATACGGCATGCATGTCTTCTCCTCCCGCTTCCCCCGGGGGACGTTCACGACCCGGCCCGGGACGTTGATGGCTGCGAGCGACGCGCTGTTCGTGACGGTGCGCGGACGAGGCGGACACGGCTCCGCACCGCACCTCGGCCGCGATCCGGTGGCGGCCGCGGCGGAGATGGTGACCTCGCTGCAAACCATGGTCACGCGGCGATTCAGCATCTTCGACCCCGTCGTCGTGACGGTGGGAGCCTTCCACGCCGGCACCCGCTACAACGTCATCCCCGACGAAGCGCTGTTTCAGGCGACAGTCCGATCGTTCTCGTCCGAGTCGCGCGGGCAGATGCGGCAGCTGGCACCGGAGCTGTGCCGCAGCATCGGCGCGGCACACGGCGTCGAGGTCGACGTCGAGTTCCACGAGGAGTATCCGGTGACGGTGAACGATGCGGCGCACGCAGACTTCGTGCAGGAGGTGGTGCGAGACGTGTTCGGCGAGGAGCGGTCGGCGCTGATGCCGGATCCGATCGCCGGCGCGGAGGACTTCTCGCGGGTGCTGGAGGCGGTGCCGGGCTGTTACCTCTTCCTCGGCGCGCACGTGGGGGAGAGCCTCGAGGGTGCCGACAACCACAGCCCACGGGCCATGTTCGACGACTCGGTCCTGTCCGACGGGTCCCTCCTGCACGCGCAGCTGGCGATGCGGGCCCTGCGGCGGGACTCCGTGCCGGCGTAGCACGGACGGCAGCGTCCCGCCTTCGGCCGCGGCGCTCTCAGGGCGCTAGGACGACGGCCGCTCGTGGACGACGACGCCCGAGGCGATGGTGCAGTCGACCTGCGCGTCCCCGATCGGGCCGGAGCCCTCGGCGAACAGGTTGCGGTCCAGCACCGTGAGGTCGGCGCGGTTGCCCAGGGCCACGGTGCCCGCATCATCGTCGTGGTTGACGTGGGCGGCCCCGGAGGTGAAGCCCGCGAGGGCAACCGCCAGGGGGATCGCCTGCTCAGGCAGGAACGGTGCGTTGTCACGGTTTTCGGGGTCGACCCGGGTGACGGCGACCTCCATCTCCTCCAGCGGGTTGGCGGTCGTCACCGACCAGTCGCTGCCCATGGCCATCCGGACGCCGGCACGCACGAAGTCGCCGAACGGGTACTGCCGCTCGGAGCGGTCTCGGCCGAGGAACGGCAGGGTCAGTTCGTCCATCTGCGGTTCCAGCTGGGCCCAGTAGGGCTGGCAGTTGGCGACGACGTCGAGCTCGCGGAAGCGCGGGACGTCCTCCGGCTGGACCAGCTGGACGTGGGCGACGTGGTGGCGCAGGTCACCTCGGCCGTTGGCTCGCCGCGCCGCCTCGATCGCGTCCAGGGTCGTCCGCACGGCGCGGTCGCCGATGGCGTGGAAGTGCACCTGGAAGCCGGACCGGTCCAGCTCGGTGACGGCCGCCGCGAGCAGGTCTGGCTCGACATACGTCAGTCCCACGTTGTCGGTGTGCCCGCCGCAGCCGTCACAGTAGGGCTCCAGCAGCGCGCCCGTGTGGCTCTCCATCACCCCGTCGACCATGATCTTGACCGTGGTGGGGTGGAACCCGGGTGCGGCGCCGCCCTCGCGCTGGGTGAGCAACTCCGGGATCTGCTCGAGCCCGCGGTGGCGATCCCACCAGAGGGCCCCGACCACCCGGGCGGTCAGTGCCCTCGACTCGGCGAGCGACGTGTCGGCGTCCAGCGTGGCCGGGCTCACCCAGGCGTCCTGCCAGCCGGTGATGCCGAGCGAGTGCAGGTAGGACTGCGACTCGAGGATGGCCGCCGCCCAGTCGGCGCGGGTCGGCGTCGGCAGGAACCGGTCCTGATAGCTGTAGGCCGCGCCCTCGTGCAGCGTGCCGGACGGCTCTCCGGAGTCCGGGTCGCGTTCGATCCGCCCGTCGGACGGGTCGGGGGTGGCGCGGGTCATCCCGGCCACCTCGAGGGCACGCGAGTTGACCCAGGCGCCGTGCACGTCACGGTTCATCAGGAAGACCGGCCGGTCGGGCACGATGGCGTCGAGGTCCTCCTTGCGCGAGGTGCCGCCAGGGAAGTGCTCCATCGCCCAGCCACCGCCGATGATCCACGCGTCGTCGGGGTGGTCGGCAGCGTGCTGCGCGACGTGCCGCAGGTAGGGCTCGCGCCCCTCGAGCTCGTTCAGCCACACCCCGAGTCGGTTGCGCCCGGCAACCGGCGGGTGGATGTGCGCGTCCTGGAAGCCGGGCACCACCAGGCCGCCGGTGGAGCGGACCTCGCGCGTATGACGTCCGGTCACCTCGCGCACCGCCTCCAGCCCGAGCGCGACGATGCGGTCACCTCGCACGGCGACCGCGTCGGTCCAGGGCGAACACCGGTCGCCGGTCCACACCGGGGCACCGGTCAGGGCGAGGTCCGCCGCGCCGGACCGCATCACAGGAAGTACAACCGGGACAGGGGCACGGAATCGGCCGGTTCGCAGAAGATGGGCTCTCCGTCGAGGTCGACGGCGCCGTCCGGGGCGACCCGCACCTGCGCCGAGGCCCGGTGACGCACCATCTGTGCCAGGCCGATCCCTCGGGTGTGCTCGACCGCCACCCGCCGGCGTCGGGTAGGGAGCCGGTCGACGCCCGCGTCGCGGGCCGAACCGCTCACGAACGCGACGGACAGCTCGGCCGGCGCCCCGCCATGGCCGCCGAACTGGGGCCCGAGCACGACCGGCTGGGCGGTGTCGATGGCGGCGTTCGGGTCGCCGGTGGCGCCCCAGGCCGGGAACCCGGCCTTGAGGACGAGCTCGGGCTTGGCGCCGAACCGGGCCGGGTCCCACAGCACGAGGTCGGCCATCTTGCCGACCTCCAGCGAGCCGATCTCGTGTGACATCCCATGTGCCACGGCGGGATTGAGCGTCAGCTTGGCGAGGTAGCGCAGCACCCGAGCGTTGTCGTGCCGCGGGTCCTCGGCGCCCCTGGTCCGCTTCATCACGCCCGCGAGGCCGAAGGTGCGGCGCACCGTCTCCCCGGCGCGGCCCATGCCCTGCGCGTCCGAGGAGGTGATCGGGATGACTCCGAGGTCGTGCAGCACGTTCTCCGCACCCATGGTGGAGGCGCGGATCCGGTCGCGGGTGATGGTCAGGTCGGTCGGCACGTCGGGGGACAGGCCGTGGACGTCCATGATCATGTCGAAGTGCTCGGCGACTGCATCGCGACCGAACGGCAGGGTGGGGTTGGTGGACGAACCGATGACGGTCGGCACGCCGGCCAGGCTGAGCACGTCCGGTGCGTGGCCGCCGCCGCAGCCCTCGACGTGGAAGGCGTGCACCGTCCGACCGTCGAGCGCCGCGAGGGTGTCAGCGACGAAGAGACTCTCGTTGAGCCCGTCGGTGTGGACCGCGACCTGCACGTCATGTTCCTCGGCGACGGTGAGCGCGGTGTCCAGGGCGCGTGCGTGGGCCCCCATGTCCTCGTGGACCTTGAACCCGCAGGCGCCGCCCTCGACCAGTGCCTCGACCAAAGGCCCCGGGCGAGAGGAGGATCCGCGGGCGAGGAACCCGATGTTGATCGGCCAGGCGTCGAACGACGCGAAGGCGGTGCGCAGCGCCCAGGGCGAGTTCACCCCGACGCCCCAGACCGGACCGAACTCCTGCCCGATGATCGTGGTCACCCCGGAGGACAGCGACGCCTCCATGACGCGTGGCGTGATCAGGTGGACGTGCGTGTCGATGACGCCGGCCGTCGCGATCAGGCCCTCACCACTGACGATCGCGGTGCCGGTGCCGACGACGACCTCGACGCCGTCCAGGGTGTCCGGGTTGCCGGCCCGCCCGATCGCCGCGATCCGTCCCTGCCTGATGCCGATCGAGGTCTTGCGGACCCCCAGCACTGGGTCCAGTACGAGGACGTTGGAGACGACCACGTCGCAGGTGTCCGCGACGGTGTCGGCGCGCAGGTGCATGCCGTCGCGCGCGGTCCGGGCGAAGCCGGCGACGAACTCCTCACCCGGCTTCTGGGAGTCGTGCTCGACCAGCACCACCAGACCGGTGTCGCCCAGGACGACCCGGTCGCCGGTGGTCGGCCCGTATGACGTGCTCACCCGTCCTCACCCGCGTCCGGCAATCCCGTGCCCGGGCCCGCGCCGCCGGCCGCCGACGCATCGAGGTAGCCGCAGCCCCGGGCCTGTTCGAGCGCCTGCTCGCGCGCGCCCGGGGCGTCGAGCGGGCCGTCCACGAGCCCGGCGAAACCGATCACGACCCGGTCACCCCCGATGGGCACCACGGCGACCTCGGTCGGCACGCCGGGGTCGAAGCGTTGGACCGAACCGGCCGGGATCGCCAGCCGGGTGCCCCACGCTGCGGCCCGGTCGAACCGCAGTCGTGGGTTGACCTCGAAGAAGTGGAAGTGCGAGGTGACGCTGATCGGCACCAGGGACTCGTTGACGACCGTCAGGTGCGTCTGGTCGGTGTCGTCGATGGCGGCCGCGGCCGGTTGCGCGGGGAGCACGGCGCCGGGCGATTCGACGGAACCGCCTGCCGGACCGAAGGGTTCGGGCACCACAGCGAGTCGGGTCCCGTCGGCGAACACCGCCTCGACCTCCACCTGCCGCACCACGTCGGCCACGCCGGGCAGGACCTCGTCGGCGCCCAGCACCTCGCGGCCGCGGGCGATCGCCTCCGCCAGCCGCAACCCGTCCCTGGCCGCCTCGGCCACGGTGTCGGCGACGATCGCGGTGGCCTCGGGGACGTTGAGCAGGAGACCGCGCTGGCGGCGGACACGAGCGAGCTGCGCCGCGTTGAACAGCAGCAGCCGGTCTCGCTCGGTGGGGCTCAGGTGCACGAACTGCCTCCGGGGTCTGGGCGTCGGGGCCGCCTGGTGGGAGGCGCCTATCGCATCGTACGGACGGGACGGGCCAGAGCGGCGCGGCGGGCCGGATACCCGAGGACCACGATGTGAGACGCCGCAGAAGATTGCGCCGAAGCCGTTGACAGCGTCATGAGCCCCCTCCTACCTTGTTCCTATTCAGAGACGATGTTCACATATACGAACGACTCTCACACCTTCCCACTCCTTCCCCTCACCCCGGAGCGACAGCCATGGCTCGTTTTCCCCGTATGACGTCCCGCAAGGCAACGCTCGTGGCGCTGCCCCTCGCCGGTCTGCTGGCCCTTTCCGCTTGCGGAGGTGAGAGCAACGCGGCCGGTGAGGATGCCGGCAACAACGCGCCGCTCTTCTCCGAGCTGCCGAAGGAGATCCAGGACGCCGGCACCATCCAGGTCGGCTCGTCGGTGGACTACCCACCGTTCGAGTACTACAAGGAGGACGGCAAGACCCTCGACGGATTCGAGCCGGAGCTCGCCACGCTTCTCGAGAAGCAGCTCGGGGTCACCTTCACCTGGAACAACGCGAGCTTCGACACGCTCTTCAGCGCGCTCAAGGCCAAGCGCTACGACGTCGTCTACGGGGCGACCAACGACACCGCCGAACGCGAGCAGACCTTCGACTTCGTCTACTACCTGCAGTCCTCGCAGGGCTTCGTCGTCGCCAAGGGCAACCCCGCCGGCATCAAGAGCGAGGACGACCTGTGCGGCAACAAGATCGCGGCGGTGCGCGGCGGCGTCCAGGCGCAGTACCTCGAGAAGAAGGCTGACGAGTGCAAGACGGCAGGCAAGGGTGAGCTCACCGTGCTGACCTTCGCCGGCAACGCGGAGGAGCAGCTCGCGGTCAAGCAGGGCAAGGCCGACGCGATGCTGGAGAACTTCCCGACCGCCGCCACGTTCGCCAAGGAGTCGAACGGCAAGCTCGAGCTGGTGCCCGACCTCCAGGTCGAGAAGCAGTTCTTCGGCATGGTCCTCGACAAGGGCAACGAGCAGCTGCGCGACACCCTTGTGAAGGCGTGGCAGGGCATCATCGACGACGGTTCCTACCAGAAGGTCCTCGAGAAGTGGCAGCTGGCCGACATCGGCATCAAGAAGGCGGGCGTCAACGCCGTCGCCTCGAAGGCCACGGCCGACTGACCCGCCCGACCACCTCGACCGGAGGGAACTGAATGTTGGCTACGAACACGCAGGTGACCGAGTCACCCAAGGCACCCCGTCCGCACGACGGCTCCGGGCCGCTCAAGGTCGTGCCGGTCCGCCGCTACGGCACCTGGGCGCTCGGCGTGGTGGTGCTGGTCCTGCTGGCCCTGCTGGTGCGTGCCTTCGCCGGTGCGGACATCGAGTACGCCCTCGTGGCGAAGTACTTCACCGCGTCCCCGATCCTCTGGGGCGTCTGGCACACCCTCGAGCTGACCCTGCTGGCGATGTGCCTCGGGCTGGCGCTCGGCGTGACGGCCGCGGTGATGCGACAGAGCGGCAACCCCGTCCTGCGTGCGGTCGCCAACGGATACACGTGGCTCTTTCGCGGGACACCGCTGCTGGTGCAGCTGCTGATCTGGTTCAACCTGGCGATCGTCTTCAAGACCGTGGAGATACCGGGGCTCTGGTCGGCCTCGATGAACTCGGTGATGACGCCCTTCGTGGCCGCACTGCTCGGGCTCGGTGTCAACGAGGGCGCCTACATCGCCGAGATCGTCCGGGGCGGCATCCTGTCGGTCGACAACGGACAGCGGGAGGCTGCGGCGGCCATCGGGATGAGCCAGGGCAAGCTGATGAAGCGGATCGTGCTGCCCCAGGCGCTGCGGGTCATCGTGCCGCCGCTGGGCAACGAGTTCATCGCCCTGCTGAAGTACTCCTCGCTCGCCTTCACCATCTCCTACTCGGAGCTGCTGCACTCGGCCAACAAGATCTACACGGCCAACTTCAAGGTGATCGAGCTGCTGTTCACGGCCTCGCTGTGGTACATCGTGCTGACCACGGTCTTCACGCTCCTGCAACAGATCGTGGAACGCCGCCTCGGCCGAGGGCACAACACGCAGACCAAGGGTTTCGGCAGACGGCTGGCCACCAACCTCATGCCCCCCAGCTGGCGCTGACAAGGAATGCCCATGACCACAACCCAGTCGTTCGTCCCGTCGGTGCACAGCACCACCGCGATGGTCCAGGCCGTCGACGTCCACAAGAGCTATGGCCGTCTCGAGGTGCTCAAGGGCATCGACCTGGAGGTGGCGCCCAAGGAAGTCTTCTGCCTCGTCGGGCCCTCGGGTTCGGGCAAGTCCACCTTCCTGCGCTGCATCAACCACCTCGAGAAGATCGACGCCGGTTCCCTGTCGGTCGACGGCGAGCTCGTCGGCTACCGCAGGGTCGGTGACCGCCTCCACGTGCTGCGCGACCGCGAGGTCGCCCGCAAGCGCGAGGAGATCGGCATGGTCTTCCAGCGCTTCAACCTCTTCCCGCACATGACTGCGCTGCAGAACATCATGGAAGGGCCGATCCAGGTGCGCGGCGAGTCCAAGGCGGTCGCTCGGGAGCGGGCGATGGCGCTGCTGGACAGGGTCGGCCTCAAGGACAAGTACGGCGCCTACCCCGGCCAGCTCTCCGGCGGTCAGCAGCAGCGCGTCGCGATCGCGCGTGCGCTCGCGATGCAGCCCAAGCTGATGCTCTTCGACGAGCCGACCTCGGCCCTCGACCCGGAGCTGGTCGGTGAGGTGCTCGACGTGATGCGCGGCCTCGCCGAGGACGGCATGACCATGATCGTCGTCACCCACGAGATGGCGTTCGCCCGCGAGGTCGGCGATGCGCTCGTCTTCATGGACGGCGGCGTCGTGGTCGAGTCAGGGCACCCGCGCGAGGTGCTGACCAACCCTCAGCACGCCAGGACCAAGGCGTTCCTGGGCAAGGTCCGCTGAGAGGGACGATGACATGAGCACATCCGTGGTCCGTGCGGTGCGGATCCTCGAGCTGTTGGCACACGCCGAAAAGCCCCTCCCGCTGTCCCGCGTCTGCGCCGAGCTGGAGATTCCCAAGAGCACGGCGCACAACATCCTCGCGTCGCTCGTGGGCGAGGGCTTCGTCGAGGTGTCGGAGTCGGCGACCTACTCGATCGGCCTGAAGGCCTTCGAGGTCGGCGCCGCGCACCTGCGGGCCACCGGCACCGTCGGCGTCGTCGCCCCCGAGCTCGCCCGGCTCACCAGGTCGCTCAACATCACCTCGCACTGGGCGATCCTCGAGGGGACCGACGCGGTGTACCTGTGCAAGGAGGATCCCCCCGTGCGGGGCATCCAGCTCGCCAGCGCGATCGGGGCGCGGCTGCCTGCCGTGATCACCGCGGTCGGCAAGAGCTGCCTGGCCTGGCTCGACGCCGACGAGGTGGAGCGCCACGTGGCCATCGCGACGGGTGTCGACCGGTCGAAGGCCTTGGCTGACGTCCACCGTGAACTCGACCGGGTGCGTGCCGCCGGCTACTCGACCGACGACGGCGAGGCGGCCCTCGGCATCCAGTGCGTCGCCGCCCCGGTCTTCGACATGTCCGGCCCCCGCGGGGCGATCGGCGTGAGCTACCTGCGTGACAGCGGCGCCTCTTTCGACACGATCACGACCCAGGTCCGCGAGGCCGCGGCCAGGGCCACCTCCCTGCTCGGTGGAAGGAACCCCCGATGACCCTGGCCGCCCGTCCCTGGCTGGAGCAGATCGCGCCCTACCGGCCCGGACGGCATGCAGCCAGCGCCGACGGCTCCTTGGCCTCCAACGAGTCGGCGATCGGGGCCAGCCCGAGCATCATCGCGGCGGTGACCGCTGCCGCGCAGCGGTCACAGTTCTACCCCGACCCGCTGGCGGACGAGCTGAGGTCCGAGCTGGCCGCCCTGCACGGCGTCGACCCCGACCAGATCCTGGTGGGGAACGGGTCGGACGAGCTGATCTTCCTGCTGGCCCTGGCCTACCTGACCGGCGGCGGCCACGTGGTCTGTGCGGACCCGGCATACCGGATCGACGAGATCAGCACCGTCGTGGTCGGCGGCCGGCTCACCCAGGTGCCGCTCAAGGACTGGACCCACGACCTCCAGACGATGGCGACGGTCGAGGCCGACATCGCGTATGTCGTGAACCCGCACAACCCCACGGGCACGGTCCGGTCCCACGCCGACATCGAGCAGTTCGCCCGGGAGAGCAGGGCCGGTCTCATCGTGGTCGACGAGGCCTACATCGACTTCACCGACGACCCTGCGGCCCGCACCGCGATGGACCTGGTCGCGACCGGCCGGGTCGCGGTGCTGCGCACCTTCTCCAAGGTGCACGGGCTGGCCGGCCTGCGGGTCGGCTACCTGGTGGCGCCCCTCGAGGTGATCGCGACGCTCCGGAAGATCCGCGCGCCGTTCTCCGTGGGCGTCCTCGCGCAGTCCGCGGCCGTCGCCGCGTTGCGCCACCCCGAGCACCGGGACGCCGTCGTGGGCCACACGGTGCGGGTCCGGACGGAGGTGGCGGGCCTGTTCGAGCGGGCCGGCTACGAGGTCGTGGAGTCGCAGGCCAACTTCGTCCTCGTCGTCGCACCGGACGAGCAGGACCTCGTCGAGCGGCTCTACACCCACGGGGTGTCCGTGCGCCCGGGCAGCAGCCTCGGCCTGCCCGGGACCGTCCGGGTCAGCGTGCCCTCGGATCGCGGCCTCGAGCTGCTCGACCACGCCCTCGCCGGCGACCTCCACGTCCCTGCGCTGTCCGGGCGCTGAACCCGCACCCTCGCCGAGTCCCAAGGAGATTGATCGATGTTCGTCAAGAACGCCTGGTATGTCATCGGATGGTCCGAGGAGGTCACCCGTGAGCCGATGAAGCGCACCGTCCTCGGCGACGACGTCGTGCTCTACCGCAAGCAGGACGGCACCGCCGTGGCCCTGGCCGACCGCTGCGCACACCGCGCCTACCCGTTGTCCGCCGGCCGGATCATCGGCGACAACATCCAGTGCGGCTACCACGGGTTCGAGTACGACTGCGAGGGGTTGTGCGTCAAGGTGCCGGCCCAGGACCGGATCCCCCCGCGGGCGCTGGTGCACAAATACCCCGTCGTCGAGGCGCACCGCTGGGTGTGGATCTGGATGGGCGACCGGGACAAGGCCGCGGACACCCCTGTCCCCGACACGCACTGGATGACCGACCCCGCGTGGGACCGGGTGACGCACACCCGGCTCTTCGAGTCGAGCGCCGACCTGATCCATGACAACCTGCTCGACCTCACCCACGAGTCCTTCCTGCACGAGTCGTCGATCGGCGACGCGGCGGTCTTCGAGAACGGCGTCACGGTCGAGGTCGACGGGCGCTCGGTGAGTGTCGACCGGTGGATGCCGCACTG
Source organism: Segeticoccus rhizosphaerae (assembly GCF_005222685.1). Classification (NCBI taxonomy): domain Bacteria; kingdom Bacillati; phylum Actinomycetota; class Actinomycetes; order Micrococcales; family Intrasporangiaceae; genus Segeticoccus; species Segeticoccus rhizosphaerae. The sequence goes on from NZ_SWMA01000026.1 coordinate 26,451, forward strand.
CCACCCCTCGCCGCTGTTCGAGAAGGCGACCGGTCTGCAACTCGTGGATCGTTGGCACACCACGCAGTTCCAGATGCCGAGCCTGCACACCATCCACGCCGGCGTGGTGGAGCCGGGCGGGCGGCGCGTGGACGGCCACCTGCTCGAGGTGCTCAACGCGATCACCCCGCAGACGGAGTCGACCGCGTGGTACTTCTACGGCTTCTGCCGAAACTTCTCGGTGGGCGACGAGGCCATCAACGACCTGCTGCGCGAGAACCTCGGAGCCGTGCTGGACGAGGACGCCGACGCCCTCGCCCTCCAGCAGCAGCGCATGAAGACCCGACCGGAGACGCTGCCCGACGTGCTCATCGGCCAGGACGCGGGCGTGGCGAAGGCGCGTCGGCTCATGACCAAGCTGGTCGCCGAGGAGGCCGAGGAGGCGAAGGAGGCGGCCGAGGCGGAGTCGGCCCGGCGTCGTCCCGGCCGCGCGTCGTGAGGCTGCTGCTCCGAGCCGGCGCCCACCGGCCCGTGCCAGGCGGGGTCGAGGTCGCCGCCTCACCCGACACGCCGCGCCGCGAGGCCTGGCAGTGGCACGTCCGGGTGCTCGAGGGTCGATCCGGGCACGGCGAGGAACAGGCGGACGTCGAGCGGCTCACGCTGAGCCTGCCTCGCTCCGGCGGCCTCCCCGCGGTGCTGGAGGTCAGCTGTGACCCCGACGCCGCGGCCGCCAGGGCGGAGGTCGTGATCAGCGGGGAGCCGGTCACCCTCGAGCGAGACGTCCACGAGGTCACCGTGCTCGTCGTCGGGCAGGGCGGCGTGCGTGTCGAGGGGCGCCACCTGCTGCACGAGCTGGACGCGATGGTGCTCGAGGGCGACGACCCGCTCCGACCCGAGCTGGAACGGGTGGGGGAGGAGCCCACCTCCGTCGCCGTCGTGCGCCTGCGCTCGACGGCAAGCCAGCCGATCAGCTGGGTCCCGTAGGCCGGCCACGACCCCACGAACCACGAGGAAGCCATGTCCACCACCCACGAAGAGCGTGAGCTGCGGCTCCGGGTCCACCAGCTGACCTGGGAGTCCGAGGGCGTCATCTCGGTGCACCTGCGCGCCCCGGGCGGCGGCGACCTGCCGGTCTGGCAGGCCGGCGCACACGTCGACCTGCGCCTGCCGGGCATCATCACCCGGCAGTACTCCCTGAGCGGCAGCCCCACCGACCGCACCACGTGGCGCATCTCGGTGCTTCGCGAAGCAGCCGGCAAGGGTGGCTCGCAGGCCGTGCACGAGACGCTGCGTCCCGGCGACGTGGTCGAGGTGGTGGGCCCGCGCAACAACTTCCCGCTGGTCGCCGGGGCCGACTACCTGTTCATCGCTGGTGGCATCGGCATCACCCCGATGCTGCCGATGATCGAGGCGGTGGCCGCCTCCGGCGCCTCCTGGCAGCTGCTGTATGGCGGTCGCACCCGCAGCAGCATGGCTTTCCTGCCCGAGCTGGAACGCCACGGCGACGCCGTGCGGGTGCAGCCACAGGACGAGGTCGGCCTGCTCGACCTGGGCGCGCTCCTCGACGAGCCGCGTGACGGCACGCTGGTCTACTGCTGCGGTCCCGAACCGCTGCTTGCCGCCGTCGAGGAGCGTTGCGCGAGCTGGGCGCCCGGATCGCTCCACCTGGAGCGCTTCAAGCCCAGGGCGCAGGCACCGGTCGACCCCGACGCCGAGTCGGACTTCGAGGTGGTGCTCGAGCAGTCCGGTGTGACGGTGACCGTGCCCGCCGGGATGAGCGTGCTGGAGGCGCTGGAGGACAATGGCATCGAACCACTGAACTCCTGTCGCGAGGGGATCTGCGGCACGTGCGAGACCAAGGTGCTCGCCGGTGTCCCGGACCACCGCGACAGCCTGTTGTCCGACGAGGAGCGAGCGGCGAACGACACGATGATGATCTGTGTCGGACGTGCCCTGTGCGACCGCCTGGTCCTCGACCTGTGAGGAGACCTGTTGACCAGCGACACCGTTGCTGACCTGTCGGAGCTCGGGACCGGCCTCAGCGGCCGGCTGCTCACCGACCCCGACGTCGTCGAGGCCTACTGCCGCGACGAGGCGCACCTGGTGGCTCCCGGCACGCCGGTGGCGGTGCTGCTGGCCGAGACCGTGGAGGACGTGTCCGCAGCTCTCCGCTGGGCCCACCGGCACGGCATACCGGTGGTGCCACGGGGGGCGGGCACCGGACTGGCCGGGGGAGCGACCGCGACACCGGGCTGCCTCGTCGTGTGCCTGGCCCGGATGACCGCGATCCGGGAGATCTCGGCCGGGGACCAGCTGGCCGTCGTCGAGGCGGGTGTCATCACCGCCGACCTCGACCGGGCGGCCGCCGAGGTCGGACTGATGTATGCCCCCGACCCGTCCAGCCACGAGATCTCCACGCTGGGCGGCAACATCGCCACCAACGCCGGTGGACTGCGCTGTGTGAAGTATGGCGTGACCCGCGACTTCGTGTTGGGTCTCGAGGTGGTGCTGGCGGACGGCCGGGTGATCCACACCGGACGCCGCACCGTCAAGGGCGTGGCCGGCCTCGACCTGACCAGTCTGTTCGTCGGGTCGGAGGGGACGCTCGGCATCGTGACGAGCGCGACGCTGCGGTTGCGGCCCAGGCCGGCCGCGGAGCCGGTGACCGTCGTCGGCAGCTTCCCGTCCCTGCGAGCCGCGGGCGACGCGGTCGCCTCGGTGGTCCGCGATGGAGTCGTGCCGAGCCTGCTGGAGCTGGTCGACCGCAACACCCTGCAGGCGATCGACGACTGGAAACACATGGGGTTGGGCGACACCGCAGCCATGCTGATCGGACAGGCCGACGGCAGCGACGCGGCCGAGGTGGCCGACCAACTGGAAGCCTCGTTCGAGGCGGCCGGTGCTGATTTCGTTGCGGTCTCTGCGGACCGGGACGAGTCGGCCCAGCTGCTCGAGGTGCGCCGACTTGCCTACCCTGCGGCCGAGCGGCTCGGGCGCTGTCTGGTCGAGGACGTCGGCGTGCCGCGCTCGAAGCTGCCGGACATGCTGGATGCGATCGAGCGGGCCGGCGCCAGGCACGGTGTCACCATCCTGACCGTCGCCCACGCCGGAGACGGCAACACTCATCCGACCTTCGTGTTCGAGCCGACTCCCGACGGCGACGCCCCACCCGAGGTGTGGGCGGCCGCCGACGAGGTCTTCCGGACGGCGATCGAGCTCGGCGGCACACTGACCGGCGAGCACGGGGTCGGCGTCCTCAAGACCCGCTGGCTCGAGCTCGAGCTCGGTTCGGACGTCATGGACGTCCAACGCTCGATCAAGTCGGCTCTCGACCCGACCGGGATCCTCAACCCCGGCAAGGGTTTCTGAACCCGTCCACGCCACTCACCCACCTCCGTGAAGGAGCTCCGACCAGCATGAGACCCCGTGACGTCCGCGCCCTGATCAGGCCGCGCCGGCCGATCCTCGACCCCGTGGACCGCACCCTCGCCCACTGCCACACGATCGACGACCTGCGGCGCGCCGCCCGCCGTCGCTGGCCTGAGGGCGTGCGTGGCTACGTCGACGGGGGAGCGGACGGCGAGGTGACCGTGGAGCGCAACCGCACGGCATACGAACGCTTCTCGCTGTTGCCGCACCCCCTGCGCGACGTGACCGAGGTGGACACCAGGGCGTCCTTCCTCGGTGTCGAGTCGGCGCTTCCCTTCGCCCTGGCACCCACCGGCTACACCCGGATGATGCACAACCAGGGCGAGCCCGCGGTGACCCGTGCCGCGGGCGCGGCCGGCATCCCCTACACACTCTCCACGGTCGCGACCACGAACCTGGAGGACGTCGCCCGGGAGTCCACCGGTGACCTGTGGTTCCAGCTCTACGTCTGGCGCGACCGGGCCCTGATGCGCGACCTCGTGGCCCGGGCCCGGGACCACGGCTACCGGGCGCTGATGCTCACGGTCGACACCCCGGTGACCGGGCTGCGTGCTCGCGACCTGCGGGCCGGGTTCACCGTGCCACCGACCCTCACGCCGTCGACCATCCTGCAGATGGCGGCCCACCCCGTCTGGTGCGCCCGGATGCTCACCGGGGCGCCCATCACCTTCGCCAACATCCCCGGCTTCGAACAGGACCCGATGGGCGCGATGGCCATGTCGGCCGAGCTCTTCGACGCCTCCGTGAGCTGGGACGACCTCGCGCAGCTGCGCGAGCTGTGGTCGGGCCCGCTGGTGGTCAAGGGACTGGTCCGGCCCGACGACGTCCGGCAGGCGGCCTCCCTGGGCGTCGACGGCGTGGTGCTGTCCAACCACGGCGGCCGCCAGCTCGACCAGACCATCCCGCCGATCGACGCGCTTCCGCAGGTGCGCGACGCCGTGGGGGACAGCCTGGAGGTCTACGTCGACTCGGGGATCCGCCGCGGCACCGACCTGGTCATCGCCCTGGCCCGGGGGGCCACCGGTTGCCTGGTCGGACGCCCCTACCTCTACGGTCTGGGCGCTGGCGGCGAGCGCGGAGTGACCGCGGCGATCACCATGCTGGCCGACGAGCTGCGCCGGGCCATGCAGCTGCTCGGCGTCACGAGCATCGCCCAGCTGCGCCAGGAGGGCGAGACGCTGGTGCGTGACACGGCGCCGGGCTCCTCGCGCCGGGTGGGCGCCGACGCCGGGGGCGCGGGGTGGGCCTCGTGACCATCCGGCACATCGTCCTCTTCCGGCTGCACGAGGGTGTCTCCCACGACGACCCGCGGGTCACGGAAGCCGTGGCGGGGTCTGCGGGGTTGCGGACGACCGTGCCCGGCGGCGAGGACTGGCGGATCGGCGCGGACACCAGCGACCGCGAGGTCTCCGCCGACTTCGGTGGTGTCGGTGACTTCGAGAGCCCCGCGGTCCTGCGCGCGTTCTTGACCCATCCCGATCACGTGGCCGCGGCCGATCGCTGGACGCGGATCGCCGGCTGGACCGTCTGCGACCTGGAGATTGCCTCTCGCTGACGCGGGGGTAGGGGTGTCCCCGTCCGTCCGCTCCGCTCGTGTTGGGCGGAACTGCTCCCCGTCCGAAGCCGACCGGGTCAGCCCGGCTGGGAGGACCGAAGCTGGCCGTGGTGCACGGCGAGCCACAGGTCCACCCGCGCAGCCATGGTGTCCAGGTCCTGACCCGTGAGCTCGCCGATCTGCGCGAGGCGGTAGCGCAGAGAGTTGCGGTGCAGGTGCAGGGCGGCGCAGGTGGCCGCCATGGAGCAGTCCCGGGAGAGCCAGGTGCGCAGCGTCGCGACGAGGTCGGAGCCACGGTCGCGGTCGTGCTCGACCAAGGGCCGCAGTGCCGAGTCCGCGAGCTCGTGCGTCCCGGCGTCCGCGCCGGCCAGCAGCACGGCGCCGAGCGAGAGCTCCACGGACCGGTGGACACCCGGACCCCGCTCGCCGGCGAGGCGCGCCTCGAGGTGACCCCGGCGCAGGCCCATGATCCCCGGGTGAGCCGCACTGACACCGACCGCCGCGTGGGGATCGCGGTCCCGCAGCCGGGTCAGCAGACCTCGGGCAACCTCGTCGGCATCGGTCTCGGCCGACACGACGAGGACGACGCGGTCGTCGTGCCAGGCCGTCAGATGGTTCTCCTCGACGTCGTCGAACAACCGCAGGATGGCGGTGGGGTGGCGGGTGAGCGCCTGGGCTGCGCCTTGGGCCCGGCCGATGACCACCCGGTGCTCCTCGTCGGGGGTCACGCCCAGGTCGGCGAGGCGGCGACGCGACTCCGCGTCCGATCCCGTGCGTTGCACGATGTCCTCGAGCACCTGCGCCGCCAAGGCGCGCTGTCCGCGCAAGACGGCCTGGCGACGGGCGATCTCGAGCCCGAGCACGTTGGCTGCCGACGAGAGGATGTCGGGCCGGGGCCGAGGAGCACGGGCCCTCAGGTAGGCCAGCGGCTCACGGTCGACGAGGATGGGCACCTCGCTCGTCGGACCCCAGCCCTCGCCCCCTTCGGCGACCGGTTCTCCGTCGGCCTCCTGCCCGGACACCTCGTGGCCTGCCACGTCCTGTGGCGCGCCGGTGCTCGCTGCCCCCGATGGGGTGGGCGAGTGCCCGGCGATCCACCGTCCGTCCCCGTCCACGAGGGCCACTTCTGCACCGGCACCGAGGTGCCTGGCCAGGGTCCGGACCAGGTGCGGCAGGCCGCGGCCGTCGAGCAGGTCGCGGAGCAGCTGGTCCTGGGCGAAGGCGCTGGAGCGCACCAGCTCGTACTGCTCGGCGAAGATCCGGTCGGCCACGAGGCGGCTGATCTGGATGAACGGCACCGAGACCGGCGAGTTGACCACGGCGAGCCCTGCCGTCTCGGCGGCCGTCACCAGCGACTGTGGCACCGCGTCGCGCACCAGCCCGGTGCCGATGCACAAGGCGGCGACCGGCACCTCGACGAGCTGGTCGACCAAGGTGCGCCACTGCTGGTCGGTGCGCTCCTGCAGAGCGGTGGTGCAGACCAGCTCACCGCCGCGCAGGAACGGCGCGGGCTCGCTGAGCTCGGTCGTGGCGACCCAGCTGATCTCGCGGTCACCCGGGTGGCAGTGTGAGGTCAGCGCCACCAGCTGTAGCGCAGGCTCCGCCAGCAGGGCGGCGACGGTGACGGACACTCCCGGAGTATCCCATCGGGGACGCTGCCGGGACGACCGGTCGGTCAGCGGGGCCCCAGCAGCTGGCGTGCGACGACCATCCGCTGGATCTGGTTGGTGCCCTCGTAGATCTGGGTGATCTTGGCGTCGCGCATCATCCGCTCGGCGGGGAAGTCCATGGTGTAGCCGGCTCCGCCGAGCAGCTGCACCGCATCGGTGGTCACGGACATCGCCGTGTCGCTGGCCAGGCACTTGGCTGCAGCCCCGAAGTAGGTCAGGTCCTTGGCGCGCTCCTGACTGCGAGCGGCCGCGGCGTAGACCATCTGGCGGGCCGACTCCACCCGCATGGCCATGTCCGCAAGCATGAACTGGACCCCTTGGAAGTCCGCGACCGCGTGGCCGAACTGGCGGCGCTCCTGGACGTAGCCGGTCGCGAGATCCAGTGCGCCCTGCGCGATTCCGAGCGCCTGGGCACCGATGGAGACACGGGTGTGGTCGAGCGTGCCGAGCGCGACCCGCATGCCGCGACCGCGCTCTCCGAGGAGCCGGTCGGCCGGGATGCGGCAGTCCTCGAAGTAGACCTCTCGGGTGACCGACCCGCGCAGACCCATCTTGCGCTCCGGCTCGCCATAGCTGATGCCCTCGTCGTCGGAGTGGACGATGAAGGCCGAGATGCCGCGCGATCCACGGTCGGGGTCCGTGACGGCGAAGACGATGAGGAACCGCGCCACGCCGGCCGAGGTGATCCAGGTCTTGACACCGTCGAGGACCCACTCGTCGCCGGACTCGGTTGCGCGGCAACGCATCGCGCCCACGTCGCTGCCAGCCTCCCGCTCACTGATCGCGTAGGCCATCAGTGCCGCCCCGGAGGCGACCTCGGGCAGGTGGTCCTGCTGCTGCCCGGGGGTGCCGTGCAGCAGCAGGGGGGTGATGCCCAGCTTGTTGGACGTGAGGATCGACGAGGACGAGGCGCAGACGCGTGAGACCTCCTCGACGAGGATGGCAGACGCGATGGCATCCATGCCGTCACCACCGAACTCCTCGGGGATGCCCGGTGCGTGCATGCCGGCGGCGACCAGCCCGTCATACGACTCCTGGGCGAAGCCGCCACGGCGGTCCACCATGGCCGCGTTGGGTGCCAGCCTGTCCTCGGCGACACTGCGCGCCGCGGCGCGGAAATCGGCATACGTGTCGGGCAGGAGGTATGGCGTCACGAAGGCTCCTCGGTCGGGCTGCGGTCCCTGTCATGGGACCAGCCGTCCCCGCCCCGCTCAAGGTGCACGTGCACGAAGGGCTCCCCGGAGCTCGTGCGCGTGCACATGGCCCCCGCGTCATCGGCTGCCTAGCGTGGGCGCCATGCCAGCCCTCGACGGAGTCCGTGTCCTCGACCTCAGCCGGGTCCTCGCCGGCCCCTACTGCACCGGTCTGCTCGCCGAGCTGGGGGCCGACGTGGTCAAGGTGGAGTCGCCCGCAGGCGACGACGCCCGCCATCTCGGGCCGTTCACGGCCGGGGAGAGTGTTTACTTCGCCCAGCTCAACCGCGGCAAGCGCAGTGTGGTGCTCGACCTCAAGGACGATGCCGAGAGGGCGACCCTGCTGCGGCTCGTCGAGCAGGCCGACGTGCTGGTCGAGAACTTCCGTCCCGGGGTCACCGAGCGGCTGGGCATCGACCACGCCGCCCTGTCCGCGGTGAACCCGCGGCTGGTCTACACCAGCATCTCCGGATTCGGCCAGACCGGGCCGATGGCCGGGCTCCCGGCCTACGACCTGGTGGTCCAGGCCATGTCGGGTCTGATGGCCGCCACCGGGACGCCGGAGGGTCTGCCCACCCGGGTGGGGGAGTCGCTGGCCGACGTCGTCGCCGGCCTGTTCGCCGCGTGGTCCACGTGCGCGGCGCTCTACGAGCGGGAGCGGACCGGCCGCGGCCAGCACCTCGACGTCTCGATGCTCGACTCGATGATCTCGCTGCAGGTGACCGGGCTGAGCCTGCTCACGGCCACCGGAGTGCATCCGGGCAGGGTCGGCAACCGGCACCCGGTGTCCGCGCCGTTCGACACCTATCCGACCAAGGACGGCCTCGTGGCGATAGCCGTCGCGAACGACGCCGTCTTCGGCCGGTTCGCCGCGCTCGTCGAGCGGCCGGAACTGGCGACCGACCCGGACTTCAGCACGGACAGCGCTCGCGCGCAGCGGGTTTCGCAGATCACCGAGATCACGCAGGCGTGGACGTCGCGGCACACGAGCGGGGAGGTGTTGGCGCTGGCCGGCGCCGCCGGGGTGCCGGCCGCGCCCCTCTGGGACCTGGAGCAGGCGCTCGCCAGCGAACAGGTGCGCGGCCGTGGGCTGGTCGGCGAGTTCGACCATCCCGTCCTGGGCCCGACGCCCTACCTGGGCATGCCGGTGCAGGTCGAGTCGGGCCGACCTCGGGTGCGCAGCAGCCCGGCGCTCGGCGCGGACTCGCGCGAGGTCCTCTCCGACTGGCTCAGCGAGCTGGTCGGCTGAAGCAGCGACCATGCAGGCGCCGCGCCCTCAGGTGGCCTCGGACAGGGTCTCGCCGTAGCCCTCGGTCATGTGCTTCTCGGACAACGTCGTCAGGCGCTGGACGTCGTCGTCGAGGCAGGCCTGCAGGATCTGGCGGTGCTCCTCGATCATCCGGCCGACGTTCTCCTCGTCGTGGATGTAGGACCGGGTGATCCGACGGCTGACGGGGTGGTCCCAGAGCTGGTCCAGCATCGTCAGGAGGAGCTGGTTACCGGCCGGCTCGATCATCGCCTGGTGGAAGCGCCGGTTGAGGTCGAACTGCGCTGCGGCGTCGGTCGGGTCGGCCGCGGCCATCTCCTCGATGATGGTGTTGATGCGCGACGCCTGCACCCGGCTGAGCCGTCCGCAGGACTTCTCCAGCGCCAGCACCTCGAGGTTGCGGCGCACCTCGAAGACCTCGGTGATGTCCTGGTCGGTCAGGTCGTTGACGAGGTAGCCGCTGCCGGGGAGCCACGTCACCAGGCCCTCCTGCGCCAAGCGATTGAGGGCGTCTCGGACCGGGGTGCGAGAGACCCCCAGGTCGCCGGCCACCTGCTCCTGGACGAGCTTCTCATCGGCACCGTAGCGGCCCTCGATGATGGCGTCGCGGACGGACTCGTAGACGACCGTGCCCATCGGACGGGCGCCGGACCGACGAGCCGGGGAGCTGACCATGACGTGAACCGTACCCTCTTGTGGCTGCTGGATCCAGCGTATACAGTGCATCCACTCCTTGGCCGCGCCGTGCTCGCGAGGCCCCCCACGAAAGGCCTGACCCATGCGCTTGACCCGTTTGTGCGCCCTCACCCTCCCCGTGATCGGCATGATCGCGCTGTCCTCCTGCACCCAGGCGAGCCAGACCGCCGACCCCGCAGCCGGTGGCACGGGCGGCGGCCAGGGGGGAGGTGCGAGCGCGGCAGCGCAACCCGCCGCGAACACGAAGGTCGGCAAGGCGGCGAAGCTCGTGCCGGCCAGCGTCAAGGCGAAGGGCAAGCTCACTGTTGCCATGGACGCGTCCTACGCGCCGTTCGAGTACTTCGACAAGGACAACAAGACCATCATCGGCTTCGACGCTGACCTGTCCAAGGCCCTCGCCGGCAAGATGGGCTTGACCGCCGTCGACGTCAATGCGGGATTCGACACGATCCTGGCCGGCCTGACCAGCGGCAAGCACGACCTCGGCATGTCGGCGTTCTCCGTGACGCCGGAACGGGCCAAGACGGTCGACTTCGTCGTCTACCTCACGGGTGGGACGGGGATCGCCGTCCCCAAGGGAAACCCCAAGAACCTCACCATGGACCCGAAGCAGCTCTGCGGACTCCGGATCGCCGGGCAGAAGGGCTCGATCCAGGGGATCGACTACCTGCCGGAGTTCTCGAAGGCCTGCGTGACGGCGGGCAACAAGCCGATCACCATCCGCCTCTTCCCGTCGCAGAACGAGGCGAACCTCGCTCTGTCCAGCGGGCGCGTGGACGCCGTGATGGCCGACAGCATCTCGATGGCCTACCAGTCCAAGCTGTCCGGTGGACGGTTCGAGCTTGCGCCGGGTGAGGACTACGAGCCGACCAAGACCGGAGTGGCGCTGAAGAACGGGTCCAACCTCGTGCCCGCGATCTCGGCGGCCATGCATGAAGTCGTGGCGGACGGCACGATGAAGAAGCTGATGAACAAGTGGGGCATGCCCGACCAGTCGCTCGGCGATGACGCGGGTGAGGTCGTCAAGTGACCGCGGACCTGCGGCGCTCGAGCGAGGGCCTGTCGCCTTCGCCGGCGCCCGGGGAGGACCTGACGGTCGTACCCAAGCGACATCCCGGCCGGTGGGTGGCCGCAGCGGTGGTCGTGCTCATCGGAGTGGCCCTGCTGCGGTCGGTCGTGGGCAACGAACGTTTCCAGTGGGACGTGGTCAACCTCTACCTGCGCGACGTGTCCGTCGCCCAGGGCCTCTGGCTGACCATCTGGCTGACCGCCGTCTGCATGGTGGTCGGTGTCGTCCTGGGGATCGTCCTGGCCGTCATGAGGATCTCGGCCAACCCGGTCATCCGCAGTGGCGCCTTCGGCTACGTGTCCTTCTTCCGGGGGACACCGCTGCTCGTGCAGCTTCTCTTCTGGTACAACCTGGCGGCGCTCTATCCGGTGATCACGTTGGGGCTCCCCGGGATCCATCTGGACGCCAACCAGCTCATCACCCCGCTGACGGCGGCCATCCTCGGACTGGGACTCAACGAGGCGGCCTACATGTCCGAGATCGTGCGGGCCGGGATCATCTCGGTCGACCACGGCCAACAGGAGGCGGCCGGGGCGTTGGGCCTGACTCGGAGTCAGACCATGAGGCGCGTCATCCTGCCCCAGGCGATGCGGGTGATCATCCCGCCGACAGGGAACGAGACCATCGGCATGCTGAAGATGACGTCTCTGGTCTCGGTGCTGGCCGTGCCGGATCTGCTCTACTCGGCGCAGATCATCTACAACCGCACCTTCCAGCCCATCCCGCTGCTGATCGTGGCGAGCATCTGGTACCTCGTGGTGACGACCCTGCTGACCATCGGCCAGTTCTACGTCGAACGGCACTTTGCCCGTGGTAACAAGGTCCTGCCACCCACCCCTCTGCAACGGCTGAGAGCGTTGCTGGCCACCCACACCCCGCTCGCGAAGGGTGATCTGTCATGACCGAGTCGACCTCGACACGCCTGACCGCGGCGTCGCACGAGTCGCAGAACGACCCCATGGTGCGCGCCGAACAGGTGCGCAAGTCCTTCGGCCGGCTCGAGGTGCTCAAGGGCGTCGATCTGACCATCGGCCGGGGCGAGGTGGTGTGCATGGTCGGCCCGTCCGGGTCGGGCAAGAGCACCTTCCTGCGCTGCATCAACCACCTCGAACGCGTTGACGGAGGCCGGTTGTGGGTCGATGGCCAGGTGGTCGGCTACGAGCAACGCGGTAACAAGCTGCACGAGCTGGCGGACAAGGAGATCTGCAAGCGCCGCGGCCAGATCGGGATGGTCTTCCAGCACTTCAACCTCTTTCCGCACATGACGGTGTTGGAGAACCTCATCGAGGCGCCGCGGCTGGCCCTGAAGCAGCCGAAGGCGGACGTCACGTTGCGCGCGCTGTCGCTGCTGGAGCAGGTCGGTCTGGCGGACAAGAGAAGTGCCTATCCCCGGCACCTGTCCGGGGGGCAGCAGCAGCGTGTCGCGATCGCCAGGGCGTTGTGCATGCAGCCCAAGCTGATGCTCTTCGACGAGCCCACCTCGGCCCTCGACCCCGAGCTGGTGGGGGACGTCCTTGCGGTGATGCGCGACCTGGCCTCGAGCGGCATGACCATGGCGGTGGTCACCCACGAGATGAGCTTCGCCCGAGAGGTCGCTGACCGCGTCGTGTTCTTCGACGCCGGACAGGTCGTCGAGGAAGGACCCGCCAGCCAGGTCATCAACGACCCCCAGCACGAGCGGACCCGCGCCTTCCTGCGCGCGGTGCGTTGAGCAGACCGCGCAACGAAGGAGGAGCAGACCGTGACGGCCGAGGTGCAGGGAGCGGAAGTCGGGCGCGACCAGAGCAACGCCGTGGGTGATCGGTGGTGGGAGGACGCGGTCGCGACCTGCTCGACGTTGATCCGGATGGACACCCAGATCGGCGGCCCGGGGGAGCGGGCCGCCGCGGAGTGGGTCGCCACCTTCCTCAGCGACGCCGGTGTGGGCTCCGAGCTGGTGGAGTCCGAGCCGGGACGCAGCACACTGGTCTCGCGCGTGCCTGGGCAGGACCCGACTCTCGACCCGCTGCTGGTGCAGATGCACCTTGACGTCGTGCCGGCCCAGCCCCACGAGTGGTCGGTCCACCCGCTCTCCGGCGAGGTCAGGGACGGCTACCTGTGGGGCCGTGGCGCAGTGGACATGAAGAACATGGTCGCCAGTGTGCTGACCGTCGTGCAGGAGCGGGTGCGCGGGGGACGGCTGCCCAGGCGTCCGCTGGTGCTGGCCTTCTTCGCCGACGAGGAGAACGCGGGAGTGCTCGGCGCCGAGTGGGCGGTGCAGCACCGACCGGACCTGTTCGAGGGCTGCCGCACCGCGATCGGTGAAGGTGGGGGCTACAGCGTCCCGATCCGCCCCGGGGAGCGGATCTATCCCATCCACACGGCCGAGAAGGGCTGGGCCGCACTGGAGCTCACGGCCCGTGCCGCCCCCGCGCACGCCTCACGACTCTACGATGACAACCCGGTCCGGGTGTTGGGGGAAGCCATCGGCGGGCTCACCCATGACCGCTTCGCAGTGCACCTGACCCCGCAGGTCGAGCAGCTCCTGCGGACCGCGTGCGAGCTCGGCGGCGTGGCGTTCGACCCGGACCACCCTGAGGCCGCCCTGTCGCTGCTGGGGACCGAGGCCGGCAACGCGGCCTCCGGCCTGCGGCACACTGCCCACGCAACACGGCTGTCCGCCGGCTACCAGAGCAACGTCATACCGGGCTCCGCGACGGCCGAGCTGGACTGCCGCTACCTGCCTGGGCGCTGGGACGAGTTCCGCGCGGAGCTGGACGCCGCGCTCGGCGACGGGGTGGAGGTGCGTGAGCTCGCGCGGACCGCCGGACTGGCGCCGACCGCGGACGGGCCCGATCCGGCTCTGTTCTCGGCTGCTTCGCAGGCTCTGCAGTCGGAGGATGCGACAGCGAGGGTCTCCTCGTTCATGCTGTCCGGCGGCACCGACGCGACGCACCTGCAACGACTGGGGATCGAGTGCTTCGGCTTCAACCCCTTGCTGTTGCCGGAGGACCTGGACTTCTGGTCGCTGTTCCACGGCATCGACGAGCGCATCCCGGTGGAGGCGCTGCACTTCTCCACCCGGGTGCTCGACCGGTTCCTCGATCTCTACTGACCTCCGCTGAATCCGAGACACCGCACTTCCTCCGGACCGGGCCGCCACAGGGCCATCCGGGCTTGCCGACCACGCCACGACAGACAGGAACCACCGATGACCGATACGACACCCGTCACACCGCCGCCCTACGCCGATGTCGTGGACCTGGAGCGGTACCCGATCCACGAGCTGGACAGCGCGCGCGGGCGGGCGCTCGTCGACGCCTGTCGCGCCGACCTTGCGGAGACAGGCGTGTGCAACCTGGAGGACTTCATCACCGCGGAGGCGGTGGACGCCATGGTGCACCTCGCCGGAACGCGAGGCGGGGACGCGTGGGCTTCCGACCGGCTGCACACGATCTACTTCACGCCGGTGGACGAGTCGGTGCCGGCCGAGCACCCGCGCGCACACCAGGTGCGCTCGGCCAAACGCGGCATCGCCTACGACCAGATCCCCAAGGACGCGCCCTTGCGCAGGCTCTACGAGTCGGACGACCTGACGCACTTCATTGCCGCGGTCCTGGAGAAGCCGGTGCTCTACCGCAGCGCCGACCCGCTGGATGCGTTGCAGGTCACCGCGTTCCAGCCCGGCGAGGAGCTCGGCTGGCACTTCGACAACAGCGAGTTCTCGATGACGGTGATGTACCAACAGGCCGAGGCGGGCGGCGACTTCGAGTACGTCCCCGGTCTACGCTCGGAGGAAGACGAGAACCATGACGGTGTCCAGCAGGTGCTGCAGGGTGACCGGAGCGCCATCAAGGTGCTGCCGAGCGCGCCGGGCACGCTGGCCTTCTTCCGTGGCGAACACGCGCTCCACCGGGTGACGCCGATCGAGGGCGGCCGACCGCGGATCAACTCGGTCCTCACCTACGGCGAACGCCCGGACATGCGGCTCAGCGACCTGACCTCCGAGATCTTCTACGGCCGCACCTCATCCTGAGCTGAACCCGTCGCGAGGTATGCCGTCCAGGGCAGCTGCCGCGGACGGCATACCAGCCCCGCGCACCTGCCGGAACGCAGTCAGGGCACGGCGACCCGACTTGCCTCCTGCTGGGCCACCCGCACGAAGGCCTCGCCTGCGGGGATGCGGTAACGGTCACGGTGCCAGGCCAGACCCACGACCCGCGGTGCCACTCCCGCGAGCGGCACCGTGCGCACCCCGGTGCGGAAGGGGTCGACCGACAACCACGAGATGACTGCCGAGCCGACGCCCTCGGCGACGAGCCCGAGGATCGTGCCGTTGTCGTTGGAGCGCAACAGGATCTGGCTGGCGAGCTCCGGGCGGCCGAGACGGGACTCGACCGCGTGCACGTCGCGCATCCGGGCATACGTCACCAGCGGGTGCCCGGTCAGGTCCCTGGGGTGCACGGCGCTGCCGTCCCGACCGAGCTCGCTGTCGTCGCGGACGACCACGACGTAGGGGTCCTCGAGCAGCTCGCGGTGGGCGAAGGGCCCCGCCATGACCGGGTAGACGAGGAAGGTCAGGTCGAGCTCGCCCCGTTCCACCAGGTGCAGCAGCTCCTCGTCGTCCTCGGCCTCGGTCAGCTCCACGCGCACCTGCGGCCAGCTCGCCTGGAACTCGCGCAGGATGCGCGGCAGGAGCCGGGCGCCGACACTCTGGTAGCAACCGATCCGCAGCAGCCCCGACTCGCCCTCGGCGAGTGCGCGCAGGTCGGCGCGGGCGCTGTCCAACCGGGCGACGATCGCCTCCGCGTGCCCGAGGAGGACGCGCCCCGCGGCGGTCAGCGCGACCGGTCGCTGACCGCCCGGGCGTTCGAGGAGCCGCTGCCCGACGAGCCGCTCGAGCCGGCCGATCTGCTGGCTGATGGCGGACTGGGTGTAACCGAGCGTCTCGGCGGCTCGGCTGAACGAGCCCTCCCGACCGACGGCGGCCAGGGCCAACAGGTAGCGCAGTTCGAGCGCGCGCCTGGGTTCATTCATGCCGGTTCACCATGCACATTCATATGTCGGTCCCCTCACTGCGCCTGCTCCATCGGCCGGTGGCTGCGTCGCTGGCACGCCCGCGTACCGTTCCTGCTCAGATATTAGAATTTCTGATGAATAGGGTCAATGACTGGACTTGCTCTAATGATCTTGGCCGCCGCACGCTGGAGACCACGCGCACGGTCCGGTGCGCGAGCAACGACCACGAGGAGCCCACCATGACCCTGACCGCCACCACGGCGCCTGCCTACGCGGACGTCGTCGACCTGGAGCGGTACCCGATCCACGAGCTGGACAGCGAGCGCGGTCGCGCCCTCGTCGACTCCTGCCGCGCCGCTCTGGCCAAGGACGGCGTGTGCACGCTCGAGGGATTCATCACCCCTGAGGCGGTGTCGTCGATGGTCGAGCTCGCCGGTCAGCTGCAGGACAAGGCCTGGGCTTCCGACCGGACACACACGATCTACTTCGAGCCTGTCGACGAGAGCGTCCACGCCCAGCACCCGCGGGCCCACCAGGTGCGGTCGGCCAAACACGGCATCGCCTACGACCACATCCCCGGCGACGCGCCGATGCGACGGCTCTACGAGTCGGACGACCTGACCGCCTTCATCGCCGCGGCCCTGGAGAAGCCGGTGCTCTATCGCAGCGCCGACCCCCTGGATGCCCTGCAGGTCACCACGTTCCATCCCGGCGAGGAGCTCGGCTGGCATTTCGACCGCAGCGAGTTCTCGATGACGGTGATGTACCAGCAGGCGGATGAGGGCGGCGACTTCGAGTACGCCCCGGGCCTGCGCTCCGACGACGACGAGAACTACGAGGGTGTGCAGGAGGTGCTGCAGGGAGACCGCAGTCGTCTCAAGGTGCTCCCCAGCGCGCCCGGGACCCTGGCGTTCTTCCGGGGCGAGCACGCACTGCAC
Source organism: Segeticoccus rhizosphaerae (assembly GCF_005222685.1). Classification (NCBI taxonomy): domain Bacteria; kingdom Bacillati; phylum Actinomycetota; class Actinomycetes; order Micrococcales; family Intrasporangiaceae; genus Segeticoccus; species Segeticoccus rhizosphaerae. Next base: position 43,245 of record NZ_SWMA01000026.1, read on the forward strand.
CAGGTCACCCCGATCAAGGGGGCCACCCCGCGGATCAACTCGGTCCTCACCTACGGCGAGCGCCCCGACATGAGGCTCAACGACCTGACGTCCGAGCTGTTCTACGGCCGCACCTCCAGCTGACCGCCGGGAACCCACCAGCACGGGTATGCCGTCCGCTCACCCGAGCGGACGGCAAACCTGTGTTGGATGGCAGAGGAGGTCACACGTGGGTGCGGCCGATCTCGCGCAACCGCGTGTGGATCCCGTCATAGGCCTGTGCGCCGCCGAGCACCACGCGAGGCAGTTTCGCCAGCATGGTGTAGTTGGTGTCCACCACATTGCCGACCGGGGCGAGGCCGGCCTGGCTGACCAGCTGCAGGGCGTCGAGCTGCTCGAGGCCGGTCAGCTGTGCGGTCCAGGTGACGAGGTCGTGCTGGCTCACCCGGAAGGCGTCCTCGAGCGGTCGCACCGACCCGGTCGACATCAGGAAGTCGTCACTCTCCAGCCGTGGCCACCCCGTGCCGGCCCCCTTGACGACGTCGACCACGATCGTCGTGTCCATCGCCGCCTCGACCGCGGTGCCGCACACCTCGCCCTCACCCTGACGACAGTGGCCGTCGCCGATGGCCAGCTGCGCACCAGGGACGTTGACCGGCAGGTAGACGGTGGTGCCGGCGCGCAGCTCCGGGGTGTCCATGTTGCCGCCGTGCGCGCCGGGTGTGATGGACATGGTCACCTCACCGGCGGCTGGTGCGACACCGACGGTCCCGTGCATCGGATCCAGGGGCAGCTCGACCGTGTGGTCGCTCGCGCGCGCCGAGTAGCGGACCATGCCGGCGGCGGCGTCCACGGCATACATCCACACCCGTTCCTCGAGCGGCTCGTGCAGCATGGCGGTGGCGTGCGTGGTGGTGAGCGCGCCGAAGTGCGGGAAGGTCGCCGAGACCGCCCAGTCGCGGGCCGGGCGGATCGCCGCGAAGTGGACCGCGAGAAGGTCGCCCGGCTCGGCACCCTCCACGTGGATCGGCCCGGTCACCGGATTGAGGTAGGGGAATTCGCAGACCCGGCTCGGCAGGTCGGCGACCGACCGCACCTTGCCGCCGAAGCAGTCCTCGGTGCTCAGCTCGATCACCGACCCGGGGGGTACGCGCAGGAGCGGCTCGCCCCCCCCGAAGACATACCTGAGCTCGCCTGCCGCCGGCCGCAGCTCGAAGACCTCATCGCTCGACATCGTCGACCTCCTCGCTCATTCCGGCCAGCTCCGGCTCGCGCCGCATGGCCTTGAAGATGACCAGCACCACGACCCCGATGGCGAGCCAGACGAAGCCGAGCCGCTGGGCGGCGACGTTGGCGTTGATCACCACGTACAGCAGGATCGCGAAACCGATGACGGGGAAGACCAGGTGACGCCACCAGTCATGGCTGTGTTGGCGGACCACGAAGTGGTTGACCACCGAGACGTGCAGCACGAGGAAGGCCGTCATCGCACCGAAGTTGACGAGCGTGCTGAGCAGCGAGATCCCGTCGTCGCGGGAGGCCATGTAGAGCCCGAGTACGAGGGACACCGCCGCCACGAGCAGGGTGGCGTTGACGGGAACCTTGCGCCGTGGATCGATCTTGGCGAGGAACGAGGGCAGCTGCCGGTCCCTCGCCATCGCGAACAACAGGCGCGACGTCGCCGCCTGCGCGACCAGCGAGTTGGCGAAGCCCCACGCGATCGCGGTGGCCAGCGCCGCGAGCTTGGCGAGCCACGCGCCCCCGGCGACCTGGGCGGCGTCGTAGAAGGCCGTGCCGCCGGGGTCGCCCTGGCTGATCAGCTGGTCGGGGTTCGGCACGAGCAGAGAGGCGATCCACGTCTGCACGATGAACAACGAGCCCGCCAGCAGCAACGCGCCGATCATGGCCCTGCCCAGCGCTCGCGCCGACTCCTGGTTCTCCTCGGCCAGCATCGAGATGCCGTCGAACCCCAGGAAGGAGAGCACCGCGATGGAGACCGCGCCGAAGACCAGCGGCCAGGTGAAGGTCGCGTCGTTGAACAGGGGAGTGATGCTGAACCCCTGCCCCTTGCCGGCAGCCAGCGCGACGAGCCCGATCACGATGAAGATGCCCAACACGATGAGCTCACCGACCAGCATCACCTTGTTGACCTTGGCGGTCATCTCGATGCCCAGGTAGTTGACGACGGTGTTGAGAACCACGAAGAGCACCAACCAGATCCACACCGGGATGCTCGGCACGATGGTGTTCATCGCCACGCTGGCGATCAGGTAGAGCAGACCCGGCACGAGCACGTAGTCGAGCAGGATCACCCAGCCCGCGAGAAAGCCCACCCAGGGACGCAGTCCGCGGCCGGCATACGTGTAGACCGACCCGGCCATCGGAAACGCCTGCGACATCTGGGCGTAGGAGTTCGCGGTGAAGATCATCGCCACCATGCCGATGGCGTAGGTGAGCGCGACCATGCCCCCCGAGCCCTGGAAGACGCTGCCGAAGATGCCGAACGGCGCGATCGGCACCATGAAGATGAGTCCGTAGACGAGCAGGTCGCTGAACCGCAGGGAGCGCTTGAGCTCCTGGCGGTAGCCGAACTGCTCTACGCCGTCCGTGGCGTGCTGCTGTGCCATCGCGGTCCTCCACCGGTAGGTATTTCCATGTGGAAGGAAACACCCAACCTGTCGGGAAAGCAAGAGGTCGATGTGCCGGTCGTCGTGTGCCGTGCCCTCACCGGAGCGCGACGAGGTCCAGGCCCTCGGCGCGTGCCAGCCGCACGCGGGGTCGTCGCGGCCGAAGGTGTGCCGCGGCCCGGGTGACCGCCCCCGGGTTGAGCGCCCCGGCGCGTGCCAGCCGGGAGACGAGCTGGACGCCCTCGTAGCAACCCTGGGCGTAGACGCTCACGGTGGGCGCGGTGGGTCCCCAGCGCTGTCGGTAGCGGTCTTGGAACTCCTCGCTCTGGCGGTCGGTGGCAAACCAGTGCATCGCGGCATAGAGCTCGCCCGTGGAGTCACCGTTTGCCTCGAGCAGCCCTGTCTCGTCGAGGGATCCGGAGACACGAACGATCCGGTGCCCCGCGGGCGTCCGCGTGAAGCCCCGGTTGAAGGTGGCCAGGTCGCGGCCCACCAGGCTCAGCAGCACCGCGTCGACGCGTTCGCGCGACATCTCCTGGATCAGCTGTTCGGCGGGGACGGCGCCGAACGGCACCAGGCGCTGCAGGACGACGTCGCCGCCCGCCCGGTGGATCAACGCCCCTGCCGCGGCGTGCACTGCTCGTGGCCAGATGTAGTCGTTGCCGACCAGGGCCCAGCGGCGTAGCCGGGTCCGTGAGACGAGCCGTTCGACGACCGGCCGCAGCTGCTCCCTAGGGCCCTCGCCGAGCAGCACGACTCCGCACGAGCGCTTGCCACCCTCGTGAGGAGGCGTGAACACATAGGGCAGCCGCCCCTGCACGGCGGCGTCCAGACGACGGTGCACGTCGCTGGTGTGGAACCCCACGAGGGTGTCGATGGCCCGTGCGGCCACGAGGGATGCGACCTCCCGGGCGACGTCCTCGGGGTCCCGTCCCGCGTCGATGGGCACCAGGTCGAGGGGCTGGTCGGCGTGACTGCGGCAGGTGTTCGCGTCTTCCGCGGCCAGGAGCGCGCAGGCCATCGCCGCCGGGCCGGTGAGTCCCATCGGTCCGGACGAGGGCACGGCCAGCCCGACGCGCAGGCTCCGCCGGTCGGCACCGGCGAGAAGCGCGTCAAGGGGGTCGATCACGGGAGCTGAGAGTGTCACTGGTCTGAGTATGCTCCCCATCGTGGGCTGGTTGGACGAGGAGAAGGCATGAGTGGCACGCGGCAGGCACGACTGCTCGACTCGCTGTCCACCGCCCACCGACGACTGTCCCGCGCGCTGGACCAGCTCCTCGAGGAGGAGGGGGCCACCGTCGACCAGTGGCGGGTGCTGCACGCGCTCGACGCCTCGGACGGGCTGCTCATGGGAGACCTGACCGACCGACTGGGCGTGCCGGGGCCGTCCGTGACCCGGATCGTCGACGGGCTGGTCGACCGGGCCCTGGTCTACCGCCGACAGTCCACCGAGGACCGGCGCAGGGTCGCCGTGCACATCTCGGAGGCGGGACGGGCATCGGTGGCAAGGATGGACGCCATCGTGGAGGCGCAGGAGAGTCGTATCTCGAAGTCCTTGGGAGACAAGCGGTTTCGAACTCTTCTGGCGGCAGTGGAAGACCTGTGCGGCGCTGAGCGCCAGGACTCCTGACCAGAGGCCGCATCGTCCCGATTCCGGGATGACGTGGATCGTCACGGGCTCGACCCGCCTCCAAACATTTCCACTTGGAGACTATTGACACTGCATAATTGTTTACAGTTTACTGATTTGGCGCCGTCCCACTACCTACGGAGGCCGATCCCGATGCCCCGACCGCGCCACGCACTGCTCCTGACCATGACCCTGGCCCTCGGGCTGGGCGCTGCCGGGTGCTCCCAGCCCACCGGCAGCACGCCCGCAGGCACCGGAGGCGACACCGGCGGTGGCGACTCCTCTGCGGCGCCCGCCTCGGGTGCAGCGGCCCACGAGGGCGGCAACCTCACGGTCGCCCTGGCCGAGGCCCCGGATGCGCTCGACCCGACGGTCGCCTCGACGTACGTGGGCCGAATCGTCTTCGCCAACATGTGCGAGAAGCTGTACGACGTCGGTGACGGACTCAAGATCGTGCCCCAGTTGGCCGCTGAGAAGCCCAAGGTCTCTCCGGACGGCAAGACCTACACGATCGTGCTGCGCAAGGGCGTGAAGTTCAACGATGGCACGGACTTCAACGCCCAGGCCGTCAAGAAGACGCTCGAGCACTACAAGGACGACCCGAAGTCCGCGCGCGCCTCGGAGCTCACGACCGTGACCAAGGTCGACGCCGTGAACCCCACCACGGTGCGTCTGCACCTGAAGACTCCCTACGCACCCTTGACGGCCATTCTCGCCGACCGGTCCGGGATGATCCTGTCGCCGAAGCAGCTGGACAAGCTGGGTGACGACTTTGCCAAGCACCCCGTCTGTGTCGGGCCGTTCTCCTTCAAGGACCGGCCCTCCTCCGACAAGATCGAGCTGACCAGGTCGAAGTACTACTACGACAAGGCCAAGGTCCACCTCGACGGTGTGACCTTCGTGGCCGTGACCCAGCCCAACGTCAGGGCTGCCAACCTGCGCTCAGGCGACATCGACGTGGCCGACCGCATCGCGCCCCCCGACGTGGCGACGCTCAAGGGCTCCAGCGACGTCAAGGTCTGGCCGGTGACGTCTCTGGGTTACCAGGGACTGACGATCAACGTGTCCAACAGCGCCGGTGCCGGGAAGCCGGGCAACCACACCGTCGACAACCCGATGGCGCAGCACCCCGAGCTGCGGCAGGCGCTCGCGCTCAGCCTGGACCGTGACGCCATCAACAAGGTGGTCTTCCAGGGACAGTACGTCCCCGGGTGCACCCCGATCTCGCCGGAGAGTCCCTTCGCGCCGGACATCACCTGCCCCAAACGGGACGTGGCCAAGGCCAAGCAGCTCGTGGCTGACAGCGGCGTGCCGACCCCGATCCCGGTGCAGGTCAATGTGCAGGCCGGCAACGCCGACGCGACAAAGCTCGGCACCGTGATCCAGTCGATGGCCAAGGACGCCGGCTTCGACGTCAAGGTCAACCCGATCGAGTTCACCACGGCCCTCGACAACGCGGCGAAGGGCAACTTCGAGACGTTCCAGGTGGGCTGGTCAGGGCGGCTCGATCCCGACCAGAACATCGCACCGTTCTGGGACAACGACAGCGCGCTCAACTACAGCGGCGCCAACTACAAGGACGTGCAGTCGCTGATCCAGAAGGAGCAGTCGACGACGGACGAGGCGGCGCGCAAGCAGGTCTTCCAGCAGTTGGCCGAGTCCTTCCTCCAGCACAACAACATCATCTACCTGTACTACCCGAAGGTGGTCATGGGATACCGAAGCGCGGTCAGCGGCATCCAGTACTACGGCGACGGACTCATCCGGCTGAAGAGCGCCTCGATCTCGGGCAGCTGAGGCTCCATGCAGTGGTACATCCTGCGCAGGGTCGGCCAGTCCCTGGTCACGCTGTTCATCGCCACCATCGTGGTCTTCGTCGGAGTGCGGGCCCTCCCCGGGGACGCGGCGACAGCCTTGTCGGCGGAAACGTCGAACCCCAAGGTGCTGCAGGCGATCCGACAGGAGTACGGACTCGACCAGCCGGTGCCCGTGCAGTACGTCCGGTGGCTTGGGCACGCCATACAGGGTGACCTCGGCCAGTCCCCGAAGACGGGCATCTCGGTCTCGCAGACGCTGGCCGAGCGGCTCCCGGTGACGCTGGAGCTGGCCGGACTGGCGCTGATCATCGCGCTGGCGATCGGCCTGCCCATCGGGATCCTCGCCGCGGTACGCCGAGGGTCCGTGGCCGACTACGTCGCGAGCACCACCGCCCTGGTCGGTCTCTCGGTGCCGCACTTCTGGCTCGGCATCCTGTTCATCCTGGGGTTCGCCGTGAGCCTGCAGTGGTTGCCGGCATCCGGCTTCGTGCCGCTGACCGATCCCCTCGGCAACCTGTCCCACATGGCGATGCCTGCCGTGGTGCTCGGGATAGGGCTGGCCGCCGTCGTGATGCGACAGATGAGATCGGCGATGCTCGAGTCCCTCGGGGCAGATTTCGTGCGCACCGCACGGGCCAAGGGGATGAGTGAGCGGGTCGTCGTGGGGATCCACGTGCTGCGCAACAGCCTCATCACCGTCGTCACGGTTGTCGGATTGCAACTCGGCACCCTGATCTCGGGGGCGGTCATCACCGAACAGATCTTCATCATCCCCGGCATCGGCAAGCTCACCATCGACTCCGTGTTCAGCCGTGACTACCCGAGCCTGCAGGGAGTGGTACTCATCACCGCAACGGGTTACATCGTGGCCAACCTGCTCGTCGACATCGCCTACTCCCTGCTCAACCCGCGCATCCGGGTCTCAGGGGGTGCCGCATGAGCGCGGCTGGGGCAACCGTGCGCGTGGGGCGGCGACGGTCGGCCGGCAGAAGTCGGTTCGTGGCGCGTTTCCGGCGTCGTCCCCTGGCGCTGATCGGCCTGGTGGGAGTGGTGGTCGTCGTGGTGGTCGCACTTGCCGCGCCACTGCTCGCGCCCTACGACCCGGCCGCCTCGGACTACTCCGCCATCCTGCAGGGTCCGGGCTCGCCCGGACACCTGCTCGGCACCGACGACCTCGGTCGGGATGTGTTGTCGCGGCTGATTGTCGGGAGTCGCGCCTCGCTGACGGCAGGCGTCTTCGCGACGCTGCTGGCGTTGGTGGTGGCGGTGCCGATCGGCATGGTTGCGGGGTACTACCGGGGCTGGGTCGACGTCATCGTCTCCCGGGTGACCGACGTGGTGCTGTCCTTCCCGTTCTTGATCCTGGCGGTGGGCCTTGCCGCGATCCTGGGGCCGTCCCTGAAGAACGCCACCATCGCCCTCGCGGTAGGGCAGCTGCCGATGTTCGTGCGGATCACGCGCGGTGAGGTGATGGGGCTGAGGGAGCAGGAGTACGTCCAGGCGGCCGTCATCAACGGCGCACCCACACGGGTCGTGCTGCGTCGGCACATGCTGCCCAACATCCTCAGCCCTCTCATCGTCCAGTCCACGGTCGCGATCCCGGGCGCCATCATCGGCGCAGCCGTGCTCTCCTTCCTCGGGCTCGGCGTCCAGCCCCCGACCGCGGCCTGGGGCACCATGCTGAGCCAGGCCCAGCAGTACGTCTCCCAGGCGCCGTGGTTCGCCGTGTTCCCGGGCCTGGCCATCGCCGTGACGACGCTGTCGTTCAACCTCTTCGGCGACGGCTTGCGGGACGTCCTCGACGTGAGGCTGGCCTCCTGATGGCGCGGCTCGAGGTCGAGGACCTGCACGTGCGCTTCGACACCGACGAGGGACAGACCCTCGCCGTCAACGGTGTGTCCTTCTCCGTAGAACCGGGTGAGGTGCTCGCGCTGGTCGGGGAGTCCGGCTGTGGCAAGTCGATGACGGCCATGGCCACCATGGGCCTGCTGCCGCCGGCGGCATCGCGCAGCGGCAGCATCCGCCTCGAGGGCCGCGAGATCTCCGGGTTGAGCGGCCGCGAGATGCGAAGGATCCTCGGTCGCGAGATCTCGATGATCTTCCAGGAACCGATGACGTCGCTCAACCCGGTCTTCACCGTCGGTTACCAGATCGGCGAGGTCCTGCGCCGCCACGAGGGACTGAGCCGGAAGAAGGCACGGCTTCGCGCGATCGAGTTGCTCGACCTCGTGCGCATTCCGGCTGCCGACCGACGGGTGGACGAGTATCCGCACCAGATGTCCGGTGGCATGCGGCAGCGCGTGATGATCGCGATGGCCGTCGCCTGCAACCCCAAGGTGCTCCTCGCTGACGAACCCACCACGGCGTTGGACGTGACGATCCAGGCCCAGATCCTGGACATCGTCCGGGACCTGCAACACCAGCTCGACACCTCGGTCGTCATGATCACGCACGACCTGGGTGTCGTCGCCGACATCGCCGACCGCGTCGTGGTCATGTACGCCGGGCACGTCGTGGAGACCGGCGCCGTCGACGAGCTCTTCGCATCGACGCAGCACCCCTACACCCTGGGACTGCTCGGTTCCGTGCCCCGCCCCGACCTCGTGCTGGCCGATGTCCAGGGCCGGCTGGCCGAGATCCCCGGCATGGTGCCGACGCTGCACGAGCCGCCGACCGAGTGCGTCTTCGCCCCGCGATGTCCCCGGGTCAGCGACGACTGCCGGACCGAGATGCCGAGGCTGGCCGAGACGGCGCCCGGCCAGTGGGCAGCGTGCGTCCACCCGGGGGTCGCCCGGGCGCACCCCACGGAGGTGGTCCTGCCATGAGTGAGCCGGTGCTGGAGATCAGCGGCCTGCGCAAGTACTTCGACGTCGACCGGAGCAGAGGTGGAGGCAAGGTCTACGCGGTCGATGGCGTCGACCTGTCGATCGGACCCGGTGAGATGGTCGGGCTGGTCGGTGAGTCGGGCAGTGGCAAGTCGACGGTCGGCAAGTGCGTGGTGCGCCTGCTGGAGCCGACCGCAGGGTCCATCAAGATCCACGGCCGGGACGTCACGCACCTTCGACAACGCTCTCTGCGGCACCTGCGACGGCAGGTGCACATGGTCTTCCAGGACCCGCACTCCTCGCTGAACCCACGTATGCAGGTGGGTGCCGTGGTCGCCGAACCGCTGCGGATGCACCGGATCGCCCGCGGCAAGGACCTCACCCGGCGGGTGGACGAGATGCTCGAGCGCGTGGGCCTGGGACCGGAGATGCGCTCCCGCTACCCCCACGAGCTCTCGGGTGGCCAACGCCAGAGAGTGGGCCTGGCTCGCTCGCTGGTGCTCGAACCGAGCCTGCTGATCGCGGACGAGCCCGTCTCGGCGCTCGACGTCTCCGTCCAGGCCTCGATCATCAACCTCCTGCTCGACCTCCAGCGCGACATGGGATTCAGCTGCCTGTTCATCGCGCACGACCTCGCCGCGGTGGAGTTCCTGTGCAACCGGGTCGCCGTCATGTACCTCGGGCGGATCGTCGAGGAGTCCTCGAGGGAGGAGCTGTTCAAGCACCCGAGGCACCCCTACTCCCAGTCGCTCCTGTCGGCGATCCCGTTGCCGGATCCGCCGGTCCAGCGGGAGCGGAAACGGGTCGTGCTCACCGGCGACATCCCGAGCCCGGTCAACCCGCCCTCGGGCTGCCACTTCCACACACGTTGTCCGGTCGCGGAACTGCCGCTGTGTCGTGACCGGGATCCCGAGCTGATCGCCCATCATGGGCAGGGCCACCGCACGGCCTGCCACCTCGTCCACGCGGACGGCACCGCGCCGGACATCACGAAGGGAGCTGGGCCGCTTGTTCACCACGAGACCTGAGCTGTCAGGCACGTTCGGCATGGTCGCCTCGACCCACTGGCTGGCCTCCCAGTCCGGCATGGCCGTCCTCGAGCGTGGCGGCAACGCCTTCGACGCGGCGGTCACCGCCGGTTTCGTGCTGCAGGTGGTCGAACCCCACCTCAACGGACCGGCCGGTGAGGTCCCCGCCGTGGGTTGGGACGCGCGAACGGAGGCGCCCTTCGTGCTGGCCGGTCAGGGCACGGCACCCGCGTCCGCAACGATCGAGCGCTTCGCCGACCTGGGCCTGGACCTCGTGCCGGGGACCGGCCTGCTGGCGGCCTGCGTGCCGGGCGCGTTCGGTGGGTGGCTGACCATGCTCGAGCGCTATGGCACGCTCCGGCCGCGTGACGTCCTCGAGCACGCCATCGGGTATGCGCGGACGGGCTTTCCTGCGTTGCCCAGGATCTGTTCGACGATCGACACGGTCCGGGACCTGTTCACCGACCACTGGGACACCTCGGCGAAGGTGTGGCTGCGCGGGGGACGGGCGCCCGAGCCGGGAACGTTGCTCACCAACCCCGACCTCGCCGACACCTACGAGCGGGTGCTGGCCGCCGCGGAGGCCGCCGGATCGGACAGAGACGCGCAGATCGAGGCGGCGAGGCGGGCCTTCTACGAGGGCTTCGTCGCCGAGGCCATCACCGACTTCGTCGGGTCCACCGCGGTGATGGACGTGTCGGGCGAACCACACCGAGGGCTGCTCGATGGCGAGGACCTGGCCACCTGGCGGGCGACCATCGAGGAGCCCCTGTCCCTGGACTACGGCGACTGCACGGTGCTCAAGGCCGGTGCCTGGTCGCAGGCCCCGGTGTTCCTCCAGCAACTGGCGCTGCTGCGTGGATTCGAGCTGGACGGACTGGACCACGCCGGTCCCGACCTGGTGCATCTGGTGACCGAGTGCGCCAAGCTGGCTTTCGCGGACCGTGAGGCGTGGTACGGCGACCCGGGGTTCGTCGACGTGCCGATGCAGGAGCTGCTGTCGGTCGCCTACAACGACGAGCGCCGCGCCCTGGTCGGCGAGGTGGCCGACGTGGGCGGCCTGCGTCCGGGTCGACCCGGCGGAAGGGTTCCCCGGATGCCGGCGTTGGCCGGCGACGAGTCCGTGGCGGAGAGCCGCCGCGAGGCCGGCGGTCTGGGTGAGCCGACGGTGCGTGCCACCGGAGACACCCGGGGGGACACCGTGCACGTCGACGTGGTCGACCGCTTCGGCAACATGGTCTCGGTCACCCCGAGCGGTGGCTGGCTGCAGAGCTCCCCGGTCATCCCGGGGCTCGGCTTTCCACTGGGGACGCGTGCCCAGATGTTCTGGCTCGAGGAGGGCCTTGCGGGCTCCCTCGCACCGGGGAAACGGCCACGCACGACCTTGTCGCCGACCCTGGCGCTGCGCGACGGCAGGCCGTGGATGGCGTTCGGCACTCCCGGAGGTGACCAACAGGACCAGTGGTCGCTGCAGCTGTTCCTGCACGTCCTGCATGCGGGTATGGGCCTGCAGCAGTCCATCGACGCACCAGCCTGGAGCTCAGGTCACCTCCGGTCTTCCTTCTACCCGCGAGACATCCACCCCGGGCGACTGCACGTGGAGTCGCGGCTCGGCGAGGCGACCGTCGCCGAGCTGCGGCGCCGCGGGCACGAGGTCATGGTGGAGGACCCGTGGTCGTTGGGCCGGCTCACGGCCGTCTCGCGGAGCGCCGACGGGCAGCTGCATGCCGGTGCCAATCCCCGCGGCATGCAGGGTTACGCGGTCGGACGCTGAGCCGTGGCACGTACGAAGGTCGTCGTCGACGAGTTCGACGACGTGGGTCCGCTGCAGCGGCCGGGGCCGTTGCGGCAGGGGGTCCAGGACGCCCTTCGGGAGCTGATCATCTCCCGCACGTTGGCGCCCGGGCAGCACCTGGTGGAGACCGAGCTGGCCGAGCGCCTGAACGTGAGCCGGGGACCGGTCCGGGAGGCGCTGCAGGCACTGCACGCGCGTGGTTGGGTCGACCTGCGGCCGGGTCGCGGCGCCTTCGTGCACGAACCCACGGACCACGAGGTGGACGAGGTCTTCGCGGTTCGTGCAGCGCTGGAGAGCGAGGCCGCGCGGTTGGCGGCCCCACGGATGGAGCCTGCGAGCCTGGACGAGCTGCGGGAGATCTGCGAGCGGGGCCGGGGCGCGGTGCGGTCCAAGGACGTCGGGGTGGTCGTGTCGGCCAACTCGGCCTTCCATCGCCGGATCGCGGCGTTGTCCGGTATCCAGCTGCTCAGCGACTACATCGCGTCGATCGATCTGCGGGTGCGGTGGTTCTACAAGCCGGTCGCCCGCACCCGGGGCATGCACTCCTGGGACGAGCACGAGCGGATCATCGCGGCGTTGGAGGCGGGTGATGGGGCGACTGCGGCGAGGGTGATGCGGATGCACACGGAGCGGACCCGGTCGACTTATCAGGCGATGGGGCCGGAGGAGGAGGCGGTGCCGGGGCGGAGCGGTCGGCGCAAGCGGGAGGGCGGGGGCAGCGGGCGGTGAGCCCGCCGGTCACGGCGGGGTACTGGCTCGCGGCGGCTGCGCCGGTCCTGCTGCTTCTGGTCCTGGTCACGACCGGGGTGCTGGCCACCAAGACTGCGTGTCTGTTGGTTGCTGCCTTGACCGGCGTCATCGCGGGTACCGTCTTCGGCGCCGGCTGGTCGGTGCTGGCGGTGGCGCTGGGCAAGGGGCTGTGGCTGGGGGCTTGGATCTTGTATGTGGTGTTCCCGGCGATGTTGTTGTACCGGCTGGCCGAACGGGCCGGGTTCGACCGGATCGGGAGCCTGTTCGAGCACTTGTTTCCCAACCGCAGCGAGAACCTGCTGGTGTTGGCCTGGTTGCTGCCGTCGTTCGTGCAGGGAGTGGCGGGGTTCGGCACCCCGATCGCGGTGGCCGCTCCGTTGCTGTTGGCCTCGGGCTGGTCGCGGGCCAGGGCGGTGGCCTACCCGTTGATCGGGTACAGCTGGTCGGTCACGTTCGGTTCGATGGGTTCGTCGTTCTACATGGCTGCCCTGACGGCACACCTGCCAGCGGCGGCGACGGCCGCGTTCGCGGGGCACGCCTCGCTGATGCTGGGGGTCAACGGGGTGTTGGGTGGTGCCCTGGTCCTGTTGCTGGACGGCGGGTTGCGCGGGCTGAGGGACGGCCTGCTGCTGTTGCTGTCCGCGGGCGTGCCGATGGCCGTGACGCTGTATGCCGTGACCTCGGTCGTGCCGGCCATCGGGACGGTCAGCGCGGGCGCCGTCGGGTTCGCCGTCGCTTTGGCCCTGGCCTGGCTGACGCGGCGCCGCCGGGCCGGGGTCGCGGCGCCGGAGCCGGCGTTGGCCGGAAGGCCCCGGGACGCCCGGGACGCCCGGGACGCGGGCCGGGCCGCGGGGCCGTCCGCCGCCGCGCACACTCTGCAACAGGCCGGCCGTGCGCAGGGCAGCGATCGCCTCCCGCAGCGTGGCCCGTGACACCCCCAT
>NZ_SWMA01000027.1:0-55312 GCF_005222685.1 Segeticoccus rhizosphaerae
GACAACGAGTCATAGACTCACCAAAACTGTCCACTTTTCAGGCGCCGGAACCGACCAATTTTCGATCGCCGCCGACAGCGGGTAGTTCTTCACGAGATGATCCTGTCGTCATCATGGGTCGGCGTGGCCCAATTCAAGCGAAGACTGAGCCCTCGCTCTACTCGTTTACCGTCCAGGCCAACACACCGTCCCGCCGCGGCATACGGTCATGTTTGCCGGTGACCGGCCCGGCTTGCCTAGGGATTGGCTTACGACCGACCTCGGGCGTGTGCGCTCACCGGAGACCGGCACGTGGTAGCGGTGGTAGGCCGCACCGCTGCTGGTTCTCGGACATCTTCAGAACTCCCGTACGGTGAGCAGGTTGTCTCCATGGCAAGCGTCCGGTTCTACCGAGCCCGTCTCGCGGAATCCGAGTTTCTCCAGGACCCGCCTCGACGCGACGTTCCAGGCCCAGACCGTCGCCCACAACCGCGGGTAGCCCGCCTCTCCCACCCAGGTGACAACGGCCCGCCCTGCCTCGGTCGCGTAACCGCGGCCTTGAGCTTCGCGCAGCAGCTCGTAGGCAAGCTCAGGTTCGTCCGGCGACCCGCTGCCATGAAAGACCACCCCGCAGTATCCGATGACGTCAGCCGCCTCCTTCCGCTCGACCGCCAAGATCCCTGGCCCCGGCGCCGCTCGCTCCGCGCGCACCTGCGCGGCGACGTCCTCCACGGTCGGTCGGCCCTCGGGATCAATCCTGCGGTGGGGCGGCACCCGGGGATCCCGCTCGGTCCACAACTGCCGGTAGATGCCAGCCTCGTCCACCCGGCGAGGCCGAAGGACGAGCCGATCGGTCTCCAAGGTGTCCAGGGCGGGCACGGGGGACATGCCCGCATTGTGCCAGCGTCAGCGGACCCGTCCGGGAGCCTCACGCGAGGGCAACGACGTGGCCCCCGACCGCATCGCTGCTGGTCAGGGGCCTGGTCGTCTGTCTCAACACAGAGCGCGCCCGAAGGGATTCGAACCCCTAACCTTCTGATCCGTAGTCAGATGCTCTATCCGTTGAGCTACGGGCGCACGTCGCGCGGCCTGAGCACACGCGCCAAGGGCAGACTCTACCGGCAACCGCGCCCCGCGTGAAATCCGCGTCAGGCGACCGTCGACCCCCGCGGTAGGGACACTCCGACACGTGCGGATTTGTTTGGAATGTGGGGTTGTCGTTCAGTCCTTCCCGAAGGAGCCGGGATTCCCGACAGATCCGCTACGCTTTGTGATCTGCATCACAGACCTGGTCTGCTCGCCCGGATGCCCGAGCCGGTCCCGACGCGTACGTTGAAGGAATCAGCGCGTTCACCATGTGGACATCCTCTCGGAGTGAGTGTCCAGGTGACGCACACCACGACCGCGCGTCGTCGCGCGAAGGGACGGCTCACATCCTCATGACGACCGACACCGCAGCAACCGGCACCCACCCGCCCGCCCCGGCCAGCGATGGCGGCACGAGCCACGCCGGACTCGCCGCATGGGTGGACCGGGTTGCCGCTCTGACGACCCCCGACCGGATCCACTGGGTGACCGGGTCGGAACAGGAGTGGACCGAGCTGACCGACCAGTTGGTGGCGGCCGGCACCTACACCAAGCTGGACGAGACGAAGAAGCCCAACAGCTTCCACTGCGCCTCCGACCCCAGCGACGTGGCCCGCGTCGAGGGCCGCACGTTCATCTGCTCGGAGCAGGAGAAGGACGCCGGCCCGACGAACAACTGGATGGCGCCGGACGAGATGAAGGCGACGCTGACGCCGCTCTTCCAGGGCTCGATGAAGGGCCGCACCATGTACGTCATCCCCTTCGTCATGGGGCACCTGGACGCCGAGGACCCCAAGTTCGGCGTCGAGGTGACGGACTCGGCATACGTCGTCACGTCCATGCGGGTGATGGCGCGCTGCGGCGCCACGGTGCTCGCGAAGATGGAGGAGATCGACGCGGACTTCGTCGAGTGCCTGCACTCGGTCGGCGAGCCCCTCGAGGAGGGGCAGGCAGACGTCCCGTGGCCGTGCAACGACACGAAGTACATCGTGCACTTCCCCGACGAACGCGCGATCTGGTCCTACGGATCCGGCTACGGCGGCAACGCGCTGCTGGGCAAGAAGTGCTACGCGCTGCGCATCGCCTCGGTCATGGCGCGCGACGAGGGCTGGCTGGCGGAGCACATGCTCATCCTCAAGCTCACCTCCCCGGAGCAGAAGACCTACTACGTCTGCGCCGCCTTCCCGAGCGCCTGCGGCAAGACCAACCTGGCCATGCTCGAACCGTCGATCTCCGGCTGGAAGGTGGAGACCCTGGGCGACGACATCGCCTGGATGCGCTTCGGGGAGGACGGCCGGCTGTATGCCGTGAATCCGGAATTCGGCTTCTTCGGCGTCGCTCCGGGCACCAATGAGAAGACCAACCCCAACGCGATGCGCACCCTGGAGAAGGGCAACTCGGTCTTCACCAACGTCGCGCTGACCGACGACGGCGACGTGTGGTGGGAAGGCATGGAGAACGAGCCGGCCCACGCAACCTCGTGGAAGGGTGAGGACTGGACCCCGGACATGGCGAAGCAGGATCCGCCGGTCCTCTCCAGCCACCCGAACAGCCGCTACTGCACGCCGATCGAGCAGTGCCCGATCCTCGCGCCCGAGTACAACGACCCGCGCGGCGTACCGATCTCGGCGATCTTCTTCGGCGGCCGGCGCAAGACGACGATCCCGCTGGTCACCGAGTCGCGCGACTGGGTGCACGGCACCTTCATGGGCGCCACCCTGTCCTCCGAGACGACGGCGGCCGCGACCGGGAAGGTCGGTGTCGTGCGCCGCGACCCGATGGCGATGCTGCCGTTCATCGGCTACAACGCGGGGGACTACCTCGCCCACTGGGTCGAGATGGGCAAGCAGCACGACGCCGCGGCACTGCCGAAGATCTTCCACGTCAACTGGTTCCGCCGCGATGACGACGGGTCGTTCCTCTGGCCGGGCTTCGGCGAGAACTCACGGGTCCTGAAGTGGGCGATCGAGCGGATCGAGGGCACGGCCGATGCGGTCGAAACGCCGATCGGGCACGTGCCGACACCGGAGTCGCTCGACACCGACGGCCTCGACCTCACCGACCAGGCACTGGCCAAGGCCCTCGAGGTCGACCTCGAGGAGTGGAAGGACGAGATCCCGCAGATCCAGGAGTGGTTCGAGAAGTTCGGTGAGCAGCTGCCGACCCAGCTGTGGACCGAGCTCGACTCGCTCAAGGCGAGGCTGGAACAGGGCTGAGGCACCCGTCATACCCCACTGACGTCCCCGGCGGCGGTGGCGAGTCGCGTGCGCTCGGCCACGACTCGCCACCTGCCGGGGCACCACGCCACCTCAGGTCACTACGCTCAACTCAGCCGGCGGTCGGTGCGGACCAGGATGACGCCGACCGTCACGAGCAGGCCGCCGAGCAGCTGCACGACGGTGGGCAGCTCTGACAGCAGCAGCCACGCCCACAGCACGGCGAAGAGCACCTCCGTCAGACCGACGAAGGACGCCACCCGCGAGCCGAGCCGCTGCACGCCCAGGATGCCGGTGAGGTAGGCGGCCGCCGTCGAGACGAGCACGAGCACCAGTGCGGGCACCAGCCAGCTGGTGGGGTGGCCGAGCACGAGGGTCGGCGCGGTGGAGGCGTGCACCGGAAGCAGTCCGAGCAGTGCGACGACCCCCATCGCCACGAAGCCGACGACGCAACCTCCTGCCGCCATCACCACGGGGTGCAGCTCGTCGCCGGCGCGGGCGGACAGCTGGTAGTAGCAGGCGAGGCAGAGCGCGGCGAACAGGCCCCAGGCCATCCCCTGCAGGTCGACCTGGACGCCGCCGAAGACGTCGATGACGAAGGTGAGGCCGACCAGCGCGACCGCGGCGCCGACCAGTGAGGCCGGCGAGGGCCGGCTCCCGGTGCGCCACCACACGAAGCCCAGCAGCAGCACCGGAGCGAGATACTCCAACAGCATGGCGACGCCGACGGACAGGGTCTGCACGGCGTTGAAGTAACCGAGTTGCACGCCGGCGATGGCGAACACGCCATACAGCGTCATGGTGGTCCAGCCCCGCCGGCTCAGCCGCGACTGCCGCCGGAGGACGAGTGCCGCCGGGATCGCGAGCGCGAGAGCGCCTCCTCCGATCCGCAGCAGCACCACCGCGAGCGGGCTCCACCCGGCCCCGAGCAGCGACTTGGCGATGGGTCCGGAGACGCCGAAGGTGGCGGCGGACGTCAGGGCCATCGCCATGCCGCCGGCGACAGGGGCGCCGAGACCCTCCCGCCCTCGCACGTCCTTCGTCACCGCCGTGGCCATCGCGCACCTCCATCCCGAAGTCATGAGTCAAAGTGATTTACACTCGTGACAGTACGGGATCGCCATCTCAGGAGTCAACGTGCACTTTGCTCATGACACGCAGGAAGCGCTCATTGCGGCAGCGGCGCTGGTCAACACCCGGCTCGGCGGCACGGACCACCTGCGGTCCCAAGCCGACCTGGACGCCTTCATGGTGGACAACCCCTACACGGGGACTCGCTTGCGCACCGAGGCCGAACTCGCCCAGGTCAGGCACATGCGGGAGCAGCTGCGCACGGTCTGGGACACGCCGGACCGTGACGCCGCCGCCGAGGTCGTCAACGAGCTCCTGCGCCAGGTCGACGCCCGCCCCTACCTGACCAAGCACGGCGAGTACGACTGGCACGTCCACGCCACGGAGCCCGACGACCCGCTCGCGCAACGGATCGGCGCCGAGGCCGCGATGGGCTTCGTGGACCTGATCCGCGGCGACGACCTCGACCGCCTCAAGCGGTGCGCTGGCGAGGACTGCGACGCCGTGCTGGTGGACCTGTCCCGCAACCGGTCCCGGCGGTTCTGCGACACGGGCAACTGCGGCAACCGCGCACACGTGGCGGCCTACCGGGCCCGGAAGGCGCACGCGGCCACGGCCTGACTCGCCGCTCGCCGGGCGCTGCTCGCCGGTTTGCCCTCCGGGCCGATCGAACGAGAGAAGGACCCCCGGAATGCGTGGGGGTCCTTCTCTCGTTCGGCGGAGGTGGCGGGATTTGAACCCGCGAGAGGTTTTATCCTCAACCCGCTTAGCAGGCGGGCGCACTAGGCCACTATGCGACACCTCCATGCCCGGTCCGGACACGGCCTGGCCGGTCCCCACGGGCGAGCACAGGCTACCGGCGGCCGACGGGTTCGCCAAAACGGCGCGAACCTTCTGGCACCCTGAAGCGTCTTACGTGGTGGAGCACTCCCGGGGATGATGCGTCATGCTGTCACCCGGGAGTCGTCGCCTGCGCCCTGCAGCAGCGACCCGCTCCCACAACAGACGGTCGATGAGAGGTCTTGGATGTCCTACCTGCCGCGCGACGCGGACGGCGAGCCGGTCGGCACTCGTGGTGAACGCCGGCACGAGCGCCGGCACAGCACCCGCCGCTTCCTGGGCCTGACCGCGCTCGGCACCGTCATCCCCGGAGCCGGCCTGTCGTTCACCAAGCGCCGCACCACCGGGCTGGTCGTGCTGGCTGGCTTCATCGTCGGCCTCGTGGTGCTGCTGGCCAACATCGGGTCCCAGGGCCTCAAGGCCTCGGTCATCGACCTCGCCGTCACCCCTGAGCGACTCGTCTTCCTGACCGTCGCCATCATCGTCTGCGCGCTGATCTGGATCGCGTCGATCGTCCTCACCTCGCACCAGACGGAGCCCCGGGGGATCGAGCCGGCCCAGTCGTGGCTGCTGCGGGGGTTCACCCTGCTGATGTGCCTGGTGGTCCTCGTGCCATCCGTCCAGGCGGTGCGTCTGCTCAGCGTGCACCGCAGCCTGCTCAACACGGTCTTCAAGGGCAAGTCGCCCTCCGAGTCCCACGCCAATCCGCACTACGCCCGCCCGGACGTGCACAACGAGCAGGCCCCGTGGGCCAACACGCCACGGGTCAACATCCTGCTGCTCGGCTCCGACGCCGGGACCGACCGGGTCGGAATCCGCACCGACTCGATGATCATCGCCTCGGTCGACACCAAGAGCGGCAACACCGTCCTGGTCAGCGTCCCCCGCAACCTGCAGGACGTCCCCTTCCCCAAGAACAATCCGCTGCACGAGCTCTACCCCAACGGCTACGACTGCGGCAGCCAGTGCCTGATGAACGCGGTCTGGACCCTCGCCGGCGAGCACCAGAAACTCTTCCCGGGCAACGACAACCCCGGCCTGACCACCACCCAGCAGGTGCTCACCCAGGTCACCGGCCTGCCGATCGACTACACCCTCATCGTCGACCTGCACGGCTTCAGCTCGCTGGTCAACGCCATGGGCGGTGTCAACATCGACGTCAAGGAGCGGCTCCCCATCGGGGGCAAGGTGGAGAACGGCGCGATCGCTCCCGGCAGCATCAAGGGCTGGATCGAACCCGGGAAGCAGCACCTGGACGGTCACCAGGCCCTGTGGTACTCCCGCTCCCGCGCCACGACCGACGACTTCAGCCGGATGCGGCGCCAGCGTTGCATGGTCGGAGCCATCGTCGACCAGGTCAACCCGGTGACCATGGTCGAGAAGTACCCCCGCCTCGCGTCGGTGCTCAAGAAGAACCTGCAGACCGACATCTCGCAGAAGGAGCTCAAGGCCTTCGTCACCCTGGTCGAGCGGATGCAGAAGGGCACGATGAAGAGCCTGGCCTTCACCAACGACAACACCAACACGGTGCACCCCGACTTCGCCAAGATGCACCAACTGGTCCAGAAGGCGATCCACCCGCCGAAGCCGCCCAAGAAGAAGAGCAACGGCCAGGGCAAGGCTGGCTCGACACCCAAGTCGACACCGACGTCGAGCCCGTCACCGACCAAGACGCAGAACCCGGACAGCGCCGTCGACGTCAACCAGGCCTGCTGACCACCGCGCTCGGCGACTCAGCTGGCGGGTGACCCTGACTGCACGGTGAGCTCGCCATCGGCGTAGCGGCGGCGCAGCACCTTCTTGTCGAACTTGCCGACACTCGTCTTGGGCACCTCGTCGATGAACGCCCACCGCTCCGGCACCTGCCAGTGCGCGACCTTGCCCTCGAGGTACTCCCGCAGGGTGGCGACGTCGCAGCTCTCCCCCTCGAGGAGCACGACGGTCGCGAGCGGGCGCTCACCCCACTTGTCATCGGGCACCCCCACGACCGAGGCCTCCGCGACCGCGGGGTGGCCCATCAGGATGTTCTCCAGCTCCACCGACGAGATCCACTCCCCGCCCGACTTGATGACGTCCTTGGACCGGTCGGTCAGGGTGAGGAACCCGTCCGCGGTCAGCGTGCCCACGTCACCGGTGCGCAGCCAGCCGTCGTGGAACTTGGCCGCCGCCTCCGCCCGGTCCGTGTCGGTCGCGGCGGGCCCTTCGTAGTAGCCCGCGGCGATCCACGGCCCGCGCACCTCCAACTCGCCCACGCTCTGCCCGTCCCAGGGCTGCAGCGCGCCGTCCGGCCCCACGAGCCGTCCCTCCACGAAGGGCGCCAAGCGACCCTGGGTATGCCGATAGCGCCAGTAGTCGTCGCCGGTCGCCGCCGCGGGTGCCACCGCAGCTGACCCGAGAGGTGACGTCTCCGTCATACCCCAGGCATGGGTGACCTCGATTCCGTGCCGTTCGTGCATCGCCGCCATCAGCGCAGGCGGACAGGCCGATCCGCCGACCACGACCGAGCGCACCGTCGAGGTGTCGGTCGGGTGCTCGTCGAGGTAGCGCAGCACGTCGGTCCAGATCGTCGGCACCGCCCCGCCGCCGGTGACCTTCTCGGTCTCGATCATCCGCGCCAGCGGCTCGGCCTGCAGGAACCGGTCGGGCAGGATGAGGGACGCCCCGGCGAGCATCGCGACATACGGCAGCCCCCAGGTGTTGGCGTGGAACATCGGCACGATGGCCAGCAACCGGTCACCCTCGCGCACGTCCATCGTGGACGGCATCGCGGCCTGCATCGCGTGCAGCACGTTCGAGCGGTGCGAGTAGGCCACGCCCTTGGGGTTGCCCGTCGTGCCTGAGGTGTAGCACATCGACGAGGCGCAGTTCTCGTCCAGCTCGGGCCACTCGAAGGTGTCCGGCTGCGCGGCGAGCAGCTCGGTCCAGTCGTGCACCGCCTCGATGTGGTCCGGCGCGCCGAGCGCCTCTCGCACCTCGTCGCTGACCGGCCCGTTCACGATGACATGGCGCAGCGTGGTCAGGTGCGGCAGCAGCTTGCCGAACGGCTCGGCCAGGGTGTTGTCGACGATGACGACCTGGTTCTCCGCGTGGTTGGTGACGTAGATGAGCTGCTCGGGGAAGAGCCGGATGTTGAGAGCGTGCAGCACCGCGCCCATCGAGGGCACGGCCAAGTAGGCGGTGAGGTGCTCCGCGTTGTTCCACATGAAGGTCGCCACCCGCTGGTCGCCGTCGATTCCGAGCCCGCGCAGCGCATGGGCCAGCTGCGCCGACATGGTGCCGATCTCGGCATACGAGGTGCGGCGGGGTCCGTCCGCGGTCCAGGTGACCGCCTCCTGGTCGGCGTGCAGCGTCGTGCCGGTGACGAGCAAGCGAGAAATGAGCAACGGAGTGGTCTGCATGGTGCTCTTCATGACGGGAGCCTGTCACGAACTCGGCCCCCACGGGAGGGGTCCGCCCAAGTCATGGGGGCGGACGTCCGAGGGATATCGAGGAGCCCGCCCTGTTCCGCATGAGGTTGGATGGGCTCATGAGTCGACGCGTTGCCCTTTCCGCGACCCTGGCCGGCGTCCTGGTCGCGGGAGCTGCTGGGGGAACCGTGCTGTGGAAGCAGCAGTCGGAGCAGGACCGCCTGGATCAGGGAGCCCGGGCGGCGGCCCAGTCCTTCGCCAGCGCCTGGTCGTCCCGGCAGCCGGACCAGGCGCGGTATGCCGGGTCGTCGCCGACGGCGGTCGAGGCCAACTTCGCGACGGCGACGGCCGCCCTGGGCAAGGCCCCTGTCAAGGTCGCCGTCCAGTCGGTCGACCGCACCGGCGACAGGGGCACCGCCGTGCTGGGCGTCTCGTGGACCCTGCAGAAGGGCGTCACCTGGAGCTACGTCGACCGGGTGCAGCTGACCCGGCAGGGCGAGCAGTGGGCGGTGCTGATCGGCGACGGTTCGCTGTGGCACCCCAAGCTGACCGCGAACGGCGCGTTCTCGGTGCAGCAGGACCCCGGCACGCGCGGTGAGGTGCTGGGCCGAGGCGGCAAGCCGATCATGGCCAACGCGAAGGTGCACGACATCGTGCTCGACCCGGTCAACGCGGACGCCTCGTCGGCCAAGGCGCTCGCGGGCGTCGTCGGGGTCTCCGAGAGCTCCCTGGTCGACAACCTGCGCGCGGCCCACAAGGCGGGCGCCAGGGGCCCGATCCCGGTGATCACCTACCGCGAGTCCGACTACTCCTCCCGCAAGAGCCAGCTGGGCGCGATCAAGGGAGTCCTCGCGCTCTCACGCACCCAGCCGCTCGCCCCGACCAGGACCTTCGGCCAGCCGCTGCTCGGCAGCTTCGGCCCGGTCACCGCGGAGATGGTCAAGAAGGACCCCACGCGCTATCGCGCCGGAGGGTATGCCGGCACCAGCGGCCTGCAGGGCACCTACGACGCGGTCATGGCACCCACCCCGGGCTTCACGGTCACACCCGAAGGTCATCCGGACACCGTGCTGTTCGAGCGCAAGGCCAAGGACGGCGAGCCTCTCGAGCTGACCCTCGACGCGAAGACGCAGGCGGCGGCCGAGACGGCGCTCGCCGGCACCGGCTCGGTGCCCTCGGCGCTGGTGGCCGTCGACGTCCGGACCGGCAACCTGCTCGCGGTCGCCAACTCCCCTGCGGTCGGCTTCGATCGCGCGCTGACCGGCCACTACGCGCCGGGTTCGACGCTCAAGGTGGCCACGACATACTCGCTGCTCTCGCACGGGCTCAAGCCGACCACGACAGTGAACTGCCCGAAGACGACCGTCGTGAACGGCCTGGAGGTCAAGAACTACGAGGACGAGTCCTATGGCGCCGTGCCGTTCTCGACCGACTTCGCGCACTCGTGCAACACCGCCTTCGTCGCCCTCTCCGAGGGCATGGCCGACACCGACCTGCACGAGGCTGCGGGCCAGCTCGGGATCGGCGGCGACTGGGCCGAGCACCTCGGGGTCCCGAACGCGTATGCCGGGTCGGTGCCGGTCGCCGACGGTGAGACCGACAAGGCGGCGTCGGCCTTCGGCCAGGGCCGGACGCTGACGTCGCCGCTGTCCCTGGCAGTGATGGCCGGCTCGGTGGCGCGCGGCTCCTTCGTGCCACCCACCCTGATCACCTCACCCGCGGCGAAGGGCGCGAGGCACGACGCGACGCCGCTGGACGGCACGGTCGTCAAGCAGCTGCACGCCCTCATGCGCGAGGTGGTGACCGACGGCACCGCACCGGTCCTCGCGAGCGTGCCCGGCGCCCCGGTCTACGCCAAGACGGGCACCGCGGAGCACGACAGCTCCGGCAAGGACCCCACCTGCTGGATCGTGGGCTGGCAGGGCGACGTCGCCTTCGCCGTGCTGGTCGAGAAGGGCGTTGACGGCGGCACCACCGCCGGACCCGTCGCCAAGGCGTTCCTCGGGAACCTGAACTGAGCGCTACGGCGAGAAGCCCCCGCAGCGATGACAGCGGCACTGCCGCCAAAGAGCTGCGGCAGACCACTGTGTGCCATGATCGCGTGGTCCGCTCCGAGGCCAGGGATGTCATGAACGAACCACGCGAGCTGCCCGCCGATCGCTACGTCGACCGCCGCGACACCGAGGACGACCTCCTCGGGTCCGACACCTATGAACCGGTGCGTGCCGACGACGTCGACCCACGGTCGTTGCCCCGGCCCGAGGGTTACGCCTTGCCTCCCGAGCGACCCCGCGGCGCCGGAGCGTCGTTGATGATCGCCGGGATGTGCGTGGTGGCTGCCGTGGTCCTCTCGTGGACCTGGTGGTCGACACTCGAGCAGCCGCAGACGTGGACCTCCGGCCTGTTCCTCTGGAGCGCGGCCGCGGTGGCGCTGTTCGCCCTGGGACTGCTCTTCTGGGCGGTGGACGGCGTGCGCCTGCTTGCTCCCCTTGCGGTCCTGATCGGCATCGGCATGCTGTGGACCACCTGCAGCGACATGCTGACCACGTTTGCCGGGACGGCGAGCGGCGACCTCCCGCATGGCGTCATCACCGCGAAAACGACCGCGCTGTGGGGACTGCAGCTGTTGGCCGGCATCCTGACCATCGGCGGCGCCACCGTCGAGATCGGCGGCCCGATCCGGCGCTGACGGCGCGTCCGGGGAATTCCGCGGTTCGCAGCGCCGGGATAGGGTCGCAGTCTCCTCACCACCTGGAGGTGCCTGTGTCCACCTACGCCGTTGCCGTCGTCCAGGCCGGTTCCGAGTTGTTCGACACGCCGCGCACGATGGACAAGGCCGTCCGCCTGGTCAACGAGGCCGCCGGTCAGGGCGCGCAGCTCGTCGTGCTGCCCGAGGCCTTCATCGGTGGCTACCCCAAGGGCCTGGACTTCGGGGTCCGGATCGGGATGCGCAGCGACGCCGGACGCGATGAGTTCCGCCGCTACCACGACGGCGCCATCACCGTCCCCGGCCCGGAGACGGAGCGCCTCGGCGAGCTGGCCGGCCAGTTGTCGATCCATCTGATCGCCGGCGTGATCGAGCGGGACGGGGGGACGCTCTACTGCACCGCCGTGTTTCTCGGCCCCGACGGCTCGCTCCTCGGCAAGCACCGAAAGCTGATGCCGACCGCGGCGGAGCGGGTGATCTGGGGCACCGGTGACGGGTCCACCATGCCCGTCTTCGCCGCCGACGAGGTGCGGTTCGGCGCCGCGATCTGCTGGGAGAACTACATGCCGCTCTACCGGACGGCCATGTACGACAAGCGGATCGACCTGTGGTGCGCACCCACCGTCGACGAGCGCGAGACGTGGCAGGCGACGATGCGCCACATCGCGCTCGAGGGCCGATGCTTCGTGCTGAGCGCGTGCCAGTACCTCACCCGCGCCAACCTCCCGACCGACGTGCACCCCGCGCAGGGCGACGACCCCGACACCGTGCTCATCGCTGGGGGCTCCGTGATCGTCGGTCCGCTCGGCGACGTCCTGGCCGGGCCGCTGCGGGGGCAGGAGGGCATCCTCCGAGCTGATCTCGACCTGGATGATCTCGCCCGCGCACGGTTCGACTTCGACGCGGTGGGGCACTACGCCCGGCCCGACGTGTTCACCCTGCACGTCAACGAGACCCGGCAGCGCGCCGTCGACACGGGCCGCTGAGCGCCCGGACCGCTCGCCCTTGCCCCCCGGCAAGCCAGGACGGCGGTCAGAACAGCGTGTAGCCGCCGTCTGCCACGAGCACCGTGCCGGTGGTGAACGAGGAAGCGTCGCTGGCAAGGTAGATCAGACTCGGCGCGATCTCCTCGGGCGTCGCATAGCGCTGCATCGGTGCGTCGAGGATCCAGCGTTGCTGGAACTCGGGCCGGTCCACGTCGGCCATCTCCGTCTTGACGTAGCCCGGCGCGAGCGCATTGACCCGTATGCCGTGCGGCGCCCACTCCGCCGCGAGGCTCTTGGTCAGCTGGTGCACCGCGGCCTTGGAGGCGTTGTAGGCCGGTTGCCACTGGGGCCGGTTGACGATCTGCGCCGAGATGCTGCCGACATTGACGATGACGCCTCCGCCACGCGGCACCATCACCCGGGCCACCGCCGTGCTCATGTGCCAGAGGGCGGTGACGTTGAGGTCGAGCACCCGGTGCCAGTCGGCGTCGGTGACCTCGAGTGCCGGCGCGTGCACGCAGACCCCGGCATTGTTGACCAGGACGTCGGGGCCACCGAGGCGGCCCGCCACCCTCTGCACGACCTGCTCGACCTGCTCGGGGTCCGTGACGTCGGCCGCGACCACCAGCGAGCGACGTCCGAGCGCCTCGACCTGCTCCGCCACCTCCTGGCAGGCGGACTCGTCGCGGGCAACCAGGGCCACGTCGGCGCCCGCTTCCGCCAGCGCCAGTGCGAACCCCTTGCCGAGGCCGCGGCTGGCGCCGGTGACCAGCGCGACCCGGTCGCGCAGGGAGAAGACGTCGAGGATGCCCATGGAAGTGCTCCGATCTCGGGGTGCTGCCCGGTGCTGGTGCGGTCGATCAGGTACGTGCTGCCGACTTGCGAGACGCCCTCGGCTCGTCGTCGCCGAGACGGTCGGTCGCAGCCGGCTCGGCGATGGGCACGAGCTGCACGGTGGCCCCCTGCCTGCGCATCAGCTCGACCTCGCGCGGATCGGCCTCCGCGTCGAGCACCACGGTGCCGGCCTCGGAGACGTCGCAGATGTGGTGCGGCCCGGTGTGTCCCAGCTTGGTGTGGTCAAGCAGCAACACGCTGTCGGCCGCCCGGCGCAGCGCCGCCTGCTTGATCGCCACCGACCCGAGCAACGGGTGGTAGCACCGGGCCTCACTCTCCGCGGGGGCACTGAAGACCGCGACGTCGAAGTGCCAGCGGTGGATACCCTCGACGCACGCGCTGCCGAAGGTCGCGCCCAGGTCGGGGACGTAGTCGCCGCCGAGCAGGTGCATGCGCAGCATGGGGTGTCCGGCCCCACGATGCACGGCCTCGAGGTAGTTCGTGACGACGGTGACCGGGGCCGTGGCGGTCTCGCCGAGGCGACGCAGGAGTGGCAGAGCAGTGGTGGAGTCGTCGAAGAACACCGTCCGCGCGCCCTCCAGAAGTGGCAGCGCCCCGGATCCGACGGCCTCCTTGAGGCGTGCGCCGGCCCGCATCCGGAACTGCGCGCTCGTCTGCACGCGCAACGCCGACGGCGCCACCGCCCGTCCACGGTGCTTCTCGACCAAGCCGGCGTCCGCGAGGGCATCGAGGTCGCGGTGGATGGTCATCTCGCTGACCTGGCACCGTCGCGCCAGGTCGGGAATGCCCACCGCGCCCTCGTCGAGCACCACCTCGAGGATCTGGTCGCGACGCTGGTGCACCAGCGCGTCGCTGGACCGGCTCCCACGCATGCCCGGCCTCCTCACCGCCGTGTCACCGGTTCCTGCCCAGGGGTCACACCCCGCCGGGGCGCACCACCATCTTCAGGTGCCCCGCCTGCGGGTCGACGTCGAGGGTCTCGACCACGTGGTCGAGGTCGACGTGCGCGGTGACGAGCCCGTCGAGGTCGACCTGGCCCGAGGTCGCCAGAGCGATGGCCTCCGGCCAGGTGTTGGCGTAACGGAACGTGCCGGTCACCTCGATCTCGCGGTTCTGGACCAGCGACACCGGCAGGGTCACCTCGTCGGCTCCCATCCCGACGAGCACCGCCACGCCGGCCGGCCCGACGGCGCGGCATCCGCTGGCCACCGCGGAGGGTGCGCCGGAGCAGTCCACGAAGGCGTCGACGACCAGCCCCGCCGGTATGCCGTCACGCGCGTCGAGGACGCGGGTCGCGCCGAACCGGGTGGCCGCCTCGAGCCGCCGCGAGTCGACGTCCGACACGACGATCTCGCTCGCCCCCCTGGCCCGTGCCACCTGGGCAACCACCAGGCCCACGGGGCCCGCGCCGCTGATCAGCACCCTTGAGCCGGCGCCGACCCGGGCCTTGCGGTTGGCCCAGACCCCCACCGAGAGCGGTTCGATGAGGCCAGCGGCGTCGTCCGAGAGCTGGTCGGGCACGGCATACGCGAAGTCCTCGGCGATGGTGACGTATTCGGCGAAGGCGCCGTCCACGGGTGGCGTGGCGAAGAAGACCACGTCGGGGCAGAGGTTGTAGCGTCCGGCGCGGCACTGGACGCAGTGGCGGCAGGGCACCCCGGGCTCGAGCGATACTCGCTGCCCGACCCGAGAGACGTCGACCCCTTCGCCGACGCCGACGATCCGACCCCCGGCCTCGTGGCCCAGCACGAGCGGGCCCCGGACGACGTGGTCACCGATCCGGCCGTGCTCGTAGTAGTGGACGTCCGACCCGCACACCCCGACGGAGCCGACCCGGACCAGGACCTCGCCCGGCCCGGGCTGCGGTGTCGGCCGCTCCTCGACCGCCACGTCGCGGATCCCGCGCAGGACGCTCACCCGCATCGTGTCGGGCACGCTCACGTCATTCACCGGTGACCGCCCCCAGGGTCAACCCGGTGACCAGCCAGCGCCGCACCGCCAGGCCGGCGAGCACCATCGGGAGCACCACGATGGTGCCGATCGCGGTGAGCTGACCCCAGTCGATACCGGTCTGCGTCACCAGCTGGCTGGCTGCGATGGGCAGGGTCTGCGAGCTCGGCCCGGCGAACACGGTGGCGAACGCGTAGTCGTTCCAGGCAAACACGAGGCAGAGCACTCCGGTGGTCACCAGCCCCGCCTTGCACAGCGGCAGGATGACGTACCAGAAGGCCTGCCACCTGGTGCACCCGGCGACCAGCGCCGACTCCTCGATGGACGGGGGAACGTCGGCGAAGAAGGCACTCATCAACCAGATCGCGAAGGGCAGGTTGAAGGTCATGTAGGCGAGGATCAACCCCGGCAGGGTGTCAATCAGGCCGGCCACCCGGAACATGAGGAAGAGCGGCAGGACCACGGCGGCGATCGGGGCCATCCGCGTGGAGATGATCCAGAACGACAGGTGGTGCTTGCCCCGCATCGCCGAGCGTGAGAGTCCGTAGCC
This sequence comes from Segeticoccus rhizosphaerae, assembly GCF_005222685.1. Lineage (NCBI taxonomy): Bacteria > Bacillati > Actinomycetota > Actinomycetes > Micrococcales > Intrasporangiaceae > Segeticoccus > Segeticoccus rhizosphaerae. The sequence goes on from NZ_SWMA01000027.1 coordinate 15,648, forward strand.
GGCGAGCGTGCCCAGGACGAGCGACAGCAGAGCGGCGACGCCAGCAGCGATGATGCTGTGCACGAGGTAGGGCGTCAGGTCGTTGGCGCCGCTGAACAGGTGCTTGTAGTTGTCCATCGTGGGCGCGAAGAACCACTTCGGGTCGCTGGACGTGACGTCGGCGCTGTTCTTGAAGGAACCGAGCACCATCCAGACGAGCGGCACCAGCGTCCACAGCAGGACCACGACGATGACGACCGCGGTGCTGAGGTTGCCGACTGTCCTGCTGCTGCGCGCCTTCTCGACGTCTCGCCGCGGCGGACCCCCGTCTTGCGTCCCCGCCGTGTCCGTGGCCGTGGTTTCGGTGGTCATCGGGTCAGCCCCTTCGCCGTGAGGATCCGGACGAACGCCTGCGAGATGGCGATCGTGACCGCCAGCATCATCAACCCGATCGCCGCCGCGTAGCCGAGGTCGAAGAACCGGAAGGCGGTCTCGAACAGGCGGATCGGGATGGTCTTGGTGGCGTCGGCCGGTCCACCGTTGGTGGTCACGAAGATGATGTCGAAGTAGCGGACCGCGTCCATCGCCCGGATCAGGAGCGCCACCAGGAGGATTCCCGAGATCGAGGGCAGCACGATGTGCCGCAGGGACTTCCAGTAACCGGCTCCGTCGAGCGACGCGGCCTCGAGGATCGAGGGGTTGACGCCGGAGAGGCCGGCCAGGGTGATCAACGCGATCAGCGGGGTCCACTCCCAGACGTCCATGAGCACCACCGCCGCGAACGCGCTCGTCGGGCTGCCGAGGATGTCGGCGTCCCAGCCGAGGGAGTGCAGGATCGACGAGTAGAGACCGAAAGTCGAGTCGGTGAGGTAGCGCCCGAGCAGTCCCACGATGACCGGCGCGACGAACATCGGCAGCAGCACCAGGGACAGGAGCAGTCCACGGCCCTTGACCACGCGGTGCAAGGCGATCGCGATGCCGATGCCCAACACCATCTCGATGCCGAGGGTGAGCACGAGGAAGACGGCGGTGCGGAACCAGCTCGACCACATGTCCGGGTCGGTCAGGACCCGGGTCCAGTTGTCGACACCGACCCACTCGAGCCGCACGCCACCGAGCAACCGCACCCGGCTGAAACTCATCACGATCAGGGCGATGAACGGCAGGATCGACAACAGGGCCAGCAGGACGACGCCCGGGGTCATCAGTTTGCCGGTGAAGGTGAACCGGCTCTTGCGCCGGGGTGGGCGCGGAGGTCGCGACGCCTGCCGCGCCGGAGTCCGTTCGGCTGTGACGCTCACGCGAACCACCCTCTCGAGACGACCCGGTCGAACTTGTCGGCCGTGTCGACCATGGCCTCCTTGGGTGACTGCTGACCGGCGATCATCTTGGACAACGAGGTGAAGATCGCGGTGTCGCACTCGTTCCACATCGGGATCTTCGGCCGGAGCCCGATGTGGTCCTTCTCCCACGCCTTGCTCACCGCTGGACCGGTCAGCATGTTGGGCAGGGCACTGGGCCGGTGCTCGGCCTTCTTGACCTCGGGCAACTCGTAGACCGAGGTGCGCGTCGGGGTCCCACCGCCGGCCTTGCTCTTGAGGTTGGCCAGCTGGGTCTTCGGCGAGGTCGCCCAGTTGACGAACAGCCAGGCCGCGCCACGGGCAGCGCCCGTGCTGTTGGCGGCTATCCCGATGCCGGTGCCACCGTAGATGTCGGAGGACCGGGCGGGTCCCTTGGGCAGCGGCGCGTAGCCGATCTTGCCAGGCAGCACCTGCTCGTTGCTGGCCGCGAACTCGTGCCAGTTGGGGCACATCGCGATCTCCTTGGCGCGCAGGGCTGCTCCGACACCGTCCCAGTCCCAGGTCCGCGAGCCGGGGTGAGCGACCTTCAGCAGGTCGCCGTAGAAGGCCGCCGCCTCGATCGCCGTGTCCTCGCGCAGCCGCGAGGCGCCCGGATCGGTGGTGCCCAGCAGGCCGGCCTTCTGCCCTCCCTCGAAGTAGTCGCCGCCGTAGCTCCACAGGACGTTGCTGAAGTCGCACTGCAGCGAGTCGTGCTGCTTGGCCTGCTGGCCGGTGCCGTACTTGACCTCGTCGACGTGGTCGTTGAACCAGGCCGCGATCTTGCGGTACTCCTCCCAGGTGCGGTCCGCACCGGGAGTCGGGTCGAAGCCGAGGTCGTTCGACATGGGGTCGTGGTACTTCTCGAAGAGGTCGGCGCGGTACTGCCAGATCATCGTGGGGCAGTCGTAAGGCAGCGCATAGATCGGCCCGTCCGCCCGCTCGAAGCGTCCTGCCGCATCCATCTGGGTCGGGATGAAGTCCTCCACCCCGCCCTCGAGCTCGGGGTAGCTGTCGTCCTCGATGAACTCACGCAGGTCGGCCAGCCCGCCGGCATACGGTGCCAGCACCTGGTAGGGGTCGGCGTAGATGACCTGGTACTGCGCGTCGCCGGAGGCCATGTCCAGCGCCACACGCTGGACCAGTGCCGACAGCTCCAGGTTGACGATCTGCACGCGGATGCCGGTGAGGTCGGTGAACGGCTTGAGGTTCGCGGCGATCGCCGCGGTGGGCGCAGTGTTCTCGGAGATGAAGTTGATCGTCGTCCCCGCGAACCGGCGCCAGGGATCGGAGCCCTGTGCCAGCGGCGGGACCGGCGCCTCCTCTTTGCCGCACGCCCCGAGGAGGGCCGCGCCGGCCAGCGCCCCGGCGCCCCAGGCGCCGGCGCGCAGCACCTCACGACGAGTGGGTCCCCGCGAGAGGTCGAGGCGGTCGAGTCGCTTCGGCATGGGCAGGCTCCCTCGGGTGAGGCGGGCGGCGGCGGGGGCCGGCGACGGGGCCGACCTCCTCCTGCGGTGCCGGACAACTTCCCACACATTTTGTGTGAGATCAAGGGTCGGTCTTCGACAATTCGTGTGTCGAGCTACAGCACCTCGACGCAGTGGGCGTCGTCACGCGAGTTCTTCCGAGGCCCGAGTGGACTTGCCGCCGAGACGAACCGGCAGACTTCGTCCATGAGCTCACCGACAGATCGCGTCGCAGGAGTCGACTCCTCCACCCAGTCGTGCAAGGTCGTCACGGTCGATCCCTCCACCGGCCGGGTGCTGTCCCTCGACCAGGCGCCACACCCGGACGGGACGGAGATCGACCCGCAACTGTGGTGGGAGGCGTTGCAGCGGGTCTCGGACGAGGTGCCGACGGCCAGTGCCGTCGCGGTCGCCGGCCAGCAGCACGGCCTCGTGACGCTCGATGCGCAGGGCAACACCGTGCGGCCGGCGCTGCTGTGGAACGACGTGCGCAGCGCGCCCCAGGCGCGAGCGCTCACCGAACAGCTGGGTCGTGACGCCTGGGTGGAGGCCGTCGGCTCGGTGCCGATCCCCTCGATCACGGTCACCAAGCTGGCGTGGATGCGCGAGCGCGAGCCCGAGCTGGCCGACCGGGTCGCTCAGGTGCTGCTGCCCCACGACTGGCTCACCTGGCGGTTGCTCGGGTCCCCCGAGGCCACGACCACCGACCGCAGCGAGGCCTCCGGCACGGGCTACTGGTCGGCCACCACGGGCGACTACCGGATGGACCTGCTCGAGCTCGCGTTCGGGCGCACCGTCGGTGTCCCCCGCGTCCTGGCACCGTCGGAGCCGGCCGGCCGCACCGCGCGCGGCACCGTGGTCGGCCCCGGGCTCGGCGACAACGCCGCGGCCGCGCTCGGTCTGGGCCTGCGGGCCGGGGAGACCGTTGTCTCACTCGGCACCAGCGGCGCGGTCTTCGCGTCGGCGGCCGATGCCGAACCGGACCCGAGCGGCGAGCTCAACCGGTTTGCAGACGGCGAGGGGCAGTTGCTTCCCTTGTCCTGCACGATGAACGCGGCTCGGGTCCTCGGAGCCGTCGCCACCGCGCTCGGCACCGACCTGGCCGGGATGGAGCGCCTCCAGGCGCAGGCCCCGCTCGACGCCGACGGCGCGATCCTGTTGCCCTACCTCGACGGTGAGCGGACCCCTTCGCTGCCGGAGGCTTCCGGGAGCCTGCACGGGCTGCGGCGGTCGACGATGACTCCCGAGCACGTCGCGCGGGCCGGGGTGCTCGGCATGCTGTGCGGTCTGGCCGATGCACTCGACGCGGTCCGGCGCAGCGGCGTCCCGGTCGAGCAGGTGCTGCTCATCGGCGGCGCCGCCCAGTCGCAGGCGGTCCGCTCCGCGGCTCCCGAGATCTTCGGGGTGCCGGTCGTGGTTCCCGAGCCGGGTGAATACGTCGCGCTGGGCGCCGCCCGGCAGGCCGCCTGGGTCGAGTCCGGCTCCGACGAGCCACCGGTCTGGGAGCGGCGGGTCGCCGCAGAGATCGCACCCAGCGGCGAGGGATGGGGACAGCAGGTGCGCGAGCGCTACGCGGCATACCGGCACCAGCTGTATCCGCACGTGTGACCGCCGCACGCGCAACGAGGCCCCCGGGTGAACCCGGGGGCCTCGTCCTTACTGCGATAGGACTACGAAACTTGCGGTGCCGCAGTCAGTCTCGCTGGTGGATCAGACCGGACGGACCGCGTCTGCCTGCGGGCCCTTGGGGCCCTGCGTGACCTCGAACTCGACGCGCTGCGCCTCGTCCAGCGAACGGTAGCCGTCCGACTGAATGGCCGAGTAGTGCACGAAGACGTCGGGGCCGCCGCCGTCCTGTGCGATGAAGCCGAAGCCCTTCTCGGCGTTGAACCACTTCACGGTGCCCTGTGCCATGGGGTAACTCTTTCTTATTGGCGGGTGGACCGCGCACCTCGCGCGGGCCAGGCTGCCGTACTACCCCCACTGCCGGGACATGCCCGTTGGGATAAAAAAGGCCCGCTCGTTGGGGCGGGCACTTCTTCGACCTGCGAGGAACTGCAACTGCAACCAACTCAACCCTAACATGCACGCTGCGGGCTCCAACCGAACTCACCCCGCAGGATCCGGTTCCACCGGTTCGCCGGCAGCCACGGGTGCAGCAGGGCGACTCCGAGGCAATACTTGCTCACGCTCACGCCCCGGACACCGCGCGCGGCCAGTGCCCGGTCCGCGAAGCCGGAGCCGGTGCTCTTGCTCTCGACGAGGACCCGGTCCGGACCCCATTCGCTGCGGCCGTCCAGGACGCACTCGAGGTCCACGTCACAGGTGAGCCGCGACCCCTCGTCGAGGTCGACCAGCGTCGCCCGGCGGTAGCGGGTCGTCACCGATGGCACCAGTTCAGGCGGCCGCAGACGGTACTCGTCGTGCAGCACGCCCTCGAGGAACTCCACCGCCGCCCGGTTGATCCCGCCGCGCTCCTCGAAGGGGTAGGGCACGCGGTGCTTGACCGTCTCCGCCCGCCGCCCCTCCAGCTTGACCTCGAAGAGGCACTCCTCGCTGTCCAGGTAGCTGCGCGAACGCACCTTGTAGCGGCGCCGCCGCCCTTGCCGGTGTGCCCGGTAGAGCGCGAGGTCCGGGCTGTCGAAGTATGCCGACTCATAGCCGAACAGCCGGCGCCCACCGATCTGCAGGGCACGGAACCGGCAACCCAGGTCGCCGGCGAGCGTGGCGAACTGCTCGGGCGTGAGGAGGTACTTCCGGTCCACCCGGGTCTGCAGCCCGGCCACCTCCATCACCTGGGGCAGGGCGACCGACGCGCTGCCAGACGCGACCGCCTGCAGAACGGCTCGCGAGCGGGATGCCGCTGCCGTGCGTGCCGGTGCCCCGCACGTGGCCGAGGCGAGCGCGGTCATCGGGTCACCGCCACGAGGTCGCTCTGGCCGGCCAGCTCCCGTCCCGGCCGCTGGGTCTGTCCCCGGGTGGCCACTGGCTGCGGGCGGCTCCGGAAGCGGACGTCCACGACGGTGGTGTCGCGCACGAGGTCGAGCTCGAGGACCACCACGTGGAGAACGTCGGCGTCGAGCAGCTGCTCGAGCGCGGCCCGGAGCGAGGGCTCCCGCGGGTATGCCGTGTCCATGGTCACCGTCTGGCGTCGCGTCCGGGGGGCGAACCTCGGGTGGTCCGCGGCATACATCACCAGCACGAGACCGCCCGAGACCGCTGGGGCGAGCCAGATCGGGCCCGGGTGCAGACCGTTCACGAGGCCGAGGGCGAGCGCGATGAAGTAGTAGGCGACCTCCTCCTGGGTGATCGCGTCAGACCGTAGGCGGATGATCGACAGGATCCCGAAAAGGCCCATGCCCAGGCCGATTCCGGCGCCACTGCCGGCAAGGAGGGCGGCGACCGCCATGATCCCGACGTTCAGTGCGACGTAGGCGAGCACCAGATCGCGCCGGAAGTGCCGGCGGTAGTAGACCCCGAACACGAGCAGGGTGATGGCGGCGAGGTCGGCGGTGATCGCCATGATCAGGTTCATCAGGTCTCTCCTTCTGCGTCGCCGGGCAACCGTCGCGGTGCCCGACCTGACACCCACCGTGCCCAACGCCGATGAGACCCACGCAAGCCCCGGATGAGAGCGCTCTCATCACTGGCACCTCGAGGCAGCCGCGGGATGCGGTCAGCTGGGGTCGACGACGAGCCGGTAGCCCATCCCCCGGACCGTCTCGATCCTCTGGGCGCCCAGCTTGCGCCGCAGGTAGCGGATGTAGACCTCCACCACGTTGGACCCCGGGTCGAAGTCGAATCCCCAGACCTGAGAGAGCAGCTGCTCGCGAGAGAGCACCTGGTCGGGGTGCCGGCAGAAGGCCTCGGCCAGCGCGAACTCCCGTGCACTGAGGTCGATCTCCCTGCCATCGACACGGGCCCGTCGGGTGCGCAGGTCGAGACTCATCCCCCCGACCTCGAGCACCGTGGCCTCGGCCACCCGGTCGCCGCGCAGCCGGAGCCGGACCCGGGCCAGCAGCTCGTCGAACGCGAACGGCTTCGCCAGGTAGTCGTCAGCACCGCCGGCGAGCCCGGCGACCTTGTCATCGACGCTGTCCCGGGCGGTGAGGATCAGCACCGGAATGGTCGACTTGGCCTCGCGCAACCGGTGCAGCACGGTGAAGCCGTCCATCTCGGGAAGGCCGATGTCTAGCACCAGCAGGTCGTGGTCACCATGGCGCGCCTCGTCCAGGGCGGCTCGGCCGTTGCGGACCGTGGTGGTCACGAAGCCGTTGCTGCGCAGACCCTTCTCGAGGAACGAGGCGATGCGCGTCTCGTCCTCGGCGATGAGGATGCGGTTCATGGTCTCGCCTCCGGGTCGGGTATCGGACTGTCGGAGAAGGCCTGGTCAGTCCCGGTCGCCTCGTCGTCGCGATCGGGCACCACTTCGACGTCGCCGGCCGCGACCGGCAGGTCCAGCACGAAGGTCGCCCCCGGACCCGGGCGATCGACGAGCCGGGCGGTGCCTGCGTGGGCCTCGGCAATGGACTTCACGATCGACAGACCGAGCCCGGCCCCGTGGGCGCGGACCGGTCCCTCACCGCGGCGGAACCGCTCGAAGATGTGCGGCGCGTCCGCCGGTGACACCCCGCGCCCGGTGTCACTGACCCACAGCCGGAACCGGTCGCCATACCGCTCAGAACCGATGGCGATGCGGTCACCAGGGGCGGTGTGCTGCACCGCGTTCGACGCCAGTTGCATCAGGGCCTGGGTGAGCCGCTGCCCGTCGGCCACCACGGTGCCCTCGGCCACGGCGTCGACCGCCCAGTGCCGTTCGGCGAGGACGCGTGCGTGGGCCAGCGCGTCGACGGTGAGGTCGGCGAGGTCGACACGACCCGGCGCGAGGAAGTCGGGGCGCTCGGCCCGGGCCAGGTCGATGAGCTCGACGACGATGCGCTTCATCCGGTCCAGCTCCTCGAGCACGAGGGCGGTGGTTTCCGCGCGCTCCTGCGGGTCGTCCCCCATCAGCTCGAGGTGGCCGCGGACGACCGTGATCGGGGTCCGCAGCTCGTGGCCGGCGTCGTCGATGAACCGTCGTTGCGTGTCGAACGAACCCTCGAGCCGGTCGAGCATCCGGTTGAAGGTCGCCGACAGCCGGGCGACGTCGTCCTTGCCGGTGACGGGGATCCGGCGGTGCAGGTCGGACTCACTGATCTGCTCGGCCGTCTGCCGCATCAGGCGGACCGGCTCGAGGACGCGGCCCGCGACCAGCCAGCTCGCCACGCCGGCGAAGACCAGCGCGACCGCCGCGACGATGCCGAAGATCTTGACCGAGGCGAACAACGGTCCGGCCTGGACGTCACGGAACTGCAGGATCACCAAGGCGCCACGCTGCGGGTCTCCGTCCACCCTGGCCGGGATGACGCCGTAGCGGACCTTGCCCGCCCGGCTCTGCCACCACCCCGACACGGGTTCGGCGTGACCCGCGACCTCCTTGATGAACCCGGGGTCGGTGTCGAGACGGGCCGGCGGTTCCACCGAGCTGCGCCGGTCCGGCTGGTCGTCCAACAGGGTGAAGTAGGACTCGCCGCTGTCCGGCACGCTGTCCTCGAGGTAACGCGTCAGCAGCGCGTCGACCGACTGCTGGGACCGACCGGTCGGCGAGGCGGCATACGCGTGGAAGCTGTCGGCCTCGTGGGACAGGTTGTCCCCCGCGATGTCGTCGGCCCGCACCGAGATCACCTGCGCCGTCACGACGATGGACCCGGCCAGCGCGATGGCGACGAGGAGCACCATCCAGCCGATGATCCGGCCACGGGCGCTCATGGCGACGACCGGGTGGGGCGAAGGGAGGTCCGCTCGGCTCGGTCAGTCATCGAGCCCGTCGTCCCGGTCGTCGTCCGCATCGTCCCAGCCGTGATCGTCGTCATCGTCGACGCCGGCCTGAGGAGGCGTGCCGGTGACCCGCGTCGCCTGGGGTCGGTCGGAGGCGTGCGTGCGGTCGGGTGCGGGCCCGGACGTGGCGGTCTTGCTCGGGCTGGGTCGGCGGGTGCTGGACGTGGTCGAAGCCGGCGGTTCGGGTGTGGCGCTCGTCGTCGACGGGCGGGGAGCCGGCGTGCGACCAGGCGCTGGTCCGCCCACGGTGCGGATGCGCACCGTCTCGCCGAGCTCGGGGCTGTTGTCGCCGGAGACCAGCAGGGCCGTCAGCGCGCTTCCGGCCAGGGCCAGCAGCACGACGGTCAGCAGGATCAGCCGCGACGCCTTCATGGCCACCATGGTGCCGCAGCGGGCTCAGCGGGTGATGAGCTGCGGATGAGAGGACTCTCATCCGCACATGGTGCCGTGGGCAGGCCACCCGAGCACCGGCGCCCCGTGTCGTCAGGGCAACGCCGGAGGTGGCCCGGAGACGGTCGCCGAGACGACCCGACCTCGCAGGTGCTCGCGCCCGCCCTTGGCCGGGCGGACCGCGAAGTCCCACTCACCCGGCCCTCCCGCGGTCGAAGCCACGAAGCCGACGGTGGCGGGGAGCAGCAGCGGACGGCTGAAGGCGACGTCGACGGCATACGCCTCGGGCAGGCGGGGCTCGAGGGCGGCGAGCGCCCGAGCCTTGGTCCACATCCCGTGCACGAGCATGCGGGGAAAGCCGGACGCCTTGGCGGCGAGCGGGTTCAGGTGCATGGGGTTGACGTCGCCACTGACCCCGGCATAGCGGCGCCCCATGTCCTTCGGCACCCGCCAGATCGCCGCAGGACTGGCGTCGTCCGGCAGCGAGACCTCGAGCTCGTCGTGACCGGACGGAGCCTCCGCGGGCGCTTCGGCCCCCTTGGCCAGGTAGGTGCTCACGCCCTCCCAGACCAGCTCGTCACCAACCCGCGCCTGCCCCACCAGGTCGACCTGGGCACCCTTGGCGTGCGGTCGCAGGTTGCGGGCGGTCGCGCACAGGTCGAGCACCTCGTCGGCCCGGACCGGGCGGTGCTGCTCGATACGGTTGCGCACGTGCACCAGCCCCGGCAGCGCGAAGGGGAACGACCGGTCGACCATCAGCACCATCTGCAGCGGGAAGGCCAGGACGTGCAGGTAGGTCGCCGGCAGCTCGTCACGCACGCCGAAACCACAGACGCGGTCGTATGCCGCGAGCCGGTCGCGATCGATGCGCGCACCGCGTTGGGTCACCTCGCGCTCGGTCAGCTCCCCTCCACGCCCGGGTGCGGTCAGCAGGGCCCGGGCGTAGAGCGGCCCGAGGGCCGGGGCGTGGTCGAGCACGGTGGCATCGGGCCTGGTCGCGCGCGGTGTGCGTTCGTCGGCCACGGCTCAGGCCCCCAGCTGGCTCTGCCCGCAGACCCGGACGACCTGCCCGGTGATCCCGCCGCTCGCCGGGCCGGCCAGCCAGGCGATGGTCTCGGCGACGTCCACCGGTTGGCCACCCTGGCTGAGGCTGTTGATCCGGCGTCCGACCTCGCGGGTGCCGAGCGGGATCTTGGCGGTCATCTCGGTCTCGATGAACCCCGGCGCGACGGCGTTGACCGTGATCCGGCGGTCGGCCAGCTGGACCGACAGAGCGTGGACGAGGCCGATGACCCCGGCCTTGCTCGCCGCGTAGTTGGCCTGCCCCCGGTTGCCGGCGATGCCGCTGGTCGACGAGACGCTGACGATGCGGCCGCCGTCGGCCAGCCCACCCGGCCGGTCCGGGTCGAGCAGCACCTCGTTGATCCGCAGCTGCGCTGCCAGGTTGACGTCGAGCACGCTCCCCCACCGGTCGGCGTCGGTGTTGGCCAGCAGCTTGTCCCGGGTGATGCCTGCGTTGTGCACGACGACGTCGAGCCTGCCGCCGTGGCGCGTGGCGATGTGCTGCGCCAGCCGCTCGCCGGCGTCGGGCGCCGTGATGTCGAGCTGCAGGGCCGTGCCACCGACACGGTTCGCGGTCTTGGCGAGCGCCTCTCCCGCCGCGGGCAGGTCCACGCAGACGACGTGCGCGCCGTCCCGGGAGAAGACCGTCGCGATCGACGCCCCGATGCCACGGGCGGCACCGGTCACCACGACCACCTGGCCTGCGAACGGCTGTGTCCAGTCGGCCGGCTCGTGGACCTCGGCCGGTCTGATGCGCACCGGCTGGCCGTCGACGTAGGCGGACCGGGCGGACAGGAAGAACCGCAGCGGTGACTCGAGGACCTCGACCGCGGAGCCGGACAGCGCCGCCTCGTCGACAAGCAGCAGGTTGGCCGTGGCGCCGGCCCGCAGCTCCTTGCCGAGACTCCGGACGATGCCCTCGACGGCGCGCTGCGTCGCGGCAGCCTGGGGATCCGCGTGCTGGTCGGGATCGGATCCGACGACGAGCACCCGGGCGCACGGAGCCAGTCGGCGCAGCGTCGGCTGAAGCACCCCGCGCAGGTCCTCCAGGTCGGTGATCAGGCGAGCCGCCGTGGCGTCGACGACGACGGCCGCCATCTTGGTGTCGGAGCTCGAGACCGCTTCTCCCTCCAGCAGTTCCACGCCGGCCGAGCGCAACGCCTCGGTCAGCGCGCCCCTCAGCGGGGCATCACCCACACCCCCCACGAGGGCCGGCCCGTCGAGCAGCGGCTGCCCGACCTCGTAGCGTCGCAGGACCTGTGGGCGAGGCAGGCCGAGCCGCTTGGCGACTCCCTTGCCGACGCCTCCGTTGACGAATGACGTGTAACGGTCGGTCACTTCACGACCTCCAGGATCGCGACGACACCTTGGCCGCCGGCGGCACAGATCGAGATGAGCCCTCGTCCCGTCTCCCCCGGATGGTCGTGCAGCTGCTTGGCCAGGGTGGCCACGATGCGGGCCCCGGTCGCGGCGAAGGGGTGACCGACGGCGAGGGACGAGCCGTTGACGTTGAGCTTGGCGCGGTCGATCGAGCCGAGCTGCGCGTCCAGGCCGAGGCGCTCACGGCAGAACTGCTCGCTCTGCCAGGCCGCGAGGGTGGTGAGCACGGTGGACGCGAAGGCCTCATGGATCTCGTAGTAGTCGAAGTCCTGCAGGGTGAGCCCCTGCCGCGCGAGCAGCCGCGGCACGGCATACGCCGGAGCCATCAGCAGCCCCTCGGCCCCGTGCACGTAGTCCACCGCCGCGGTCTCGGCGTCCACGAACCGGGCGAGCGCGGGCAGCGAGTGCTCGGCCGCCCAGTCCTCGGAGGCCAGCAGCACGGCGGACGCGCCGTCTGACAGCGGGGTCGAGTTGCCGGCGGTCATCGTCGCCGCGTCGCCGAGGTCCTTGCCGAAAACCGGCTTCAGCCGCGCCAGCTTCTCGAGCGAGGTGTCGGGCCGCAGGTTCTGGTCACGGGTCAGGCCGAGGTAGGGGGTGACGAGATCGTCGAAGAAGCCTCGGTCATAGGCCGCGGCGAGGTGGTGATGGCTGGCCACGGTGAGCACGTCCTGCTCCTCCCGTCCGATCTGCCACTCCGCGGCGGTCCTCGCCTGGTGCTCACCCATCGACAGGCCGGTGCGCGGCTCGGCGTTGCGGGGGGTCTCGGGCACGACCTGACCCGGCCGCAGCCCGGCGAGCGCCTTGACCTTGTCGACCGTGCTCCTGGCGTGGCTGGCGTCGAGCAGAGCCCGGCGCAGGCCCTCGTTGACCGCGATCGGCGCGTCGCTCGCGGTGTCGGCGCCGCCCGCGATGCCGGAGTCGATCTGTCCGAGGGCGATCTTGCCCGCGACCAGGATGGCGGCCTCGAGCCCCGTCCCGCAGGCCTGCTGCACGTCATACGCCGGGGTGTGGGGCGACAACCGGGAGCCGAGGACGGCCTCACGGGTGAGGTTGAAGTCGCGGCTGTGCTTGAGGACTGCGCCCGCGGCGACCTCGCCGATCCGCTCGCCGGTCAGTCCGAAGCGCGCGACAAGGCCGTCCAGGGTGACCGTGAGCATGTCCTGGTTGGACGCGTGCGCGTAGGGGCCTCCGGCGAGGGCGAACGGGATGCGGTTGCCGCCGACGACGACGGCCGAGCGCGTGGCGGGGGGTGCCATGGTTCCTCCGGGGATAGGGCAAGACGGGAAAAACTGCTCGATACCGAATGTATCAGGTACGAATGGTCTGGGGTATCGTCCGTGCCATGAGCCGAACCACCACGTCGTCGGCCGACCGCACCGGTCGACGGGACGGGCGGGACACGCGCTGGGAGCAGCACCGCATCGCACGCCGCGCCGAGCTGGTGGAGTCGACGCTCCGGGCCATCCGCCACCACGGGGCCGGCGTCGGGATGGACGAGATCGCGGCCGAGGCAGGCACCAGCAAGACCGTGGTCTATCGCCACTTCAGCGACAAGGCCGGCCTGTATGCCGCGGTGGTCGCCTTCGTCGACGACCTGATCCTGCGCGAGATCACCGTCGCCGCGACCGATCCGGCGCCGGACGTCCTGCGAACCGGTCGGCCGGGCGACCACAGTGCAGGACGTCCCGAAGCGCGCCGGCAGGACGTCCTGCGAACCGGTCGCCACAGCAACCACGGTGCAGGACGTCCGGCCGCGAGCGGAGCCGAGGTGCGGACCGAGCTGCGCCGGCTGATGTCGGCGGTGGTGGACACCTACCTGCGGCTGGTCGAACGCGACCCCGAGGTCTACCGGTTCGTCGTCACCAGACCGCTGCTCGACCGGCCGCCGGAGCAGGACCCGGTCGCCGGGATGACCGGCCGGATCGGCGAGCACGTGGCGAGCATCATCGCTGCCCGGCTGCGGGCCGGCGGCCACGACACCGCTCCCGCCGGCCCCTGGGGACACGGGCTGGTCGGCCTGGTCCGCGCGGTCACCGACCACTGGCTCGCCGAACCCGATCCGATGCCCCGACCGGAGCTGGTGGCGCACGTCACCGACCTGATCTGCGGGGGCCTCGTCGCCGCCCTCGAGGAGGGCTAGCACCCCGATCCTCCGGAGCCGCAAGAGGACTCGTGAGCGCGCGCCCGAAGCGGGGGTGTCGGTGCCAAGGCTCTACGGCCCGATCAGCGGGTCAGGGTTACCTTGAGCAGGCCGCGGGGCTCGTCGGGGTCGTGGTGGCGCGCCACCGCGATCGCACAGGCCAGGCGTTGCAGCGGCATGATCTGCAGGATCGGGGCGATCGACTCGTCCACGCCGTCCGGGAGACGGATCACGGTGTCCTCGCCGAGCGCGAAGCCCGGGTCGCCCACGATGCACACGTCGGCATCGCGCTCGTGCAGGCGCTCCAGGACCGGCCGCAGCGCCTCACCTCCGGGGCCGGCAGAGACCACGGCGATGACCGGCCGGTCCACGTCGATCATGGCCAGCGGGCCGTGCATGAGGTCCGCCCCCGAGAAGGCGTGAGCCGACACGTATGACGTCTCCATCAGCTTGAGCGCAGCCTCCCGCGCCGTCGGATAGGCATAGCCCCGACCGGTCGTCACGATCTTGTCGACGAACCGGTAGCGCGCCGCCACCGCCGCGACGTCCGCGAGCTCGAGGGTCCGCGCCGCCTGCTCGGGCAGGTCCTTGGCCACCGTTGCGTCACCGCCACGCCAGGCGTCGACGAGCAGCCAGAGCGCGAGCAGCTCCGCCGTGTAGCTCTTCGTCGCGGCCACCGCCTTCTCGACGCCGGCCCTGACATCGACGTGCCACTGCGCCGTCGCCGCCAGGGCCGAGTCGGGGGCGTTGGTCAGGGCCAGGGTGTGGGCCCCCGCGCGGCGCGCGGCGTCGGTCGACCCGATCAGGTCGGGTGAGCCACCCGACTGGCTCACCGCGATCCAGAGCACGTCCTTCAGGTGCGGCTGGGCGTCATACACGGTCACGGTCGACGGCGAGGCCAGCGCCACGGGCAGGCCGAGAGTGATCTCGATGAGGTACTTCGCGTAAAGGGCCGCGTGGTCACTCGTGCCACGCGCCGCCAGCATCACGAAGCGCGGCTCGGCCCTCCTGATCTGCTCGGCGACCTGCCGGATCGGCGCGAGCCCCTCGTCGAGCAGCCGAGCCAGCACCGCTGGCTGCTCGTCGATCTCGGCGGTCATGAGCCGGCCGAGCGTCGGAGCTGCCGGGTCGACGGGTGAGGCGGGCGTCACGTGGTCTCCTTCGATCGGGCTGGTGCAGCCATCATGCCTCGTCGGCAGGGGCGACCGCCGGGCCACAAGAGCCGACAGCGGCCGAGAAGACACCAGGGACCGGCCGCTAAGGCTCGGTCCCTGGTGTCGGTACAGATCAGGCGGCGCGGCTCAGGCGGTGCCGGTGTAGTAGCCGTCGGCGACCTTGAGCGCCTCGTCGAGGATCGCGATGCCTTCGCTCACCTCGTCGGCCGTGGTCGTGCACGGCGGCACCACGTGGGTGCGGTTGTAGTGGGTGAACGGCCACAGCCCTGCGCCCTTGCAGGCGGCGGCGAACTCGCTCATCGGCGCCGCGTCGGCACCCTTGGCGTTGAACGGCACCAGCGGCTCACGGGTCTCGCGGTCGCGCACCAGCTCGAGCGCCCAGAACACGCCGAGCCCGCGCACCTCGCCGACCGAGGGGTGCCGCTCCGCGAGCGCCTGCAGCTGCGGCCCGATGACGTCGGTGCCGAGGGCCCGAGCGTGCTCGATGATGCCCTCCTCGCGGAAGATGTTGATCGAGGCGACCGCCGAGGCGCAGCCGAGCGGGTGACCGGAGTAGGTGAGACCGCCGGGGTAGGGCCGGTCGTCGAAGGACGCCGACACCCGGTCGGAGATGACGACACCGCCGATCGGGACGTAGCCCGAGTTGACCCCCTTGGCGAAGGTGATCAGGTCCGGAGCAACGCCCCAGTGGTCGACCGCGAACCACTCGCCGCAGCGCCCGAACCCGGCCATCACCTCGTCGGCGATGAAGATGATGCCGAACTCGTCGCAGATCTCGCGGACCCCGGCGAGGTAGCCGTCCGGCGGCACGAGGATGCCGTTGGTGCCGACCACGGTCTCGAGGATGATCGCCGCGACCGTCTGTGGCCCCTCGACCATGAGCGTGTCGCGCAGGTGCTGCAGGGCGCGCTCGCTCTCCTCCTGCTCGCTGGTGGAGTGGAACGGCGAGCGGTAGGGGTAGGGCCCCCAGAAGTGCACGATGCCAACCTCGCCCGGCTCCGAACCCCAGCGCCGCGGCTCGCCCGTGAGCGCGATCGCACCCGACGTCGCGCCGTGGTAGCTGCGGTAGGCCGCGAGCACCTTGTGCCGCCCGGTGTGCACCCGTGCCATCCGCATGGCGTGCTCGTTGGCGTCGGCCCCACCGTTGGTGAAGAACACCTTGTTCAGGTCACCCGGCGCGAGCTCGGCGATCAGGCGGGCCGCCTCGGATCGCGCGTCGTTGGCGAACGGCGGTGCGATGGTCGCGAGCTTGCCCGCCTGCTCCTGGATCGCTGCCACGAGCTTCGGGTGCTGGTAGCCGATGTTGACATTGACCAGCTGCGAGGAGAAGTCGAGATACTTCTTGCCGTCGTAGTCCCAGAAGTAGGCGCCCTCCGCCCCCGCGATCGGCAGCGGGTCGATCTGGGCCTGCGCCGACCACGAGTGGAACACGTGGGCCCGGTCGTCGCGGCGGACCTGCTCCTGCCCGGGTGTGGCCTCGGCCGTCGTCCCTGTCTGCTCGCTCATTGCCGCTGATCCTCCTGTATGCCGTGTGCCTGCCGTGCGTGGATGATGCCGACCGCTGTTGCTCAGCGGGTGCGGGGGAAACCGAGGTCGATCGTCGAGGTGGCCGGGTCGGGCCAGCGCGAGGTGACCACCTTGCCGCGGGTGTAGAAGTTCACACCTTCGGGGCCGTACATGTGGTTGTCACCGAACAGCGACGCCTTCCAGCCACCGAAGGAGTAGTAGGCCACCGGGACGGGGACGGGAACGTTGACGCCGACCATGCCCACCTCGACGTCGAACTGGAACTGCCGGGCAGCTCCGCCGTCGCGCGTGAAGATGGCGGTCCCGTTGGCGAACGGGTTGGCGTTGATCAGCTCGAGGCCCTCCTCGTAGGTGTCGACGCGCACCACCGAGAGGACCGGCCCGAAGATCTCGTCGGTGTAGACCGTCATGTCGGGCTTGACCTCGTCCAGCAGCGTGGTACCGAGGAAGAACCCGTCCTGCGGCACGTCCGCCTCGCGGCCGTCGACGACGACCTTGGCGCCGGCGTCGGCCCCCGCGCCGATGTAGCTCGCGACCTTCTCCCGGTGGGCTGCGGTGATCAGCGGGCCCATGTCGGTGTCCGGGCTCGTCCCCGCGCCGATGGTGAGCTTGGGGAGCCGCGCGGCGATCGCGTCGACCAGCGGGTCGGCGGCGTCGCCCACCGCCACGGTGACCGACAACGCCATACAGCGCTCTCCGGCCGCACCGTAGGCGGCCGAGACCACCGCGTCGGCGGCCATGTCGATGTCGGCGTCCGGCAGCACGAGTGCGTGGTTCTTGGCACCGCCGAGTGCCTGGACCCGCTTGCCCTGCGCGGTGCCGGTCTCGTAGATGTACCGCGCGATCGGGGTGGAGCCCACAAAGCTCACCGCGGCGATGTCCTCGTGCGTGAGGATCGCGTCGACGGCTTCCTTGTCGCCCTGCAGGACGGTGAAGACGCCATCGGGCAGCCCGGCCTTCTTCCACAGCTCGGCGAGTTTGAGCGACGCGGACGGGTCCTTCTCGCTCGGCTTGAGGATGAACGCGTTGCCGCAGGCGATCGCGTTGGCGCACATCCACAGCGGCACCATCGCGGGGAAGTTGAACGGGGTGATGCCGGCCACCACACCGAGCGGCTGGCGGATGCTGTAGACGTCCAGGTCGGTGGAGGCCTGCTCCGAGAAGCCACCCTTCATCAGGTGCGGCACGCCGGTGGCGAACTCGACGTTCTCGAGACCGCGGTAGACCTCACCTGCTGCGTCGGGCAGCGTCTTGCCGTGCTCCGCGGTGATGATCTCGGCGATCTCGTCGACGTGGTTGTGCAGCAGCTCGCGGAAGGCGAACAGCACGGCCGAGCGCTTGGACAAGGAAGCGTGCCGCCACTCCTTCGCGGCAGCCTTGGCCTTGGCCACGGCCGCCGACACCTCCTCGGTGCTGGCCAGCTCGACTTCGCCGGTCTGGGCGCCGGTGGCGGGGTTGTAGACCGGGGAGGTGCGGCCGGAGTTGCCTGAGGCGAGCTGGCCGTCGATCCAGTGAGAGATGCGCTGTGTCATGACCCCCACGGTAGGCCACACATACTCGCCATACAATAGATCTATTGCTATGTTACAAAACATGAGTGACGTGCTGTCCGCCATCGAGGAGCGCCTCGAGCAGCCGACCGCCAAGGGACTGGCCACCGCCGTGAGCCGGACCATCCACGACGGCGACCTGGCGCCCGGGGCCAAGCTGCCCCCGATCCGGGAGGTGGCGCGGCAGCTGGCGCTGTCACCCACCACCGTCAGTGCCGGGTGGGCGCTGCTCGCCCGCGCCGGCACGATCCGGACCGAGGGCAGACGCGGCACGACCGTCATCGACAGCTCCCGTGCCGGCCCCGGCCGCTACCGTCGGGTCCTCGAGCACCAGGCACCGCTCTCGCTCGACCTGTCCACCGGCGTACCCGACGCCACCCTGCTCCCCGGCCTGACACGGGCGCTCGCGGCGGTCCGCACGGCGGGCACGCCCGGCAGCTACCTCGACGAACCCGTGCTGCCCGAGCTCCACCGAGTCCTGCTGGACGAATGGCCCACTCGTGAGGCGAGGCTCACCGTCGTGGACGGCGCCATGGAGGCCCTCGACCTGGTGTCTCGGACGTGCCTGCGGCTGGGTGACAGGGTGGTGGTCGAGCACCCTTGCTTCCCACCGCTGCTCGACCTGCTCGAGGCTGTCGGCGTCGAGGTAGTCGGCGTGCCGCTGGACGAAGGCGGGCCCGAACCGACAGCATTCGCAGCCGCCCTCACGGCGTCGCCACGCGCGGTCTACCTCCAGCCGCGGGCGCAGAACCCGACCGGGGTGACGATGACGAGGGCGCGGGCTCGGGAGCTGGCGGGGCTCGTGGAGGGCACCGACACCCTGGTCGTCGAGGACGACTCGGCCGACGCCACCTCGACCTCCGCGCCGCTCAGCCTGGGCGCGTGGCTGCCCGACCAGACCGTCCACGTCCGCAGCTTCTCCAAATCGCACGGGCCCGACCTCCGCCTGGCCGCCATGAGCGGGCCGCCGGAGGTGATGGGAGCCGTCCTCGCCCGTCGCCAGCTCGGCCAGGGCTGGAGCAGCCGGCTGCTGCAGCGCATCCTGCTCAGCCTGCTCACCGACGAGCGGTCGGTGGCCGAGGTCGCCGCGGCGCGCGACGAGTACGCGCGGCGTCGTCAGGCCGTGGTCAACGCGCTCGCCACCCGAGGCGTCGCCGTGGGCGGCTCCGAGGGCCTGAACATCTGGGTTCCGGTGCATGACGAGGCAGCCGCACTGGTCCGGCTCGCCAGCCAGGGCATCGGCGTCAGCCCCGGAGCGCCGTTCGCCGTGCTGCCCGAGGAGCAGGGACACGTCCGGGTGACCGTGGGCCTCGTCCGCGACGGTCACGACGCGCTGGCGGAGGCGATCGCGACGGCGGCTCGCACCCAGGCCTGGGGCGTGCGCGCCCGCTGACTCCTCCTCCCGCCGACCGCCCTCCCTTCCGCCCGCTCCGGCCCGCCGAGGTCTCGGTTCGGACACGGACTCGGCTCGGCCGCAAAAGCCATTGACTCCCGTCGCGCCTGAAACTAGATTTCTCGAATGGTCGCTGGGGAGAATCTGCATTTCATCGCTGCGCCCAGCCGCGACCTCGTCCTGTTCAGCGCCCACGCGCGGTCCCTGGCCCCGACCGTCTCCGCGCCGATGCGCCGCATCCTCGAGCTCATCCTCGAGCGACCGGCCGACATCGGCGGGCTCGACGCCCGCGAGGTCGCGGAGCGGACCGGCAGCTCGTCTGCCACGGTGGTGCGCACCGCTCGCCGGCTTGGTTACGGCGGCTACCGAGAGATGCGGCTGGCCCTCACCGCCATGACGGCCGCCGCCCCGAGACAGGCCCAGGAGCGGGTCATCGGCGACATCGAGGCCGACGACGACGTGGCGTCGGTGATCAACAAACTGGCTCGGGACGAGCAGGACACCGTGCACGCCACCGCCAGGAGCGCCGACCCCGACGTGGTCGACCAGGTCGCGGCGCGCATCGTCGCCGCGGGAACGGTGCACCTGTTCGGCGTAGTCGCCTCCGGCCTGGTGGCCGTCGACTTCGCCGGCAAGCTCAACCGGATCGGCATCCGGGCGGTGCCGCACACCGAGGGGCACGAGGCGCTGACCGCCGCTGTGCTGATGGGCCCCGACGACCTCGCCATCGGCATCTCCTCGTCCGGATGCACCGCGGACGTGCTCGAGGCCGTGCGCCAGGCGCAGCGCCACGGCGCGGGGACCGTGGCAATCAGCACCGACCCCCGTTCGCCGCTGGCCGGGCTCAGCGAGCTCGTGCTCGTGTCCGTGGTCGGTCGCGAGTCACAGATCCGGCCGGCCGCCCTGAGCTCTCGCATCTCCCAGCTGTTCCTGATCGACGCCGTTTTCATCCGTGTCGTCCAGCTGACCTACGACCGCTCGTCCGCCCTGATGCACGCCACCCACGAGGCCCTCCTCGGGCGGCGACGGCACGTGTCGCCGGTCACCGAACCCGCGCGCGGCGGCGAGCAGCACGTCATACCAACCACGCCCCAACGAAGGAGAGAACACCGATGAGGTTCAGTAACAAGGCGGGCGTCGCGGTGCTCGCGGCAGCCAGCATGCTGCTCGCCGGGTGCGGCGACGACGGTTCACCGTCGGCCGGCTCGACCGGCGGCGGTGGCGACTCATCACTCACCTGGTGGGTGATGAAGGGGACCAATCCCGACGCGAGCGCCTTCTACGCCGAGGCCAAGAAGCAGTTCAAGAAGGAGACCGGCGCCACCTTGAAGGTCCAGGAGATCCAGTGGGCGGACGCACACGACAAGCTGGTCCGCGCGTTCGCCGGGGGTGAGGGCCCCGACGTGTCGGAGATCGGCACGACGTGGACCCCCGAGTTCGCGGCTGCCGGCGGCCTCACCGACCTGACCGACAAGATCAACGATTCGGGGGTGTCCAAGGACCTGATCCCGGCCCTCAAGGACTCGGCGACCTACAACGGCAAGATGTACGGAGTCGGTTGGTATGCCGGCACTCGCGCGATCGTCTACCGCACCGACATCTTCAAGAAGGACGGCCTCCAGCCGCCGACCAGCTGGGCGCAGCTGCAGTCGCTGGTCGACACGCTGCACAAGAAGGAACCCAAGATGTTGCCCTTCCCTGTCGCGGGTGGGAGCTCCTACGGCGCGGCGCCGTTCATCTGGGGCGCCGGCGGTGACTTCGCCACCAAGGACGGCGACCAGTGGAAGGGTGCGCTGGACTCGCCGCAGGCGCAGGAGGGCCTGACCTACTACACCAACCTGGCGCTCAAGCACCACTCGTCGAGCACCGGTGCGGCCACCTGGCTCGAGACGGACCTGCTCGACTCCTTCACCAAGGGCAAGTCGGTCATGGTGATCCAGGGCAACTGGACGCCGGGCACCGTCGCCGAGCAGAACCCAGAGCTCAAGGGCAAGATCGGCGCCTTCGCCATCCCCGGCAAGGACGGGGGGATGGCACCGGCCTTCCTGGGCGGGTCCAACCTGGCCGTGCTCAAGACGAGCGAGAAGCAGGACCTGGCCTGGAAGTTCGTCAAGATGATGACGACCGGGACGCTGTCCAAAAAGTGGGCCGAGCAGACCAACTTCTTCCCCAGCACGCAGACGCAGCTGAAGAAGTTCGCCGAGAGCCCCGACCCGCTCGTGGCACCGTTCGCGAAGGTCATGCTGAACGCCGGCAAGAACGTGCCGAGTGCCCCGCAGTGGGGTGCGGTCGAGGGTGACAAGACCGTCTCCCAGATGCTGCAGTCGATCCTGACCGGCACCTCGGTGGCGGACGCGACGAAGAAGGCCTCGGACGCCATCACGAAGACGCTGAACTCCGGGAGCTAGTTCGTGGCAGGCACCACCGTGTCCGGCGGCTCGAGGGCGACCCTCGAGCCGCCGGAGCCACGCGATCCCTCGCTGCACAGCCGGCCACGGCCGCTGCGGGTCCGCCTCCGGCCGTGGCTGCTGCTCGCCGCGCCCCTGGTCGTGATCGGTGCGTTGCTCATCTACCCGATCGTGCGGGTCGCCTACCTCTCCTTCCACCGTTACGGCCTCAAGGAGGTCATCTCCGGGCACCCGGTCTTCACCGGCCTCGACAACTACCGCGAGGTGCTCGGCGGCTCCTACCTGTGGAAGACCGTCCTGCCCAACACGGTGGTCTTCGCCGCCTTCGCCGTCGTCGGCACGATCGTCCTCGGCACGCTGGTGGCCCTGCTGCTCCAGCGCGTCGGACCTGCCGTGCGCGCCGCCATCATCGCCTCTGCGCTGCTGGCGTGGGCGCTGCCGGCGGTGACGGGCACCTACGTCTGGGTCTGGATCTTCGACCCGGACAGCGGTGTCGTGCGCAAGATGCTGCAGGGCGTCGGACTGCTCGGACCGGAGGGGTTCAACTGGTTCACGGAGCGGTTGTCGTTCTACGCGATCGCGACGCTCAACGTGATCCACCACGGTTATCCGTTCATCGCGATCACCATCTTCGCCGGGCTGACCACTGTGCCGGCTGAGCTGCACGAAGCGGCCAAGATCGACGGCGCGAACGCCTGGCAGCGTTTCTGGCAGATCACCGTGCCGATGATGCGCCCGGTGTTCGCCGTCGTGACCATCCTGTCGACCATCTGGGACTTCAAGGTCTTCGCGCAGGTCTACCTGATGCCGGGGGGATCGGGCTCGAACCCGGACGTGTTCAACCTCGGTGTGTGGTCCTACGTGGAGTCGATCAACCGCAACCAGTACGGGCTCGGGGCCTCCATCGCGGTGCTGCTCACCCTGGTGCTCCTGGTGATCACCGTCGTCTACCTGCGCGCGCTCTTCCGCGAGGATGAGATCTCGTGAGCGCACCCCGCGAAGACCGCCCCACACTCCGTCCGGCACGTCGTTCGCAGCAGGCCCGAGCGAGCCGGCGGCGCAAGCGGGTCTACGGACCCGGCACCATCCTGGCCGTGGTGGGGATCCTCGCCTTCACCTTGTTCCCGATCTACTTCATGCTCACCACGGCGTTCAGCGCGCGGGCCAGCTCCGGCACCGACAACCTGATCCCGCGACACCTCACGTTCCGGCACTTCACCGAGGCGATGAGCTCCGGCTTCAGCCACTACCTGGTCAACTCGGCGTTCGTGACGATCGCGGTCGTGGTGATCTCCTGCCTGCTCGCGCTGCTGGGCGCGGTCGCGATGGCACGGTTCAGGTTCCGGATGCGGACCACGATGCTGGTGCTGGTGCTCGTCGTGCAGATGCTGCCGGCGGAGGCCCTGGTCATCCCGCTGTTCCTGCAGATGAAGGACCTGCGGATGCTCAATTCGCTGATCGGTCTGACCATCGTCTACATCGCCTTCGCGCTGCCCTTCGCGATCTGGAACCTGCGGGGGTTCGTGGCGGCGGTCCCGGTCGAGCTGGAGGAGGCGGCGTACCTCGACGGATGCTCCTGGTTCCGGATGTTCCGGTCCGTCCTCCTGCCGCTGGTCACGCCGGGGCTGATCGCCACGTCGGCCTTCTCGTTCGTCATGGCGTGGGAGGAGTTCACCTTCGCGATGACCTTCCTGTCCGAGGACAGCAAGATGACCGTCGGCATCGGCCTCAAGCAGTTCTTCGGCGCCCACGTCAACGACTGGGGCGGGCTGATGGCCGCGTCCACGATGGTGACGATCCCGGTCATGGTCGTCTTCGTGCTGGCGCAGCGCAAGCTCGCGGCCGGCCTCGTCGCCGGGGCGGTGAAGTAGGTGGCTGCCTCCGCGCCGGACCGGGCGCGGGCCGTCGAGCTCGCACACGCCGTCCTCATGCCCGGTTTCGGCGGCCGGGTCGTGCCGCCCTGGCTGGCCCGTGCGCTCGAGTCCGGGCTCGGCGGTGTGTGCTACTTCGGCCACAACATCGACACCCCCGACCAGGCGGCGCGGCTCTCCGCCGCGATCCACGATCTCGGGCTGGCAGTGACCGCGGTCGACGAGGAGGGTGGCATCGTCACCCGGTTGCACGCGGCGAACGGCTCGCCACATGTCGGCAACGCCGTGCTCGGGCGGGTCGACGACCTGGAGGTGACCCGCCGGGTGGCGCGTGACATCGCGGGTCAGCTGCGCCGCACCGGCATCGACCTCGACCTCGCACCGGTGGTGGACGTGAACGCCAACCCGCACAACCCGGTCATCGGCGTGCGATCCTTCGGTGCGGACCCGGCTCTGGTCGCACGGCACGGTGCCGCGTTCGTGGAGGAGCTGCAGGCCGCGGGAGTCGCGGCCTGCCCCAAGCACTTTCCCGGTCACGGCGACACCGTCGTCGACTCGCACGTCGGTCTCCCGGTCGTCGACGTCGACTTGGAGACGCTGCGCGCCCGTGAGCTGACACCCTTCGCCGCCGCCGTCGACGCCGGCGCACGGTGCGTGATGACAGCGCACATCGTCTTCCCCGCCCTGGACCGGGCACCCGCCACGTTGAGCGCCCCCGTGCTGTCCCTGCTCCGCGAGGGCCTCGGCTTCGAAGGGGTCATCGTGTCCGATGCCATTGACATGCGGGCGATCTCGGGCACCATCGGCTTTGGTGAGGGTGTGGTGAGGGCACTGCTCGCGGGCGTCGACCTGGTGGGTCTCGGCAACCCGGTGCTGGGCAAGGGCGACGACCCGCACGACGAGCACGAGTTCACCGAGGCGCTGCAGGCCGTGGTGGCCGCCCTGGAAGGTGGCCGGCTGCCGAGGCAGCGTGTCGTGGAGGCCGCCACCCGGGTTGGGTCGCTCGCCGCCTGGTCACAGGACCGTCGGTCCAGCTCATCGGAGGACGCCACCCTGGCGGGCCCTCCGTCGGTGGAGATCGCCGCGCGGGCGTTGCGCACCCGGGGAGCGGTGGAGGGCGCGCTGAGCGGACCGGTGCGGGTCCTCGACATCCGGAGGCGGCGCAACATCGCGAGCGGACGCCTCTCCGGCCTGCTGGCCGACACGCTCCTGGCCCGCCTGCCCGGCTCCAGCGCCGCCTCCGCCTTCGCGTCTTCTGCCGTGGAGGGCCGGGTCGCCGGGCCCGACCGCGTGGCAGCGCTGGTGCAGGAGCAGCTCGGGGACCCTGACGTCATCGTGACCGGGACCCCCGGCGGGGACGACGAGGAGTCGGCCCTGCTGGACCGCCTGCTGGCGCGACGACCCGACGCGGTGGTGGTGTGCCTCGGGTGGTCCGCCCACGACGACGACCTTCCACGGGCCAGCCGGGCCATCTTCACCTTCGGCGACTCGCAGCCCACGGCCCGAGCGGTCACCGAGCTGCTCACCGCGCACCGATGATCGTCATCGCGGTGTCGTCGGGCACCTCCGTGGACGCCATCGACGTGGCAGCGGCGCGGTTCCGGATGATCGACGTCCTGCGCCTGGAGCCGCTGGCGCACGAGGAGGTGCCCTGGCCGTCAGCCATACGCCAGCGGATCCTCGCCGCGGGCGCCGGAGCCACCACGACGGTGGACGAGATCGCGCAGCTGCACACCCTGTCGGGGCAGGCGTTTGCGCGAGCGGCTGACGCCATGGCCATGCGCCTCGGCACGCGTCCTGATCTGGTCGTCTCGCACGGCCAGACGATGTACCACTGGGTCACCGACCTCGCCGCGCACGGGTCCTTCCAGATCGGTGAACCGGCTTGGATCGCGGAGCTGCTCGGCGTTCCCGTGGTGAGCAACCTGAGGTCTCGCGACATCGCCGCGGGCGGTCACGGAGCGCCGTTGGCCAGCACCCTCGACGCGCTGTGGCTCGCCGAGGTCGCATCCTCGACGAAGGTCCAGCGCGTTGCGGCCCTCAATCTCGGCGGCATCGCGAACGCGACGATCCACGCTCCCGGTGAGCTCACGTCATACGACCTCGGTCCGGGCAACTGCCTCATCGACGAGGCGGCGACGCTCGCCACGGGTGGTCGGGAGCGTTGCGACGTCGACGGGGCCCTCGCCCGGCAGGGTGTCATCGACGAGGACCTGCTCGAGTCGCTGCTGGCCGACCCCTACTTCACGTCGCCGGCGCCGAAGTCGACCGGCCGGGAGTACTTCACCCTGCGGTGGGTGCACCGCCACCGAGACCAGGCACTTCCTCCCGTGGCGGGCAAGGACCTGGTGGCGACGATGACCGAGCTCACCGCGCGCTCGGTGGCGGCGCAGCTGCAGGGCGTCGAGCTGCTCGTGACCAGTGGGGGTGGCGTGCGCAACCCCACCCTGATGGAGGCCCTGGCCAGACACCTGCCGGGGTGCCGGGTCACGACCAGCGCCGAGTTCGGACTCGACCCCGCGGCGAAGGAGGCCTACCTCTTCGCCCTGCTCGGCTACCTCACCGCGACCGGCCAGGCCGGCACCGTGCGGACGAGCCCCGGCGGCAGGACCACCACGGGTGCCAGCGGTCCCAGGATCCTCGGAGACATCACCCCGGGCGCCGGCCCGCTCGTCCTCCCGCCCGGCGCCGCCGAACCGCCACGCCGCCTGCGCATCGGCTGACGTTTCACGGGCCGGGGGACGGGTAGTCGAACGCCATGACACAAAAGCAGTCCGAGATCGTGGCGGAGCTGCTGGGGCAGCACGGTCAGACGTATGCCGAGCAGGCTGGGATCACGCTGCGGGACAAGCCGTCTGCGCTCTATCGCCTCCTGGTCCTGGCCACGCTGCTCTCGACCCGCATCAACGCCGACCTTGCGGTCGACGCCGCTCGGGAGCTGTCCCGCGCGGGTTGGCGCACCCCGCGAGCAATGCTCGAATCGAGCTGGCAGCAAAGGGTCGACGCCCTCGGCCGCGCACACTACAAGCGCTACGACGAGAGCACGGCCACCCGTCTGGCCGAGGGCGCCCAACTCCTGCTCGAACGATACGGCGGCGACCTACGTCGCCTCCGGGACGAGGCCGACGGTGACGTCCCCAGGATCCACGACCTGCTGATGCAGTTTCCGGGAATCGGTCCGACTGGAGCACGCATCTTCTGTCGGGAGGCGCAAGGAGTGTGGCCCGAACTACGCCCCTACTTCGACGAGCGCGCCATCGCTCGTGCCGCCGATCTCGGGCTCCCCAGCACCCCGCCGAGGCTCGGCAGACTGGTGGCCGACCGTGATCTCACACGGTTGTCGGCGGCGTTGGTCCGGTCCGCTCTCGCGGTGTAGGCGCACGGCGGCGAGACTCCCGAGGACGGCGCGCGAATGGCGGGTGGAATCATCGGGTTCGACCAAGGAGGACGACCGTGCCGGCCCTGACCGCCGTGGAGAGTTCCACTCTCGCGACCCGTCGCGAGGACCTGCTGCGTTTCGCAGCCGGATCCGTGCACCCTGAGGGAGGGTTCGCCTGGTTGGACGAGTCCGGCCGACCGGAGCTCGACCGTCCGGTCGAGGCCTGGATCACCTGCCGGATGACGCACGTCTTCGCCCTCGCCGCGCTGCAGGCCGACCGTGCGGCTCCAGCCCTGCTGGACCACGGGGTGCGGGCTCTGCGGGGACGGCTGCGCGATCCGCAGTTCGGTGGCTGGTTCGCCTCGGTCGACGCCGACGGGCCGGTGCTGGCCGACAAGAGGGCCTACGAGCACGCCTTCGTGCTCTTGGCCGCGTCCAGTGCGACGGCGGCGGGGCACGAGGACGGGGCCGCACTGCTCGAGGATGCGATCGCGGTGTTCGAACAACGGTTCTGGCGTGAGCAGGATGGGCTCGTCGTCGACGTGTGGGACCGGCGCTGGACCGACCTCGAGGACTACCGGGGTGTGAACGCCAACATGCACACGGTGGAGGCGCTGCTCGCGGTGCACGACGTCACCGGAGAGCGGCGTTGGCTCTCCCGAGCCCACCGGATCGTCGAGCGAGTGGTGCACGGCTTCGCCCGTGACCACGCATGGCGTCTGCCCGAGCACTTCACCGCCTCCTGGCGACCCCGGCTCGACTACCACCGGGACCAGCCGGCCCACCCGTTCCGGCCCTACGGCGTGACGATCGGTCACCTGCTTGAGTGGTCCCGGCTCGCGCTCCACCTGCGCGCTGCCCTCGGGCCGGAGGCACCGGGGTGGTTGCTGGAAGACGCACGAGCCCTCTTCGCACGAGCCGTCGCGGACGGCTGGCACGTCGATGGCGCAGACGGATTCGTCTACACCACCGACTTCGGGGCCGAGCCCGTCGTCCGCGACCGGTTGCACTGGGTCGTGGCGGAGGGCATCGCCGCGGCCTGGACGCTGGCCGAGGCGACGGACGACGACGACTACCTGCGGTGGTACAGCCGCCTGTGGGACTACGCCGACAGCTTCCTGATCGACCACGACCGTGGGTCGTGGCACCACGAGCTGGATCCCCAGAACCGACCAGCGGATTCGGTCTGGTCAGGCAAGCCGGACGTCTACCACGCCTTTCAGGCTGCCCTGCTGCCCACCCTCGACACCATCACCTCGTTCGCCGGCGCGCTCCGGGCGTCGTAGGGCGTCGCCCCAGGCGTTGAGGCGACCTGCGGACAGCGAAGCGCTCGACCCGGCCTCTGTTGCTGCGCCGGGTCCTACTATGGAGTTCCGAGACAAGGGCAGATCGTGGCACTCCCCCAGCTTCCAGCCTCTCCCGGCCGACGACCGAGGCGACGGCTGTCCCGCAGGCCCGCCAGCTGGCTCATCGCCCTGGTCGTCTGCCTCACGGCCCTCGTTCTCTCACCGTCGGCGGCATCCGCAGCGCCTGCCTTCGCTTCGCTCGGCCCCTCCGCCGGGCCCGCCGCGCTGGTCCGGGGCATCAGCGTCCCGCAGTCGATCTCGCCGGACCCGGCCGGTGGTGGCCGCGTGTCCCTGACCTCGGTCCCGGCAGACCGGGCCGGCGCCGACGACACGGAAGACCGGAACGCGACCGCGCGACGGTGGCTGGTGCTCGAGGAGCTCCTGGTCACCGCGCTGCTGGTGCTCGTCGCCGTGCTGCTCGGCCGACGCTCCCGGCCGGGGCAGCCGTCACACCCTCACGGCGCTCGGGATGGTCACCGGCCTCGGTGAGCCTGGCGCAGCAGGGCCCGGGAGCGCTCGACGACCGGCTCGTCGATCATGGCGCCGTCGAACTCGACCGCACCCAGCCCGGAAGCCAACGCGGCGTCATACGTCGCCACCATCCGCTCAGCCCGGTCGAGCTCCTCGGCTGTGGGTGAGAAGCCCTCGTTGATGATGGGCACCTGGGACGGGTGGATGGCGCTCGCACCGACGAGGCCGATGGCGCGCGACCGGCGCACCACCTCGCGGAAGGCCTCGGGGTCGGCGTAGTCGGCGATCGAGCCGACCAGACCGATCGGCAGCACGCCGGCGGCCCGTGCCGCGAAGACGGTCACCTGCTTGGGCCCGGCCATCAGCTCCGGGACCGGGCGGACGCCTGCCGACGTCGCGAAGTCCTCGGTCCCCAGGGTCAGGAAGGCGATACGAGGGCTGGCCTTCGCGATCTCCTCCAGCCGGAAGAAACCGCCGCTGGTCTCGACCATGGCGATGAATCGCACCTGTCCGTGCGGCAGCCCGGCTCCCGCCTCGAGCTCGGTGACGACCTCGTCGAGGAAGCGGACGTGGTCAGCGGTCTCCAGCTTGGGCAGTGCCAGCGCCTTGACCCCGGGCAGGACGGCGGCCTCGAGGTCGCGGACGGCGAGGCGCCAGGGCCGGTTGACGCGGACCGCGACGTCGACGCCCAGGCTGGTCAGCCGCTCGACCGCCGCAGGAAGCATCCGACGCGCCTCCTCCTTCTGGCTGGCCGCGATGCTGTCCTCGAGGTCGAGCTGGATCGCGTCAGCACCGCGGGTGTGGGCCTTGTCGATGAACCGCTTGGAGACCACCGGGACATACAGCAAGGACCGCCACAGCACCGGATCCTCCGTGGACGTGCTCATCCGCATACACCCTTCTCGCGCAGGACTTCCAGCTCATCGGTCGAAAACACTTCTCGCAGCACGTCATCGGTATCCTGGCCCAGCTTGGGGGCCGGGGTGCGGATCGCCCCTGGACTGGCGGACAGCCGCGGCACCACCTGATGCATGGCCACCGGGATGTCGTCCTCCACGTCCGGACCGTCCACCACCACGCCTCTGGTCCGGAAGAACTCGGTGTCCAACAGGCCGGCGATGTCCATCACGGGCGCGGCTGTCACGCCGGCAGCACGCATCAGGCGGAGGCTTGCCTCGAGGGAACGCTGGCCGAAGAACCCGCCCAGGATGGCATCGAGCTCCTCCACGTGGGCGAGTCTGGCGCCGTTGTCCACGAAGCGCGGGTCCTGCACCAGCTCGATCCGGCCGATCGCCGCGAAGAGACGCTCCGTCATTGTCTGGGTCGAGCCGGACAACGCTATCCACTCTCCGTCGCCGGTCCGGTAGACGTTGCGGGGTGCACTGGACTGGGAGCGGCTGCCGTTGCGCTGCGGCACCCGGCCGGCGTGCCGGTAGATCGCCGCCATCGGCCCCAGCACGGAGAACAGCGGCTCGAAGAGGGACAGGTCGATCACCTGGCCACGCCCCGTGGTCTCCGCGTGCCGCAGCGCCGCCAGCACCGAGAAGGCACCAAAGGTGCCGGCGACCATGTCGGCGAGCGCCCCCGGCGGCAGAACCGGTTCTCGATCGGGGAAACCGTTCCAGGCGGCGAGCCCCGACATCGCCTCGATCAACGTGCCGAAGCCGGGTTGGTCGGACATGGACCCCGTTTGGCCCCAGCCGGACACGCGTGCCACCACCAGCGCCGGGTTGGCCTCGAGCAGTTCCTCGGGTGAGAGGCCGAGCCGCTCCAGTGCTCCCGGCCGGAAGCTCTCCACCAGCACGTGCGCGCCGAGGACCAGGCGCAGCACGGCCTCCCTGCCTTCTGCGTGCTTCAGATCCAGCGTGATGCTCCTCTTGTTGCGCCCGTAGACCTTCCAGAAGAGCTCCTTGCCGTCCTCGAGCCAGTGGCGCAACGTGTCCCCGGTGCCCGGCCGTTCGACCTTGATCACATCTGCGCCGAAGTCGGCGAGCAAGAGGGTCAGCTGGTTGCCCGCCACCAGCCGGGACAGGTCCAGGACCCGTATGCCGTGCAACGGGCCGGGGGGCAGCTCAGCAGCCTCGTGGGTTTCACTCACACCTCCACACCGCCCAGCTCCCGCGACCGGGCGGCGGCGGCGCCCGAGAAGACGTAGGCCGCGTCCGTGGGGACGATCAGCCAGACCTGGCGATCGGTCACCTCGGCCTCGCTCTCGGCGAACACCAGCTGGTCGCCGGCGACCAGCTCGTACTCGTAGCGCGCACCGACGAACGCGACCTTCTTCAGCTCCGCCGGGATGGCATTGACCGACTCCGCCCCGACGTCACTGCGGGGCGGCACGACCTCCATCCGTTCCGAGCGGATGCCCACGGTCACCGCGGCTCCGTCCGGGTGGGTCTCGTGCGAGGTGACCCGGAGGGTTCCTCCGCCGGCGAGCTCAACCGTCGCGACGCCGTCGGACTCACCGCCGCGGACCGTCGCCTCGAAGAAGCTGCACCGTCCGATGAAGTCGGCGACGGAGGCGTTCGTCGGCGCGTTGTAGACGTCCTTCGGCGACGCCACCTGGAGCATGTGGCCGTCCTCCATGACCGCCAGCCGGTCGGACAGCGACAACGCCTCGAGCTGGTCGTGCGTGACATAGACCGTGGTGATGCCGATGCTGCTCTGCAGGTCCTTCAGCCAGGCGCGCGCCCGGTCACGCAGCTTGGCGTCGAGGTTCGACAACGGCTCGTCGAGCAGCAGCACCGTCGGTGAGTAGACCAGGGCCCGTGCCAGCGCCACCCGCTGCTGCTGGCCGCCGGAGAGCTGGTGGGGGTAGCGCTTCTTGTAGGGCAACAGCCCCACCTGGTCCAGCGCATCGTCGATGAGGCTCGTCTGCCTGCTCTTCTTGACCTTGCGCAACTTGAGTGGCATCGCCAGGTTGGCCTCTACCGTCATGTGTGGCCACAGGGCGTAGGACTGGAAGACCATCCCGAGGTTGCGCTGCTCAGGGGTGAGGAACCGCCCCGAGTCGGAGTCGAAGAAGACCTCGTCCCCCACCCGGATGGAACCGGAGTCGGGTCGTTCGAGCCCGGCGACACTCATCAGCGTGGTCGACTTGCCGCACCCACTGGGCCCGAGCAGGGTGAAGAACTCCCCGTCCTGCACGGTGAACGAGATGTCGTCGAGGGCCTGGGCCTCCCCGAAGCGCTTCGACAGACCTTGCACGACCAGATCAGGCATTGGAACGCACCTTGAGGACCTTTCCTGCGATGAACACGAAGACTGCGGTGATGGCGATCTGGACACAGGACAATGCCGCGACGGCGCCCGTGTTCCCGTTCAACCAGAGCTGCAGCATCGTGGTGCCGATCACCTGGGAGTTGGCATTGGCCAGGAACACCGCCGGGGTGAACTCCTTGATCATCTGCACGAACAGCAGCACGAACGCCGCGAGCATGCCGGGCATGATCAGCTTGAACAGGATCCGGCTGAAGGTGCGCCACCAGTCGGCGCCGAGTGAGCGTGCCGCCTGGTCGAGCTCGTCGCCGATCTGCATCACGATCGGGGCGATGGCCCCGAAGGCGGCCGGCATCGACCGCACGCTGAAGGCGATGATCAGCGCCAGCAAAGTGCCGTTGATCCAGTTGAGCGGACCGATGAGCGCGAAGGCCCAGAAGAAACCGATACCGAGGATGATGCCCGGCACAACCTGCGGCGCCAGGGAGGTGAACTCGAGCGAACGCCGGAACCGGAAGCCGGAGCGCCGGGCCACCAGCACCACGACTGAGATCAGCAACGTCGTGGCGACCGCGCCGATCAGCGCGATGATGATGCTGTTGTAGATGGACTGCACGTAGGCGTGGTAGGAGAACACCAGCGTGAAGTTGTCCAGCGTCAGCAGGCTGAACGGGTTGACCAGCGGCGTGAGGATCTGCGTGAAGGCCCGCAACAGGAGGGCCAGCAGGGGGATCACGGGGCCGAGCAGGAGGTAGACGAAGACAAAGGCGAAGCCGAGCCAGCGTAGCCTGCCCAGCTCGAACAGCCGGGGCCGGGAAGCCTTGCCGCGCACCGCGACGAACCGCTGGGCGTTGCGCAGGGAGAGTGCCTGCACGGTCACGAGGACCGCCATCACCGCCAGGGTGAACACCGAGGCGGCAGCGACCAGCCCGTAGTCAGGGTTGGACTGGGCGAGGCCGTTGATGTAGATGAAGCTGGCGAAGAGGTCGATGCCGACCGGGCGGCCGAACAGCAGCGGCACGCTGAGGGTCTCGAGCGAGGTCGAGAAGATCAGCAGCGCGCTGTAGAGGATCGGCGGCCGCAGCATGGGCAGGACGATGGTGACCAGGATGCGCAGTGGCCCCGCGCCGCAGGTGCGCGCCGCGTTCTCCAGCGAAGGGTCCGACAGGCGCAAGGCGCCCGAGCAGTAGAGATAGCCGATCGGGATCAGCGCCACCGCCTCGGTCAGCGCCATCCCGGGGATGCTGTAGAGGTTCCACGGGATGCCGCCGAAGATCTGGCGGAAGCCCACGCTGATGAACCCGGCGGGGCCGTAGACGATGATCCAGCCGAAGGCCAGGACGAGTGGGGAGATGTAGATCGGCCACAGCAGCATCGATCCCATCACCCGCCCGCCCGGCACCCGGGTCCGGATCAGCACGACCGCCAGCAGCACCGACAGAACCACCGCGATGACGGTCGTCAGCGCGGCGAAGGCGAGGCTGTTGAGCACCACCCGACCGAACCCCGCCTGGGTGAACAGGTGGACGAAGTTCTGCCAGGTGAGCACTGGCCCCGAGGCGTAGAGGGGCCGGTCGATGAGCGACTGCCACAGAGTCGGGACCAACGGCGCGAGGACGAGGACCACGATGGCGACGAACACGCCATACTGGATCCACGTCTCCTTGCCATGACCCCACAGGCGCCGATAGCGGGGTGGCGGTAGCGAACCGGCGGAGTCCCGGGCCGTCGGCGACGGTTTCGTCGTCGTCACGTCCACGTCCTTCCGTCTCGTCGGGGCGGGCTCGTCAGGCCTTCATTGCGGCAGCCCACTTCTTGCGGAAGGCATCGGCGTCGGCCTTGCTGATCTCGTCGTAGGCGACGTTGATCAGGTTCTCCTTGCCGACCTCCTTGCCGATCGTGTTGTAGCTGCGCGGCGCCTCGTCCTTGGTCACGTCGTCCCGGAAGGGAGTGAACCCTCCCTTGTAGATGGCGATCTGGCCGTCGTGCGAGAGCAGGAAGTCGAGCATGAGCTTGGCCGTGGCCATCTGGGGCGCCGTCTTGGGAATCGCCATGCCGCGGAACATCATCGGGGTGCCGTCGGCGATGTAGTTCCAGCCCAGGATGGCGCCGGACTTCTCCGCCTGCGGCAGCACGACGGTGCTCGACATGAAGTAACCGACGAGGTACTCACCCGAGTTGATCTTGTCGACCATCGGTCCGGAGGACTGCTCCATGCGGGTCGCGGGCAGCACCTTGTCGAGCACGTCCCACGCCTTGGGGTACTTCTGGCCCCAGACGTACTCGATGGCGAAGCCGAAGCTGTTGGCGTCGTCGTAGGTCGTGACCTTGTTGTCGAACCGTTCGGTGTCCCCGCCCACCAACTTCGCGAGATCCGACATGCTCTTGGGCCGCTCGTCCTCCTTGATCAGAGCCTTGTTGTAGGCCAACAGGATCGGGTCGGTGGAGAAGGTGTAGAGGCCGGGGAGCGGAGACCCGAAGTCGGGCAGCTTGTCGAGCTCGGGAGACTTGTAGTCGGCGGCCGCCTTGTGCTTCTTGATGAAGTCGATCCAGCTGGTCGGGTCGCCCGAGACCATGAAGCTGGCCGCCGACGTCCCACTCGCGGACTCGCTGTAATAGCGCTGGAATACCTCCGCGCTGTCGAGGTTGTTGGTCGAGATGTCACCCACCCACGAGTACTTTGCCTTGAACGCGTCGATGATGGGCTGCCAGTTGTACTCCGCCATGTTGGAGTAGATCGTGAGCCCCTTCTCCTTCTTGGAGGCATCGATGATGGAGCTGTAGTCCGAGGGGTAGTAGGACGGTTGCGTCGCACCGCCGCTGGGCCCCGAGGTCCCTCCCTGAGCGCTGGTGCTGCCGCCACCCCCACAGGCCGCGAGCACACTGGCCGCCGAGAGCGCGGCCCCCGCCGCTAGCGAGCCGCGGAGGAACACGCGCCGGTCGAACTCGGGCAGACGGAGGGGGAGGTTGTCGTTCTGGTCGGAGCTGGTCACGAGGCGAACCTTCCTGTGTTGCGGAGTTGACCATCGAGGAAGTCGGTGATCGGGGGGACAAGGCCGGCGAGGTCGTGCCGGGAGTGCGGGACCACGTCGAGACGAGAGGAGATGCCGCAGTTGCGGTAGTTGTCGTGCAGGGTCTTGGCCTGTTCGACCCGTGAGCGCACGCCGGTGTCGGTGTCGTCGGCGCCGACCACGACCTGCACCGGGACACTGCGCAAGGTGGCGAGATCGAGGCTGGTCCCGAAGACGTCCTGGACATCCCGGGTTCCTGCCCACCAGTCGCGGGTGTCGTCGAGCAGCGTGATGCGCCCGGGAGCCGCGATGGTTGCGCTCGCCACGAGGCCGGGGTGCAGGTAGAGGAAGCGGTGGACGAACTGGGCTCCGCCGGAGAACCCCACGAGCCGAAGCGGTCCGAGCCGCCGGCCGGTCCGGCGTTCCGCGGCCACCACCATGCGCATCAGCAGTCGGTCGAAGCGCAGGTGGCCGAACCTGATGAACTTGTAGTTGTCGAGGTCATCGGGACGGTCGATGCCCGCGGGGAACAACGGAGACAGGATCGTCACCCCGTGCTGCTCGGCGAAGGGGACGAACGCGTCGCGTATGCCGATAGCATCCCTCTCCGTTCCGTGCACCGTGACCAGCAGCTCGCCCGAGCGGATTTCGGCGGGGACATAGGTGCAGTAGGAGAACCGCGGATCGTCCCCGAGTGCATAGAGCGCACTCGAACCGCGTGGCAACAGGCCGTGGGGAACGGCCTCCATCTGCTCTGCGTGACCCATTGCTCCAGCCGGCTCCCTGCTTGGCGGTCAGCGTGACGCCGATCACTCTATGGAGATTTTTTATACAATGTCAACGATTTCCTGCAAGCGGTCTACCATCATGGCGTGACGTTGAAACGAGCAGCGGTGCAGACCAAGGGAGCCGCCGCCTACAGCGCTCTTCGCGAGGCGATCCTCGACGGCCGGTTCGCCCCGGGATCGCGCCTGACCGGACAGACGCTCGCCGACGAGCTCGGCATGAGCCTGACCCCAGTCCGGGAGGCGCTGCGGCTGCTGGCCACCCAGGGACTGGTCGAGCACGATCCGCACCGGGGGACCCGCGTGGCTCCGTTGGCGCCCGAGAGCATCGAGGAGACCTACCGGTTGCGGCGCGTACTCGAACCGATGGCGTGCGAGCTTGCCGCGCAGCATGCCACGGCTGACGACCTGGCCGAGATCGAGGCGGCGATGTCGGCCTTTGCGAGCGCCGTGGACGACAAGCGGCACGACGACCTGCCCGAGCTCAACGCGATCCTCCACCACCGGATCTACGCGGCCGCGCAGTCGCCCTTGCTGCTCGAGTTCATCGACCGGCTGTGGCTGCGCATTCCCTTCCAGGCCATGAGCCTGGTGCGGCACCAGGAGCAGAAGACGGCCGAGCACCAGGCGGTGGTCACGGCGATCGTGGGTCGCCGCCGGAAGGCGGCCGGCCGAGCCATGCTGCAGCACATCACCAACTCCACACAGGCGACGCTCGCGCGCGCGAAGGCCATGGAGGGCGGATCCGACCAAGAGGTCTCCTGAGCGCGAGTCCCTCGACCGTCCTTCACGGTTCGAGCCCTACAGTGAGCCGGTGACCGCCGAGACCGACGCTGCTTGCTTCGTCTGCACCAACTCTGCATCGGATGCCGACGTGCCACGGGAGAACATCGCGCGCACCCGGCACTGGCGCGTCGCGCACGCGTTCAACTCGACGTTGCCGGGGTGGCTGGTCGTCGTCCCGCTCGATCACGTCGAGTCTTTTGCCGGGCTCGCGCCCGCGGCGATGTCGGAGCTCGGTGAGCTCCTCGGCGCCACGTCCCGCGCCCTCCAGGCGGAGCTGGGGTGCCGCAAGACCTACACGATGCAGTTCTCGGAGGCGCAGGGATTTCAGCACCTGCACGTCCACGTCGTACCCCGCATGGCGGATCTGCCCGAGGAGCACCGGGGCCCTCGCATCTTCCACTACCTGAGCCAGCACGAGTCGGACTGGCCGTCGACCACCACGATCGACGCCCTGGCGACCAGACTCGCCGCGGCCGTCGCCCGCGAGCGTTGAGCAGTTCAGTCCTCATCCAGCGGCATACCTGGCCAGGGTGGCGGGGCCGACCGCCTGGAGCGAGACGAGATCCAGGTCGGCCGGGGTCGTGAGGAGCCGGGCGCCCTCGCCGACGGCGGTGGGAAAGCTCGCAGCAAGGTCTCCTGGAGAAGGTCTTCGGCGTCGTGAGCCGAACCGAGCATCCGATAGCAGTGGACAAGCAGCTCGCGACGGTATGGCGCGACCGTGGCTTCGAAATCTGCCTTCACCTACTCATCCTGACAGCGCTGGGCCACGAGCCTGCACGACGCTCGTCACCGGGTCACGCCGGCCGTGGCCGGCCGTCATTCACCAGCTCAGCAGCAGCACTGTGCAGGTCGGTGTCCTGCTGGGTGGCGATGCGGTGCAGCGCTTCCAGTGCCTGGGTCCCGGTGAGTCCGAACCGCTCCATCAGGATGCCCTCGGCCCGTCCGATGATCGTCCGGTCGGCCAGCACCAGGTTGGCGTCCGCAAGCTCCTGCTCCCCGGCCAGGGCCACCGACACGTGCGCGGCCAGGGCGTAACCGACAGTGGCGTTGGAGTCGTCGAAGGCGTTGACCGTCGTGCCGTAGAGGTTGAGCGCGCCGAGGCTGTCCCGGCTGGTGAACAGCTGGAAACACAGCATGGAACGGATTCCGAGCTGCTCGGCCGCCCGCGGTCCCCAGTCCGGCCAGCGGTGCTCCGCGGTGAGGTCGTCGCTGCGGACGGTTTCGTGGCTCCAGATTGCGTCCAGGCACGGGCCCTGCCCCAGTTCGTACTGCAAGTCGTCACCACGTCTCGCGATGTCGTCGGTGTAGGCCGGCGTCTCGATCCGCTTGTTGCGATGGACCAGGGACACACAGGCGTAGTCGCACCCGTCGAACAGCTCGACTGCGACCTCGACCGAGCGCTGCAGCGTGTCCTGGACACCGTGTCGGGCCTGGAGGGACCGCACGATGGCGCCGAATCTCTCGTCCGCTGCCCAGGCGCGGCCGGTCATCACCTCACCGTGTCCGCTCAGCGTCCGCCACGATGCTGGTGGCCATCGCGCTCAAGCTGATGCCCTGCTCGGCGGCGCGCCGCACGATCATGTCGTAGGCAGCCGCCATGTCGACCTTCTCGGCGTACGCCAGCACGCCCTTGGCCCGCTCGAGGACGACGCGACCCTGCAGCGCGCGGCGCACCTGCGCCTGGATCTGCTCGAAGTCGATCTCCTGGGCGGTGGCGACCGCCAGCGTCGCGATGTCCGCAAAGGCGCGTGTCAAGCGGGCCCCCTGTTCATCCAGCGCCGACGGCTGGCGCCGAAAGAGATTGACCGCGCCCAGGACGTGCTCGCGCCACAGCAGCGGCTGCGAATGGACCATGTCGAAGCCTGCCACGGCGATGGCCGACCCCACGGTGGGCCAACGGCGCACCATCGCCTCGTTGCCGCAGGCGGTGACCAGTGCGCCGGTCTGGAATGACTCGACACAGGGCCCGTCGTCCTGAGCGACCTGGAAGATCTCCAGCTCTGCGGTCTGGTGCGAGGTGGAAGCCAACAGCTCCAGCTCACCTCCAGCGGTTGCCACTACCAACCCCACGGCATCGGCAGGTACCACCTCCTGGCAGTCGCGCATCAAGCGAGCCAGCACGTCGATCGTGTCGTGCTCGGCGACCAGCGCCGAGGTGGCGTCGCCGAGCGCCTGGGCGGCGGTGCGTGCGCTCATGGTTCCTCGTTCCGGGTCGTGGTGTCGGTGATGCTGAAGTTGAGCCGCCGCGACAGGATCTGGGCTGCAATGTCGTCCAGACTGGCCGCATGGGCGAAGGCATGTGCCCGCAGCAGGGCCATCGCGTCCTCGACGCCGATACCGAGTTGGGCCACGACCATTCCGGTCGCCTGATGCACCCGCGAGCGTGCCGCCCATGGTCCGACGGGGCCCTTGTCGTCGCCCCAACCGGGTTCGCGCAGCAGGGCGGCGCCCACCGCGTCGGCCACAAACTGAGCCATCTCCACGTCGAAAGCCCCTGCACCGGACCGGCCGCTCCGCCGGTGCAACGTCAGGACCCCCATCAATTGTCCACCGGGGCGCATCGGTAACGCATCGAGATAGACCATTCCGATCTCGCGGCGGGCCGACGCCCCAAATACCGGCCACCGCTCGTCCTGCACGTCGCCGCTGACCACCTGTCCACTGCGGTAGGCGTCCCACCCGGGGCCCTCGCCCAGGACCTCCGCAAGATCCTCCAACCGGGCCGCCACCTCTCCGGTGGTGCACACGGTCATCCGGTCGTCCGAGGCATACCCGAAGGTGATCGCCCCACCCGCGGCGTGAGCGATGTCCACACACGCCCGGCACAACCGGACGGCCAAGGGATCACCGGAGCCGGAGCTTGCGACCGCGCGGGCGAGTCGAGACAGCACGGCTGCCTTGTCATCGTTCATCCGCCCGCCCGTCGCGATGGTGGCCTTTCCATCTCAGGGTAGCCTCACGAATCGCCACCAGCCCACCTCGCGAGACGACCCGCAGCGTTTAGGGATTTGAACGCTGATATGGGCGGGTGTTTAGCCTCACCGTTTCATCGGGTTGGGTGAACGGGCGGGCTCTGGGCGGCGGCGGGGTTCGGGGGTGCGAAGCTGGGTCAG
>NZ_SWMA01000028.1:0-53264 GCF_005222685.1 Segeticoccus rhizosphaerae
CGGGCTACCTGGACATGGTCGCCGCCGAGCTCAACGACCGGCCCCGCAAACGCCTCGGCTGGCGCACCCCCGCCGAAGCCCTCGACCAACTACTGTCGGAACAGTCAGATCCACACGGTGTTGCACCCACCGCTTGAATCCGCCCTCGAGAGCCGGGTCATAATCGCACGTGGATCGCACGCACTGGCCATGATAACGGCCCCTGACCAGCGTTTCCGCTGGTCAGGGGCCGTTTTGAGGTGGTGGACGTGAAGGGACTCGACCAGTCGGCCCACGCTTGCACGACCGACCTCGAAGGTAGGCAACGGCACGCTCTACCGCTCCGACGCCTTGGCCTGACTACGATCGGCCCCTGTGCGCGCGTCGGAATTTTCGAATGCGCCGACGATCCACCGGTCGAGTAGCAGCGCCCCATTCCGCGCTACGCCCACAATTGGCGCGACTCACGGAGAGGTGGGACGTGAGGTTGCTGCGCACCCTACGTGGGGATTCATTCTCGCCTCGAAGTGGCCCTCGCCGACCCCACAGACCCCGGCACACGACCTGGAGCCGACGCCATCGATGCGCGCGGGAGCATTCGCATCCGGGGCCGCCCCTCCGAATCCCAATGCTGGTAAGGGGACAGACGGCGATGGTCGAGTTCGACCCTCCGACGGAACTAGAGCTCGATGTCCTTGCTCAGTCGCTCGGTGAGCGCCCTGTCCCGCTGGGCAGTTGCGTGCTGGTACCGGAGCGCGACGGTGACGTCGGTGTGCCCACCGCGGTGCAGAAGTTCTGCCAGCGTCGCGCCCTGCTCGGCATACCTGCTGAGGCCGGTGTGCCGCAGGTTGTGGAAGCGGAAGCTGGCCCTTCCTGCCTCTT
The DNA here is from genome assembly GCF_005222685.1 of Segeticoccus rhizosphaerae. Taxonomy (NCBI): domain Bacteria; kingdom Bacillati; phylum Actinomycetota; class Actinomycetes; order Micrococcales; family Intrasporangiaceae; genus Segeticoccus; species Segeticoccus rhizosphaerae. The sequence continues at coordinate 862 of NZ_SWMA01000028.1, forward strand.
CTCGGGCCGCTCTCCAGTGCCGGTCCAAAGTGGTTTGGGAGATGCGCTGTCCCGTGGCGCCGACAAGGACCGGGGCCGTTCGGGCAGCTGGGGTGTAGGTGTCCAGGTGGTGACGCAGCGCAGGCAGCAGAGCGGCGGGGATGGCAATAGTCCGGGTGCTGTCCGCCTTGGGCGGCGTGATGGTGTTCGCCTTGACGTTGAACTGGCGCCGGACGTGAAGGGCGGCCCTATCTGGGTCCTCCAGGTGCTCGAGGTCCCGACGTTCCAATCCCAAGACCTCACCCAGCCTCAGGGCGCACCAGGCGGCCAGTGGCAGCGCGATGCGCAGGCGCTCTGGCATCGCCTCGGTCATCGCTTTGACCTCTTCGGGGCTAGCCACGTCTCCGCGCTCGTCCTCGGGACGAACCCGACGGTGCTTGGGGGCGGAGGGGAACTCGAAGGCCTCCACGCCCCCGACTTTCGCCTTGACGGCGGCGTTGATGCAGGAGCGGAGAACGATCACCACGTTCGGGGTCACACCATTGACCCTGGCTCGGGGGTGCCGCTTGCTGGGGCGGCTTGCCAAGAGGCCCAGATGATCGGCCACCCGCTGGGTGCTCAGCTCCGCCAACCGGACGTCGCCCAGCTCCGGCCAGACGTGGTTCTTGAGAACCGACCTGTAGGACAGCACCGTCGCGCGGGAGCGCTCAGGATTGGCCTCCAGCTGCGCCAGCCACAGCTCGGACCACTTCTTGAGCGTGATCGACTCTGCCTCGGCCTTCTGCTCCTGCGCCCTACGGGCGGCCCGACGCGCTGCAGGCGGCACGAAGATGCCTCGGACCGCGTCGGCCCGGGCGATGTCCAGGGCGGCACGTGCGTCTGTGAGCGTGTCATAGACCCCCAGTGCGTGCGTGGCGCCGTCGTGGTGCAGTCGGACCCGGTAGCGGCCCCGGTGCAGGGTAATGCCCCGTGGCAGGTTGGGTTCTTTTGCGCGCAAGGTACCCACTCCTCGACAGCTCGGTGTCCTGTGACAACCCTGTGACAAATCGGGTGCCCACACAAGGCTATATCTGGCCACTCGTGTCCCCTGACACGAAACCCCCAGATCCCGCGATGACCTGCGGAAACTGGGGGTTTCGTGCGACAACTCGATGTGCGACGTGATGCAGAGGTGGAGGTGGCGGGAATCGAACCCGCGTCCGTTGACGCGAAACCAGGGCTTCTCCGGGTGCAGTGCGCTATGGATTTTCTCGGCCCCAGCGCTCGCGCGCACACGTCCGCTGACGGGCCCAGTCGCGTAAGAGTCCCGCGTGGCCCCACGACATGACCACGCAGCAAGCTATCTAGCTGACGCCAGGAACTGAGCCAATAGCAAACTCAGGCTGACGGACTTCGGAGCTCGCTCAGGCGGCGAGGGCGAAGTCGGTGCGCTTGGAATTGGCACCTATTGGTTTGCAAGGAGCGTTGACGAGATGACCTTGCATCCTCGACCCGCTTCCCCTGACTAGACGACCAACGTCGAAACCGATCACCCCCATGGGGGTGCAACACGTCACGCTGTGCAGTTGTCAATCACCGGGAGCTTCGGGCGTATGCCGTGCCGGCGTCTCCCAGCCTACCTGCTCAACGCTTCACGCCGCCCACAGATTCCACGCCGGCCCTTCGCGGCCCTGGCGGCGCGCGGTGGCACAAGGACCTTGGCGCCGGTGGAGTGGTCCAGACAGCCACACTGGGGGCATGACGACCACAGCGCAGGCCTGGCACCTGGTCCGGCGACCCCACGGCATACCGACCGACGACGACTTCTCGCTGGATACGAGCACCCTGCCTGCACCGGGCGAGGGACAGGTCCTGGTGCGCAACACCTTCCTGTCGGTCGACCCCTACATGAGGGGCCGGATGAACGACGTGAAGTCGTATGTCGCCCCGTTCGCCCTGGACGAGCCGATGGACGGTGGCGCGGTCGGCGTCGTCGAACGGGTCTCGGGGGAGGCCCGGGACGGCTCAGACGAGGAGCTCGAGGTCGGCGACACGGTGCTGCACGGGTCCGGCTGGCGCAGCCATGCCCTCTTGGACGCCGCGAAGACCCGGCGGGTCGACACGCAGCTGGCCCCTGCCCAGTCCTACCTCGGCGTGCTCGGCATGCCGGGCCTGACCGCCTACGTCGGGCTCACGCGGGTCGCCGAGTTCACCGAGGGAGACGCCGTCTTCGTCTCTGGCGCGGCTGGCGCGGTCGGCTCGCTCGTGGTGCAGATCGCGCGGCTCAAGGGCGCCAGCCGGATCATCGGCAGCGCCGGTGGGCCGGACAAGGTGCGCTGGCTGCGCGACGAGCTCGGCGTCGACGCGGCGATCGACTACAAGGCCTCGCCGATCCGGGACGGCCTGCGCGAAGCAGCTCCGCACGGCATCGACGTCTACTTCGACAACGTCGGCGGTGACCACCTCGAGGCCGCGATCTCGAGCCTGCGAACGCACGGTCGGGCTGCGCTCTGCGGGGCCATCTCGAGCTACAACGCCACCGAGCCGCCGCCCGGCCCGCGCAACCTCTTCATGCTCGTGGGCAAGCGAATCACGTTGCGGGGCTTCCTGGTCGGCGATCACAACGACCTGCAACCGCACTTCCAGGCCGAGGTCGGGCAGTGGCTCGCTGACGGCAGGATCGTGTGGCGGGAGACGGTCGTCGACGGCCTGGAGCACGCGGTGGACGCCTTCCGCGACCTGCTCGCCGGCGGGAACACCGGCAAGATGCTCGTCCGGCTCTGAACGGCGCCGAGCGGCGCGGCTGCGGGTGCGAAGGACTGCGACGACCCTGCCGCGTCAGTCCTCGGCGCCCAGCACGTCGTGGGCGATGCGCAGCGCCACGGCCCGGCGCTCCTCGACGTCGATGTCGGCGCCGAGGTCGCGGGTGAGCACGGTGCCGGCGACGACGCTGAACAGTGCGGCCCGAGCCCGAACCGTCTCCTCGTAGCCGGCACCGGGCGGCACGAGCGGCGCGATGATGCGCTGGAACAGCTCGATCGGGGGCGCCTCGTGCTCGCGCTCCGACTCCAGCTCCCGCAACGCGGCCTGGTTCTGCTGGGCCATCTGCATCACCGAACTCACCGGGCCGAGCGCCAGGGCGACGGCCCGGTGCAGCAGCTCCTCCCGCGTGGACGGTCCCGGCTCCTGCTCGTCGGCCCAGTCGGCCAGCGCCCGCAGCTCCTCCTGGAGCGTGGCCATCAGGCTCTGGAGGATCTCCTCCTTGGTGCGGAAGTGGTAGTAGAGCGCCGCCTTGGTGACCCCCAGCTCCTCGGCGATCTGGCGCAGCGAGGTGCCGTCGTAGCCCTGGTCGGTGAACAACCGCAGTGAGACCTCGAGGATCCGTTGCCGGGTCCCTCGCTGCACGACCTCTCCCGCATCGCCCGCGCTCGACTCGGCTGGTGACTGACCTGCTGCTGCCATCGACCGTCCCTCCTCGACATCGGTCCTGAGTATCTGCTGAGGAATTCTACTTGACGACCGGCTAGGGGTCGACTTACCGTTCGTCAAGTAAGAAACTTGCCGGTCGGCTAGTAAGCACCGTTCGAGGAGTACGAGCATGAGCACAGACACCACCCGTCAGGGCGGCACACCGGTCGACACCAGGGTGCGCCCCACGACCGCTCTTCCACCCGCGCGCAGCAGCCGCGAGATCTGGATCATCATGAGCGGACTGCTGCTGTGCATCCTGCTCGCGATGCTCGACAACACGGTGGTCGGCCCTGCCCTGCCCACGATCGTCGGCGACCTCGGCGGGCTCGACCACCTGTCCTGGGTCCTGACCAGCTACACCCTCGCGATGGCCGTGACCAGCCTCATGTGGGGCAAGCTGGGCGACCTGTTCGGCCGCAAGCCCGCGCTGCTCGTCTCCATCGGGCTGTTCCTCACCGGCTCCGCCCTCACCGGGCTCTCGCAGTCGATGCTCGAGCTGATCGGGTTCCGGGCCCTGCAGGGCGTGGGCGCGGGCGGTCTCATGGTCGGCGTGATCGCCGTCATCGCCGAGCTGGTCTCACCCCGGGAGCGCGGGCGCTACACCGGCGCCGTGAGCGCGGTGATGCCGATCGCCATGATCGGCGGTCCGCTCGTCGGCGGTTGGATCACCGACCACGCCTCCTGGCACTGGATCTTCTACATCAACCTGCCGATCGGCCTCCTCGCCATGGCTGTCGTGGTCGCGACGCTGCACCTGCCTGCTCGACCCGAGAGGGGACGGCCGGTGATCGACTGGACCGGCGCGGGCCTCCTCGCGGTCTGGGCCAGCTCGGCGGTGCTCTTCGCCACCTGGGCCGGCACGCGATACGGCTGGGGTTCCTGGCAGCTGATCGGCCTCGGTGCCGTCACGGTGCTGGGCCTGCTCACCTTCGTCTGGCACGAGGGGCGCACCGACGAGCCGATCCTGCCGCTGGAGATCTTCCGCAGCCGCAACTTCACTCTCTCCGGGGCGCTGACCTTCCTCGGCGGGATGGCCATGCTGGGCGCCGCGGCCTACCTGCCGCAGTTCCAACAGCTGGTGCAGGGCGAGTCCGCCACGAGCAGCGGCGTGCTCCTGCTGCCGATGATGCTGGGCCTGATGGTCGCCTCGTTCTCGGTCGGGCAGCTGATGACCCGCACCGGCCGGTCTCGCGCCTTCGCCCTCGTGGGAGCGAGCGGCCTGACACTCGGGATGGCGCTGTTCACCCAACTCCACGTCGACACGGGCACCTTGGCGACCGGCGCGATGATGGCCGTCCTCGGCCTCGGCCTCGGCTCGCTCATGCAGCCCAGCCAGCTGATCGCGCAGAACAGCGTCGGGCTGCGCGTCATGGGAGCGGCGATGGGCGCCAACAAGTTCCTGCAGACGATGGGTATGTCGATCGGCACCGCCATCATGGGATCGCTCTACACCGCGCGCCTCCGGGACAGCCTCGAGGCGTCGCTCGGCGCAGAGGGGCAACACCTCGCATCCGGCGGTGCACAGTTGCCGCCCTCCGTCGTGCCCCAGCTCCCGACCCAGGTCCAGGACGCACTGCAACTTGCCGTGACGCACGGGATCCAGGGCGTCTTCTGGGTCGGCGCGGCGGCCGCGGCACTGGGTCTGGTGGCGGCCCTGCTGGTCCGCGAGGTCCCCATGCGCACCAGCGTGGACTCGGTGACCCCGTGAGTGTTTTTTCGGCCACCCGGGAATCAAGTGGACGGCGCCATACGTTGGGCGTACTGTGGATGAAACGAAACAGTTTCGTTCCATCCACGGACAGCGTCCGGCCTCGGACGGACGAGCAGGGAAAGACACCGGCGAAGGACCTCACCATGACGACCACCACCCGCACGCGGCCCCGCGTCGAGGGCGAGCGCGAGGCCGAGATCCATCGTGCGGTGCTCGCCGAGCTGATCGAGTCCGGATACGACAAGCTCACGTTCGATGCCGTGGCCGGCGCGGTCCGGGCCAGCAAGGCAACGCTGTATCGCCGCTGGCCCACCAAGTCCGAGATGGTGATCGACGCCCTCGTGGCCACCAGGTGCAGCGAGGCCGCGGAGGTGCCCGACACCGGGACCCTGCGCGGCGACCTGCTCGAACTCGCCTGTGTCCCGGGCGGTCTGAGCGAGGACCTTTCAGCGTTGATCGGCGCGATCATCCCGGCGCTGCATCGCGACCCGGAGCTGTTCAAGGCGTTCCACGAACAGTTCATCGGACCGAAGATGGCGCAAGCTCTCGAGGTCTTCGAACGGGCTCGCGACCGGGGCGAGGTCGGCCCCGGCGCGGACCTGGAGCAGCTGGCCAAGGTGCTGCCCGCCTTGTGCACGCACGAGGAGTTCGTCTTCAAGAAGTACCTGACCCCGGAGGACATCGCCTCCCTGGTCGACGCCATCGTCCTGCCCGCCTGTCGGGCCACCCGGCGCGACGACTGAGCTCGCTGCCGCCCACCTCTCCCCCACCCGCCCGCGGCCCCGGCGCCGTGCACCCACAGCCGGACCGACCGCCATACCGCACGCCCTGAACCCGGTGCGCTCCTCACGCGGCGCACTCTGAATCCCCTTGAACCAGAAAGGCTTGGCCACGCCCATGTCCACCGTCACCGCCCTTCCGGCGGACCTCCCCGAGGCTCCCGCGGCCAAACCGCGTGGTCTCGGCATCGCGCTCGCCGTCATCGGTGGCGCCCAGCTCATGATCGTGCTCGACGGCACCATCGTGAACATCGCCCTCCCCCACATCCAGTCCGCGCTCGGGTTCAGCCAGAGCGGCCTGTCGTGGGTGGTCAACGCCTACGCCCTCGCCCTGGGCAGCCTGCTGCTTCTCGGGGGCAGGCTCGGCGACATCCTCGGCCGACGGCGGATGTTCGTCGTCGGCGTGCTGCTGTTCGCCGGCGCCTCGCTGGTGGGCGGGCTCGCCGTCAACGAGACGATGCTGCTGGCCTCCCGCGTCGTGCAGGGCGCCGGAGCCGCGATCGCGTCGCCCGCCGCCCTCGCCCTGATCACCACCACCTTCCCCGCGGGCAAGGAACGCAACCGCGCGATGGGCGTGTATGCCGCGATGTCCGGAGCCGGCGCTGCCGTCGGCCTCATCCTGGGCGGGGCACTGACCGAGCTCGACTGGCGGCTCACCTTCTTCGTCAACGTACCGGTGGGCCTTTTCGTGGCCTTCCTCGCACCGCGCTACCTGGCCGAGTCCGACCGCCACGAAGGAAGATTCGACCTGCGCGGCGCCCTCACCGGCACCGCCGGCCTGGTCGGCATCGTCTACGGGCTCACCCACGCCGCCACCCCCGCCGGGTGGAGCGACCCCGTCACCATCGGTTCGTTGCTCGCCGGTGCCATCCTGTTGACGGTCTTCGTGTTCCTGGAGCGTTCGAACCCGCACGCGCTGCTGCCGATCCGCATCCTCACCGACCGCACCCGTGGCGTGAGCCTGCTGGCGATGCTGTTTGTGGGCGCGGGCCTCTTCGCGATGTTCTACTTCCTCGGCCTGTTCATCCAGCAGGTCCTGGGCTACTCGCCGCTGAAGTCCGGTTTCGCCTTCCTGCCGTTCAGCTTCGGCATGGTGGCCGCCGCCGCGTTGGCGTCGAGCCTGGCCAGCCGAGTCGACCCGCGGTGGATCTCGGGACCCGGAGCCCTGCTCGCAACCGTCGGCATGTGGGGCTTCACCCACCTGACGACGGGCAGCAGCTACGTCACCGGGCTGCTGCCGTGGGTCGTGGTGCTCTCCTTCGGTCTCGGCCTCACCTTCGTGCCGATGACCCTGACCGCGGTGGCCGGCGTGAAGGACGAAGACTCCGGGGCAGCCTCGGCGGCGCTCAACACGATGCAGCAGATCGGCGGCGCGATCGGACTCGCCGCGCTGACCACCGTCTTCACGAGCGCCTTCAAGGACAAGGCCGCCGAGCTGGCCACCGCCGCGCAGGCCCACGTGCCGGCCGGCGGCACGCCGACCAGCAACCAGCTGGCCGCGGCGCAACACCAGATCGCGCTGCAGGCGCAGACCTACGCCTCGACCCAGGGCTTCATGGTCGCTGCCGGGATGATCCTCTTCGCAGCGCTGCTGATCTTCGTCGGCCTGACCGTGCGGCACCAGACCCTCGCCGCCCGCGAGGAGCTGGAGCCCGCGCCCGTCGGCTGACCGTCCTCGCTGGTGCCGGGCCGGTCCCTCGGGGGAACCGGCCCGGCACCGCCGTCTCGGCGGCACCGCGTGGTGTCGACGGACGATGTGAGCAGTCGCTCCCGGGAGCGTCGACTGAAGGCCCCCTGGGGACGAGCGGCACAGTTGCCGACGAACAGCACAGCTCTACGTGTGCCGTTCGCCGCGGGGTGTGCCGCTCGTCGCGGGGTGTGCCACTCGTCGCGGGGTGTGCCACTCGTCGCGAACCGCGTCCTGCACCGGCGTTTCGCATGGTGGTTGGACGGCTTGGGGAACTTGCCCGGCTCGCTACGCTCGCGGCATACGACCCCGAACACCGGAGGCTGCTCGTGTTTCGCAAGGTCTTGGTTGCCAACCGTGGTGAGATTGCTGTCCGTGCGTTCCGTGCCGCGACGGAGCTGGGCGCGCAGACGGTGGCGGTTTTTCCGTATGAGGACCGCAACAGCGAGCACCGGCTCAAGGCGGACGAGGCGTATGAGATCGGTGAACCGGGTCGTCCGGTGCGCGCCTACCTGGACCCGTCCGAGATCGTGCGGGTGGCTGTGGAGTCGGGCGCGGACGCGGTCTACCCGGGTTACGGCTTCCTGTCGGAGAACCCGGACCTGGCCGAGGCGTGTGCCGCCGCGGGTATCGCGTTCGTCGGTCCGCCGGCGGAGGTGTTGCACCTGACCGGCAACAAGGCGCATGCCATCGAGGCCGCGAGGCGGGCGAGGCTGCCCACGCTGCGCAGCGTGGCTCCGAGCGATGACATCGACGGGCTGGTCGAGGCGGCGGACGGTTTGGGCTACCCGCTTTTCGTGAAGGCTGTTGCGGGCGGTGGCGGGCGCGGGATGCGCCGGGTCGAGCGCGCCGAGGCGTTGCGGGAGTCGCTGGAGGCGGCGATGCGTGAGGCCGAGTCGGCGTTCGGTGACGCCACGGTCTTCCTGGAGGAGGCGGTGGTCGAGCCCCGGCACATCGAGGTGCAGGTGCTGGCGGACGGCGACGGCCACGCGGTCCACCTGTTCGAGCGGGACTGCTCGGTGCAGCGCCGCCACCAGAAGGTGGTCGAGATCGCGCCGGCGCCGGGTCTCGATCCGGCGTTGCGCGAGCAGATGTGTGCGGACGCGCTGGCCTTCGCCGGTCAGATCGGCTACGTCAACGCCGGCACCGTCGAGTTCCTCCTGTCGCCGGACGGCCGCTACGTTTTCATCGAGATGAACCCGCGGATCCAGGTGGAGCACACGGTCACCGAGGAGGTCACCGATGTCGACCTGGTCAGCGCGCAGATGCAGATCGCGTCCGGTTCGTCGCTGGCCGACCTGGGCCTGACGCAGGACCGGATCCGGCTGCGGGGCGCGGCGCTGCAGTGCCGGATCACGACCGAGGACCCGGCCAACGGGTTCCGCCCCGACACCGGACACATCAGCGTCTACCGTTCGGCCGGCGGCGCCGGCGTGCGCCTCGACGGCGGCACCGTTTTCGTCGGCGCCGAGATCGGCGCGCACTTCGACTCGATGCTGGTCAAGCTGACCTGCCGCGGCCGCGACTTCGCCACCGCGGTGCGACGCGCGCGACGAGCCCTGGCCGAGTTCAGGATTCGCGGCGTCTCGACCAACATCCCCTTCCTGCAGTCCCTCCTGGACGAGCCCGACTTCCTCGCCGGCCGGCTGTCCACCTCGTTCATCGAGCAGCGCCCCCACCTGCTGGACGCGCGGGTGCCCGCCGACCGCGGCACCCGCCTGCTGACCTACCTCGCGCACGTCACCGTCAACCAGCCGTACGGCCCGGCGCCCGACTCGGTCGCGCCCGTCACCAAGCTGCCCGCGACCGACCTGGACGCCCCACCGCCGCCCGGTTCGCGTGAGCTGCTGCTGCGGGTCGGACCCGAGCAGTTCGCCCGGCAGCTGCGCGCCCGGACGGCGCTGGCGGTCACCGAGACGACGTTCCGCGACGCGCACCAGTCCCTGCTGGCCACCCGGGTGCGCACCCGCGACCTGGTGCACGTCGCCGGCCACGTGGCCCGGATGACCCCGCAGCTGCTCAGTGTCGAGGCCTGGGGAGGAGCGACCTACGACGTGGCGCTGCGCTTCCTGGCCGAGGACCCGTGGGAGCGCCTGGCGGCGCTGCGCGAGGCGATGCCGAACGTCCCGCTGCAGATGCTGCTGCGCGGGCGCAACACGGTGGGCTACACGCCCTACCCGACGGAAGTCACCGACGCCTTCGTCCACGAGGCGGCCCGCACCGGCGTCGACATCTTCCGGATCTTCGACGCCCTCAACGACATCGACCAGATGCAGCCGGCCATCGCGGCGGTGCGCGAGACCGGCACCGCGGTGGCCGAGGTCGCCCTGTGCTACACCGGCGACCTGGCCAGCCCCGCCGAACAGCTCTACACCCTCGACTACTACCTCGCGCTGGCCGAACGCATCGTCAAGGCCGGCGCACACGTGCTGGCGATCAAGGACATGGCCGGCCTGCTGCGCGCGCCCGCGGCCCACACCCTGGTCACCGCGCTGCGAGACCGGTTCGACCTGCCGGTCCACCTGCACACCCACGACACCCCCGGCGGCCAGCTCGCCACCCTGCTGGCCGCGCTCGAAGCCGGCGTGGACGCGGTCGACGTCGCCAGCGCACCGATGTCCGGCACCACCAGCCAGCCGTCGATGTCGGCGCTGGTCGCCGCCACCGACAACACCGACCGCGCCACCGGCCTGGACCTGCAGGCGGTCTGCGACCTCGAGCCCTACTGGGAGGCCGTGCGGGCGCTCTACCGGCCGTTCGAGTCCGGCCTGGCCTCCCCCACCGGCCGCGTCTACACCCACGAGATCCCCGGCGGCCAGCTGTCCAACCTGCGCCAGCAGGCGATCGCGCTCGGGCTCGGCGACCGCTTCGAGGCCATCGAGGACATGTATGCCGCCGCCAACCGCATCCTGGGCAACCTCGTCAAGGTGACCCCCAGCTCCAAGGTGGTCGGAGACCTGGCCCTCGCCCTGGTCGGCGCCGGCGCCGACCCCTCCGACTTCGAGGCCGACCCGACCAAGTACGACATCCCCGACTCGGTCATCGGCTTCCTGCGCGGCGACCTCGGCGACCCCCCGGGAGGCTGGCCGGAGCCGTTCCGCACCAAGGCGCTCCAGGGCCGCACCACCAAACCCGTCATCGCCCACCTCGGCCCCGACGACCGGGACGCCCTGGCCCGTGACCCCCGCCCCACCCTGAACCGGCTGCTCTTCCCCGGCCCGGCCGCAGCGTTCGTCCAGTCCCGCGAGCAGTACTCCGACCTGTCCGTGGTCAGCACCCGCGACTTCCTGCACGGGCTGACTGTCGGAGCCGAGCACGCGGTCGACCTCGAACCGGGCAAGCGCCTGCTGGTCGGGGTGCAGTCGATCAGCGAGCCCGACCAGCGGGGAATGCGCACCGTCATGTGCACGGTCGGCGGACAGCTGCGACCGGTGCAGGTGCGCGACGAGTCCATCGCCGTCGACGCGGTGCCCACCGAACGAGCCGACCCCACCGCGCCCGGCCAGATCGCCGCCCCGTTCGGTGGCGTCGTCTCCCTCTCGGTCGCCCAGGGCGACACGGTCGAGGCCGGCGCCTCGGTCGCCACCATCGAGGCGATGAAGATGGAAGCCGCGATCACCACCCCCGTCGCCGGCACCATCCAGCGACTCGCCATCACCGGCCAGCAACAGGTGGAGGGCGGAGACCTACTGCTCGTCGTCACGCCGACCGGCTGAGCCCGGCCCCACCACGAGCCTGCTGAAGGCGACCTCACCAGGAGCTCGAGCCGCCGCCTCCTCCGCCACCACCGGAGAAGCCCCCGCCACCGGAGAATCCGCTGCCTCCGGAGGAGCCGGGCGTGCTCGTGAAGGTGCCGCTCGCCATGGAGGAGAAGCTGTCGACGCCCTGGGCGATACCAGCGAAACCGCCGAAGTTGGGGTTGCCGGCGAAGACGTACCACGCCGGCATCATCAGTGGATGCCCCGCGTCGGCGGCGGCCTCCGCGACGTCGCCGAAGACCTTGGCCCACCGATCGGCCACCCCGAAGACGATGGCGAAGGGCAGGTAACGGCTGAAGATGTCCTGCGCCTCCTCGAACCGGATCTGGTTGGCCTCAGCCGTGACGAGGTACTGCCGGAAGCCCTCCGACTGCGCGAGGATCGCGCTGCCGACGGCGGTGCGTGAGGCCATCCGCTTGCCGAGCAGCCTGATGATGAAACCGGCCAGGATGAGTCCGAGGCCGAGGATCACGCCCGACGGCACGCCGAGGCTGATGCCGCCGCGGTCATCGAGGCCACCGCTCTTGAAACCCCAGTAGAACAAGCACGCCACCCCGGCGATGAGGATCGCCGAACCGAGCATCATCCACCCACGGCGTTGCGCGTCCGGCGACCTACGGAACCAACCACGGCGCACGGTCTCGTCATAGAGCTGCGTCTTCGCCGAGTCGAGCGTCGTGTGGAACTCGTTCTTGAGGTCGGACAGGTTGACCGGGTTCTGGTCCTTGAAGAGCCCCTCGAGCACGGTCGACTCATAGGGCAGCAGATCCTCCCCGGGAGGCGGCTGCAACCGGGTGAGCTTCCAGTCGGTCCGGCCCACCAGCGCACCGAGGCCACCGGACTTGATCTCCTCGATCTGCAGGAATCCGCGCACCGCGAGGTCGATCACCGTGGCGCTCACGTCGATCGTGCCCGCCTCCTCGTCGATGATCGTGCCCAGCAGGCCGGCCCGCACGCCCGGCGGCGGCTGGAACTGGACCGCCACCGTGGGGGCTGACCCACGCACCACCGGGGCGGTCTCGCCCTTGACGGGCACCAGCCCGGGGGTGAGGCCGGCGAACTGCTCGTCGCGACCGCGCCGCCAGACCAGCACCCCCATGAGCGCCGCCGCCAGGGCGGGGATGAGGACTCCCGCCCCGCCGCCCAGCAGGGTCAGCGCTCGCGCCGTGCCCTTCGACATGTCGCCGAACGGCACCGGGGCGAGCGTGTCGGAGTTGCCCTCGACGAGCTCGGGCGCGGTGTCGGTAAAGGCCTTCGTCGGCATGGCGGCCACGATGGTGACGCCGTCGTAGGCGCCGAGCCCTTGTGCCGAGAAGGTCGCCTGCTGACCGGCACTGGCTTGGCACTTGTCGGCGCTCCCCCGCTCGCCGTAGTAGCAGGCGGCCTTGCTGACCGCACCGGGTCCGTGCACGGTGACCGAGACCTGGTCGGTGGGGATGCTCGTCTCGTTGCCGGTGACGTTCCAGAAGAGCTCGACGTGGTCGCCAGCGTCGGTGATGTGGTTGACGACGTGCGCGAGGTGGTACTTCACGACATACGTCTGGGTGCCGTCGACGGTCCGGTCGGGGTCTCCGATGCGCAGGATGGTGTGGGCGCCGGACTCGGACGTCGTGATGTCGCTGGGCGCGCCGGTCGGGCTGGAGGCACTCTCGTCGCTCAGCCGGTAGGTGCGGAACCGAGCCTGCTCGTTCTGGTAGCCCTGCCGGGTGATGATGTAGCGCTTGATTCCGTGGTGCGTCCCGGGGCCGAACTGCCACTTCAGCGTCTCGGTGACGTCCATCGAGCCGTCGGCATTGACCTGGTAGTGCGCGTCGAACGACAGGATCCGCTCTCCCGGTCCTGCGGCGTGAGCCGACCCGGCCGGCAGCCCGACCATCAGAGCCAGCGCGGCAACGACGGCCAACAGGGCGCGCCGCACCCCCGGTGCCCCCCGCAACGGCACCGCGGTCACCGCTCCGTCCGGTGCGTCATGGCGCGCTCCGCTTCGCGGTGGTCCTGCCGCTCGCGCAACGCCTGTCGCTTGTCGTAGTGCTTCTTGCCCTTGGCCAGCGCGAGCTCGACCTTGGCCCGGCCGTCCTTGAAGTAGAGCGACAACGGCACGATGGTGTGCCCGGAGTCGCGGCTCTTGCTGATCAGCTTGGCTATCTCGTCGCGGTGCAGCAGCAGCTTGCGCCGGCGGCGCGCCGTGTGGTTGGTCCAGTTGCCCTGGAGGTACTCGGGGATGTGGACACCCTCCAGCCACAGCTCGCCGTCGCGCTCGGTGGCGTAGCCGTCGATGAGCGACGCACGGCCCATCCGCAGCGACTTCACCTCGGTGCCCATCAGCACCAGGCCGGCCTCGAACGTGTCCTCGATGAAGTAGTCGTGGCGAGCCTTGCGGTTGCTCGCGATGAGCTTGCGCCCGCGCTCCTTGGCCACCGTGGCCCCCTTCGTGTCGTCCGGGAATCTGCGGTGAGACCTCCGTGGCGCCCGGTGGGTTCCGCGGTGGTGCGTTCGGCCGTATGCCGTGTGCTCACCTCAGCGGTAACGGTACCTGCTGCGTCCACCGGATTTGGTGCCGCCGCGACGACGATCGACGACGCGCGGCGACGATTCCGCAGCGACGACCAGCGGCGAGAAGGGAGCGAAGGGACTGTGCCGCCGAGGAGCCGCGGCCAAAATTACAGCCACTTCATCGGGTCGACCGGGACGCCGTTCTCGCGGGTTTCGAAGTGCAGGTGGCAGCCTGTCGAGCGGCCGGTGGTGCCGGAGTAGCCGAGCAGCTGGCCGCGCTGGACGTGGCCGCTGTAGACCACGATCCTGCTCAGGTGGTAGTAGGCGCTGGCCAGGTCGACACCCCGGACGAGGCCGTGGTCCACGGTGACCCGCTGTCCGGAAGGACCGCGCCAGCCCGCGTCGATGACCGTGCCGCTGGCTGCCGCGTGCACCGGCGTGCCACAGGCGGCGGCGAAGTCCTGCCCTGCGTGGAGCAGCATGATGTGCAGGATCGGGTGGAAGCGGTAGCCGAACGGGGACGAGGTCGGTGCGTTCAGGGGGTAGCTGAGGAATCCGCCGCGGCGCGGGGCGGGGTTGACGCTCCTGGAGGTGCTCGTGCGTGAGTGCGCAGCTCGAGCTCGTGCCACCGCGCGGGCCTTGGCGGCCCGGCGTTTGGCGGCTCGCTCGCGAGCGGCCTCGGCCCGGGCCTTGAGGATCTGCTCGAGCTTGTGCGACTGACGCTGCATCGACTTCAGTTGTGCGCGCTCTCGCTTCTTCTGGGCCTCGAACGCGCGGGCCCGGGAACGCTGTTTGGCGAGGGTCCGCTCCACGGCCCGCTTGGCGCGCTCGGCCTCGCCCCGGGCCTGCTTGGCGGCGAGCAGGCCGGCCTCGGCCTTGGCCTTGAGGTGGGCGACCTCACGGCGCACGGCGGACAGGTGGCTCTCCTGGGCACGCCGCTCGGCGCCCTCCGTCGAGAGCCGGTGCAGCGTGTTCTTCTGGTAACGCAGCACGGTGTTGGCGAGCGACATCCGGGCCACCGGGTCGGATCCACCGGTCAGCGCCTGAAGGGTGAGCGACAGCGACCCCAGGCCACCTCGTTGGTAGGTGTGCCTGGCGATGTCGCCGACCACGGCCTGCGTCTGCCTGCGGTCCGCGGCGGTCTGCTCGAGCGCCTCGGTGGCCTTGGCCTCGTCGGCCTGGGCGACCTCCAGCCGTCGGCCCGTCTCCCGGTTCTTCTCGTCGGCGGCTCGCACGGCGGCCTCGGCGCGGGTCAGCTTCTTGCGTGCGGTGGCGACCTCGCCCTTGGTCCGGCGCAGGTCGGCATACGCCTTGGTCAGGGCCGAGGACGTCTCATCCAGATCATGCTTCTGCTGGGTGATCTTGCGGTCGACCTGGTGCTTGCGCTCTCGCGGGTCGTTCGAGCCGGCCGCCGCTGGGGCCACCGTCGTGGCCAGGAGCGATGCGGTCAGGACACCGATCGCGGCGGCCCGCCAGCGGTTCCCGCCGGGCAGGGCAGATCGGGGCGGCGAACTCATGAGCACCATTGGTACCACCAGTAACAGCCGAGGTGGGGGACGTCACGGGAAACGTCGGACATGCCGGGTCAGACCCGCAGGTAGCGCCGCAGGGTGAGCCAGGACGTCATGGCGGCGAGCACCACGGCACCGCCGAACAACCACGGCGCGATCGCCCACACGTCTGCCACGCCGATGAAGCTGAGCAGTCCGCCCGACGCACCCGACAGGTTGTCGGTGAGGAAACCGGAGATCCCGTAGTGGACCATCGTCCAGAGCAGGCCCACGGACAGGGCGGCCCCCAGGACGGTCGCCAGCATCGTCTCGATGATGAAGGGCAGGTGGATGACGAACGCCGAGGCGCCCACCAACCGCATGATCTTGGTCTCCCGGCGTCGGCTGAACGCCGTCTGCCGGATCGTCGTGACGATCAGCAGGATCGAGCAGACGACCATGACCGCGGCGAGCGCGACGGCGCTCAGGCTCAGCATGTTCAAGAAGGCGAAGAACTTGTCGAGCAGCCCGCGCTGGTCCTCGACGCTCTCCACGCCCGGCGCGCCCTGGAACGAGCTCGCGACCACGTCATACTTCGTGGGGTCGGACAGCTGCACCCGGAAGCTCTCGTTGATCGAGTCCTTGGGCACGCTGTCCACGATCGGGCTGTTGCGGAACTGCTCCTTGAACCGGTCGTAGGCCTGGGCCGAGGTCTCGTGGTAGACCTTCTTGACCAGCGGCTCGAGGTCGGTGAGCTCGGAGCGCAGCTGCTCGCGCTGACCGTCCGTGACCGCGCCCGTCGCGCAGGACGGTGTGTCGGACTGCTTGGTGCACAAGAAGATCGAGACCTGGATCTTGTCGTACCAGTAGCCCTTGGCTGTGTCGACCTGTCGCTGGGCGAGCAGGCCGGAGCCCAGGAAGAACAGCGAGACCATCGAGACGAGGATGACCGAGATCACCATCGACTTGTTGCGGCGGACGCCGCCGAAGATCTCGCTGAGCATGAACTGGAGTCGCATGAGTTTCCCTCGTCAGTCTGCGGCCTGGGCGTAGACGCCACGTGCCTGGTCGCGCACGAGCCGGCCGTTGTGCAGCTCCACCACGCGGCGGCGGAAGTTGTCGACGATGCTCGTGTCGTGGGTCGCCATCACCAAGGTCGTGCCGGTGCGATTGATCCGTTCGAGCACGTGCACGATGTCGGCGCTGGTCTCGGGGTCGAGGTTGCCGGTCGGCTCGTCGGCCAGCAGGATCGACGGCTTGTTGACCACGGCCCGGGCGATCGCCACGCGCTGCTGCTCACCACCGGAGAGCTCGTGCGGCAGCCGCTTCTCCTTGCCGTCGAGCCCAACCAGCTCGAGCGTCTCCGGCACGAGCTGCTTGATCGCGTGGCGGGGCTTCCCGAGCACCTGCAGGGCGAAGGCGACGTTCTGGTAGACGTTCTTGCCGAGCAGCAGGCGGAAGTCCTGGAAGACCGTGCCGATCTCGCGGCGTAGCGCGGGGACCTTGCGGGTCGGGAGCCGGGAGAGCTCGCGACCGGCGACCAGGACCTGCCCCGACGTGGCGAGCTGCTCGCGGATGATCAGCTGCATCATCGTGGACTTGCCGGACCCCGAGGTGCCGACCACGAAGACGAACTCGCCGCGCTCGATCTCGACCGAAACGCCGTCGAGCGCCGGGGCGTCCTTGACCGAGTACTTCTTGGTCACGTTGTCGAACAGGATCATGGTGGTCGCTCACCTTTGGCAGGCTCGGGGGCAGGACGGCCCGTGGGCCGGCGCGCTCGTGCGAGGGTCAGGTCGGGGCAGGCAGGTGCTGCGCCGTCGAGCGTACGTCGGGCGCGCCGCGATCCCGTGGACCTTCGCCCCTCGGCGTTGCGGCGAGTCAGCCTCAGTCCTCCCGTGGTCAGCCTTCGGCGCGGCTCGCGGCGAGCTTCCAGCGGATGCCCGACTCGATGAAGTCGTCGATCTCCCCGTCGAAGACCGCGCTGGTGTTGCCGACCTCGTGCTCGGTGCGCAGGTCCTTGACCATCTGGTAGGGGTGCAGCACGTAGGAGCGCATCTGGTCCCCCCAGCTCGCCTTGACGTCGCCGGCCATCTCCTTGCGGGCTGCGTCCTCCTCCGCCTTGCGCTGCAGCAGCAGCCGCGACTGCAGGACGCGCAGGGCGGCGGCGCGGTTCTGGATCTGCGACTTCTCGTTCTGCATCGACACGACGATGCCCGTCGGGATGTGCGTCATACGCACTGCCGAGTCGGTCGTGTTGACGCTCTGGCCACCGGGTCCCGAGGAACGGAACACGTCCACCTTGATCTCGTTGTCGGGGATCTCGATGTGGTCGGTCTGCTCGATCAGCGGGACCACCTCGACCGCCGCGAACGACGTCTGCCGTCTCCCCTGGTTGTCGAAGGGTGAGATGCGCACCAGCCGGTGGGTGCCGGCCTCGACCGAAAGGTGGCCGAACGCATACGGCGCCTTGACCTCGAAGGTCGCCGACTTCAGCCCGGCCTCCTCCGCGTATGACGTGTCCAGCACCGAGGTGGGGTAACCATGGCGCTCGGCCCAGCGCAGGTACATCCGCATGAGCATCTCGGCGAAGTCCGCTGCGTCCACGCCGCCGGCCCCGGAGCGGATCGTGACGACCGCCTCGCGCTGGTCGTACTCGCCGGACAGCAGGGTGCGGACCTCGAGCTCGCCGACCGCCTTCTTCAACGCGGTCAGCTCGTTCTGGGCTTCGGCCAGGGTCTCGGCGTCGCCGCCGTCCTCGGTGGCCATCTCGACGAGCGTCTCGAGGTCCTCGACCCGCTGGTCCATGCCGGTGACGCGCTCCAGCTCGGCGTTGGCCCGTGACAGCTTGCTGGTGACCTCCTGGGCGTGCTCCTGGTCGTCCCACAGGTCGGGGGCAGTGGACGCCTTCTCCAGGTCGGCGATCTGCTGACGCAGGTGCTCGAGGTCGGTCACCTCACGGACCTGGTCCATGGTCTGGCGTAGGTCCTTGATCTCTTGTGCAAAGTCGACGGCCACGGTGAGAGGTTACGCGATCTCCGGCCACCTCCCGGTGGGTGGACCGACGCGCACGAGCCGGCGCAACGGTCGTCGCATCGCCCGGCCCGCCCATTCGGCCGCCTGGATCCGATCGGTGGCCTCACTCGATCTGTGATCGTGCGCGGGACTCGACGGTGATCGTGATGCCGCCGCCCAAAGCCCGCAGCACCGGCGACAGCAGCGGGATCGTCGCCTGGCCCTGCAGCCGGACCACCGCAGTCCTGCCGTCTGGGCTGCCGGTGCCCGGCGCGAGCGACCACGCCGAGACGCCCTTCGGCAGCGGCTGGCCGGCCAAGGACGATGCGGCCTCCTCACGCACCGAGGCATCACTGATCCTGACCCCGTCCGACACTCCGCCGAGGTAGGCGGGCCGTTCGGCGAGCGCGTCCGAGGCGTCCAGAGCCGCCGCGTCCGCGGCATCCATCAGGTGGATGCGGGCGATCTGGGCGGCGGTGACGCCGATCCCCCCGAGCACGAGGGTGAGGGCGATGGCGCACATGCCGATGATGAGGACGCTGATCTGGCCGCGTTCCGGCTCGGAGGCCAGCCACCCGACCCGGGCGCGGAACCAGCAGGTGATCCGAGGCGTCATGACCCGCCTCGGAACCGGTCGACCGTCGAGACGTGGTCGGCCGACACGGACACGCTGGTCGGCAGGACACCGCCGAGGAAGTCGGGCACCAGCGGCAGCGGCACCTCGAGCGAGGCGACCACCTCGACGTGCCCCTCTGGTTGCAGGCACGGGCTCTTGTCACAGGTGATCGCGAGCCGTCCACGATCGGCGAAGCCCTGGTCGGCGAAGGCCAGCCCGGCGGCTGCCTCGGCACGTCCTGGGGCGGCGTGTTGGTGGGCTGCGGTGACGTAGGCGCGGCCGGCCTCCCGGGACGCGGCGGTCACCGCGAAGGCGCCCGCCTGGACCCGGGCCAGCGTCACGACGAGGTAGAAGACGGGCAGGCTCATCATCAGGCCGAGGACGATGAACTCCACCACGACGCTGCCGGCATCCCGACGCTGGCAAAGCAGCCTGCGCCATCGGGCGCCGACGAACGTTGTCACTGCTGCTCGACGAGGGCATGGCCGTGCACGGTCAGCCCTCCGCCCGGGCCGAACGTCCCCACCAGCGGCAGGGGCGCGCGGATCTCCACCTCGACGACCGTCATACCGTCGACGACCCGGCGCCCAGCCGTGACGTCGGATGCATAGCTGTCGGCGAGACCCGCCCGGATCAGCTCGCGGGCCCGAGCCGCACCCTCGGCCGGGGTGCTGTCGGCCCGAGCTCCGCGACGCGCGCCCTCAGCCGCGTCCGCGATCAGCGTGTTGCGCACGTGCAACGCCAGACCGAGCTGCAGGGCGGCCACGAACAGGAGACTGAGCAGGCCGGCCACCATTGCAAACTCCGAGACGGCCGAACCACGCTCCTGGTGGCGGCCTCGGGACAGGACAGCGGTCCTCACGGCCCCTTGACCGAGCTGAGGGCGTTGCGGACGATGTCGGCGAGCATGGGTCCGGCCAACGCCCAGAGCATCGTCACGAGCCCAGCGGTCATCAAGGTGACGAGCACCCAACCCGGCACATCGCCGCGGTCAGGTCGTTCGGCCATCTCGCGGAGGCGGTGTCGCCCCGAGAAGGTCGCACGCAGCAGGCGATCACGGGTCCGGGTCAAGGTGGTCATGCGTCTTCCTCGATTCTTCGTGCCAGGGTCAGGGAAAGGTCACAGGGCGAGCCTCAGCATGCTGAAGCCCGGGTAGACGGCAAAGAGCACGGTGACGGGCAGCACCAGGAAGACGACGGGGACCATCATGAGGATCTCCTTCTTGCCGCCCTCCTCGATGATCGACTGGCGGCCCGCCTCGCGGGCGTCCTGGGCCTGGGCACGCAGCACCTCGGCCAGGGGTGTCCCCCGCTCCACGGCGACGACGATGCCGTCGACGAACCGCCGCAGACTGGGCAGGCCGGCGCGGTCGGCCAGGCCCTGCAACGCGACCGGCAGACTCGCTCCGGCACGCGCGTCCGCGAGGCACCGTTCGAGCTCGCTCGAGAGCTCACCCGACGACAACCGGGCTACCCGCTCGAGCGCCGGCCCGGCGCCTTCTCCAGCCGTGACGGACAGGGCCAACAGCTCTGCGATGGCGGGGAACTCGCTGTTGATGCGGTGTTCGCGCCGCGTCACGGACCGGCTCAGCGCCTGGTCGCGGGCCACCACCCCGAGAGCGACTGCTCCGACCACGACAACGACCATGACCGGCAGGGAGGCGCTCGTGCGCACCCACAACGCAGACGCCAACAACACGCCGAGCGCGCCGGACAGCGCACCCCAGACCGCCTGCTCCGCCCGGAAGCCCTCGACGTCGAGCGGTGCCGCCGCGCGCTCCAGCCTGCGCCGAACCGACGCAGACCCGCCCAGCACCCGCTCCAGGAGGTGGCCGAGGCGGACCGCACCTGCGTGCAGGGCACGGCGGGTGAGGGTGCCCGAGCCGTGCTCGGCCCCGAAGAGGAGCCGCGAGGGGCGCGGCGCATCACTCACGTAGGGCGCGAGGCGCGCCTCGAGGTCGGGGCCCCGCCGCCAGGGCACACCGGCGACGACGAGGACCGCGCCCAGGGCCACCACGCCACCGAGCAAGGCACCGGCCCAGGACCAGACCGGCTCTTCCGCAGCGCCCGACAGCAGGACGGTGCGTGGCGTCACCAACATCGTCATCATCGTCGTCATCGCAGGACCCTCGCCTCCTGCGGCAGACGGCCGATCCGGCGCATGACCTGGTAGGCCACGACCGACAGGACGGCGCCGACCACCAAGATCACGACACCCGCCGGCCGCGAGTAGGCCTCGATGGACTCACTCCGGGTTGCCAGCAGTGCCAAGACGATCCATGGCGCGGCCAGGGCGAGGCGGGCGGCATTGACCGTCCAGCTCTGGCGCGCCTCGAGCTCGGCACGCACCCGCGCGTCCTCACGCAGGAAGGTCGACAGGGTGCGCAGCAACCGCCCGAGGTCGCTGCCTCCCACGTCACGGGCCACGCGCAACGCCTCGATGATCCGGTCGGCCACCGGGTCCCCGAGACGCTGCTTGAGCCGGTCGAGGCACTCCTGGAACCGGCCGGAGGCACGGTAGTCCTCGGCGAACGACGCGAACGCCGGACGCAGCTCCACCGGCCCGCGGACGGCGAGCTGCGAGAGCGACTCGGGGAGCGCCATACCGGCCCTGACCGCGGAGACGACGTGGTCCACCACGTCGGGCCACAGCTCGCGGAGCACGGCCCTGCGCTTGCGGGCCCGCATGCGCAGGTAGCCCAGCGGGGCATACCCGGCGATGGCGGCGAAGCACGCGGCGACGGGCAGCACCCCGAGGAGCGCGGCGAGGGCGACGAAGACGACGCCGCCGCACACGACACAGCCCACGAGCAGCTGCGGCGGCGTCAGGCCGACCAAGCCCGCCTGCGCGATCTCGTCGCCGATGCGGACGATCCGGCCCGGGCGGCGACGCGGACGCGTGGCGGGCCGGGGCCAGCAGGACCACCAGATGCAGAAGAGGCCCACGCCGAGGAGCAGTCCGAGCGCGCTCCCCGTCATCAGGACCGCCCCAGCAGGTCAGTGACGTCGAAGCCCGCCTGCGCGAACCGGTCCTCGTGGGGCGGGAACCCGTCGCCACGCTCGAGTGCGCCCTCCCGGCTCACGAACAGCTCGGCCACCTCGACCACGTCACGTTCGGCCCGCCCCGGCACGGCGACGATCTCGCGCACCCTGCGGCGCCCATCCCGTTCCAGCCCCACGTGCACCACGAGGTCGACGGCGCTGGCGACCGTCGGCACCACGAAACGGCTGCTCACGTTTTCTCCTGCCAGTAGCGGCAGGGTGCACATCTTGACGACGGCCTCGCGGGCGCTGTTGGCGTGGATGGTGCACATCCCGGGGAGGCCACTGTTGAGGGCGATCAGCAGGTCGAGGCACTCGGCCTGCCGGACCTCGCCGACGATGATGCGCGAGGGCCGCATCCGCAGCGCCTCCTTGACCAGCCGCCGCAACGGCACCTCGCCGGTGCCCTCCAGGCTCGGCTGTCGGCACTGCATCGCCGCCACGTCGCGTAGCGGTGGCTTGAGCTCGAAGACCTCCTCGCAGGTGACCACCCGCTCGGTGGAGGGGATAGCCGACGCCAGGCAGTTCAGAAGCGTCGTCTTCCCTGATTGCGTGCCGCCAGAGACCAGGATGTTCAGACCGCTGGCGACCGCGGCAGCAAGGAAGGCGGCGGCCTGCTCGGTCAGCGTTCCCAGCCGCACCAGGTCGTCGAGGTGGTCCGCCCGTACGACAAATTTGCGGACGTTGACGTGCCAGTGCTCTCGGGTGATGTCGGGGATGACGACGTGCAGGCGCGACCCGTCGGGCAGCGTGGCGTCGACGAACGGGGAGCTGAGGTCGACCCGGCGCCCCGACGACTTCAGCATCCGCTCCACGAGGTCACGGACCTGCTCGGCGGTCAGGATCGTGGTCGTGAGCTCGGCAACGCCCTGCCTCGCGACGAAGACCTTGGTCGGCTCGTTGATCCACAGCTCCTCGATCGTGGGGTCGTCGAGGTACTGCTGCAGCGGCCCGAAGCCTGCGACCGCCTGCACGACCGTCCGAGCCGCCTCGTCGAGGTCGGGCAGGGCGGGCAGCCCGCCGTGGAGGGACCGCTCGTCGTAGTCGGCCACGGCAGCGCGCACCAGCGCATGCAGGCCCGCGTCGTCCGCCGGGTCGAGGCGCTGTCGCCTGATCAGCTCGCGGACCTCGTGCTCCACCGTGCGGACAGCGTCCACCCAGACCGCCTCCCCGGGGCGCAGTTCCCCTGACCAGATCCGATCAAAGCGTCGATGCTGCACGACAGTAAAGGAAACCGCAGTGATCCTTACGCAATCTTGAACGTCTGTGGATAACTCGCCCCGTGTCCTTGCGACGCGCGCCGTCATCCACAAGCCGCTCGGCACGGTGGCGCCGCGTCGCCCGATACTCGCGGTCATGGAGCTCAGGTTGACCGTGGTCGACGTGCGCGGTGACGGTCATCCGCTGAATCTCCTCGTCACCGCGCCCGAGGGGGCCACCCTGGGCGAGCTCCTTCCTCTCCTGCCCCAAGGCTTTGCCGCCGAGCCCGACTGGTACGCGGCCGGTTCCGTTGTCCCTCCCGATGCGACACTCGGCATGCCGCCCCTGCTCCAGGGCGTGTGCCTCACGAATGCCGGGTCGACCACGGAGCGTCCCATTGGGACGGTCGTCGAGCTGCACGTGGTCGAGGGGCCCGACAGCGGCCAGGTCGTGCCGCTGGCCCTCGGCCGCACCCGCGTGGGTCGCAGCGCCGACTGCGAGCTGCAGCTGCACGACCCGTCCCTGTCCAGGGTGCACGCGCAGCTGCAGCTGGGGCACGACGGCATACAGCTGCTCGACCGTGGTGCGACCAACGGCACCTTTGTGGCAGGCGTGCGGGCCACCTCAGGGAACGCCGCCCGGGTCGAGGCCGGACAACGGATCCGGTTGGGCGGCTCCACCGTGGTGCTGCGGGTGCCGCGGGTGCCCCCGGCCGCGACGCAACCGGACGGCCGGGGCCACCTCGGCGTCAACCGCGGGCCGCGCGAGCAGATCACGACGCCGCCGGTCAGGCTGGCGCGGCCGTCGCCGCCAGAGGCGCCGGAGAGCGGTCGTATGCCGGTGCTCACGCTGGTGCTGCCCCTGCTGCTGTCGCTGGTGCTGGCCTACGTGATGGACAGCGCGGTGATGCTGCTGTTCGGGCTGATGGGTCCGGTGATGATGCTCGGCAGCCACCTCAGCGACCGACGAGGTGGGCGGCTGCGCCACCGGCGGCAGCGGGCGCGCCACGCAGAGGACTTGGCCCGGTTCGGGACGGACCTGGCCGGTGCACTCGAGCAGGAGCGAAGGCTTCGGCACCGTGCTGCGCCGGACCTGGCCGAGCTGCTGGTCACCGCACGCGAGCCCGGTGCCCGGTTGTGGCACCGACGACCCTCCGACAACGACTTCCTTCGTCTGCGCCTGGGCAGCGCCACGCTGCCTGCCGTGACCACCGTCACCGACCACGACGGGGGCGAGGACCACCCGCTGCTCGACGACGTGCCGCTGGAGGTGTCGCTGCCGCAAGTCGGCGTGCTGGGCGTCGCCGGACCAGCACCGGCGACGGCAGCGTGCCTGCGGGGGCTGGTCGGGCAGGTCGCCGGGTGGCACTCGCCGCGGGACGTGCGGGTGGTGGTGCTGGTGGCGGTGGCGCACCCCGCCGTGGTGGACGACTGGCACTGGCTGGTCTGGCTCCCCCACGCGACCGCAGCTGACGGGGCCACCGGTTACGGCCTGCTGGGCGATGCGGGCCGCCAGGTGCCCACCCTCCTGGCTGAGCTCGGCGCACTGCTGGACGAGCGGCTGGACTCGGCGCGTCGAGGAACGGCGGCGATGTGGGCGGGCCCGTCGGTCGTGCTCGTCCTGGACGGGGCCCGGCGGCTGCGCTCCGAGGCGGGGGTCGCGCGGTTGCTCAGAGAGGGACCGTCGGTCGGCGTGTACACGATCTGCGCGGACACCCAGGTGCCACGCCTGCCCGCCGAGACCGGCGCCACCCTCGACCTCTCCGGCACCGACTTCACCGCTCCCTACCGGTGTGCCGCCGAGCCGCCGGTGCGCTGCACCCCGGGACTCGTGCGGCTGGGTTGGGCCGAGCGGCTCGCCCGCCACCTGTCGGCGCTGCGCGACGCCACACCGGAGGACTCGACGGCGCAGCCGCCCGACGTCGCCCGGCTGCTGGAGGTCCTCGACGTCGACGCCACGGACCCGGCACAGGTGCGTGACCACTGGTCCGCTCGGCCACGGAGCACCGCCTTCGTCCTGGGGGCTGGCGCGGACTCACCGGAGATCGTCGACCTGCGCCGGGACGGGCCGCACGCCCTCGTCGGCGGGACCACGGGGGCGGGCAAGTCCGAGCTGCTCCAGACCATGATCGCGTCGCTCGCGCTGGCCAACCGACCGGACGAGATGGTGTTCGTGCTCGTGGACTACAAGGGCGGATCCGCGTTCAAGGACTGCGCCCGCCTGCCACACACGGTCGGCATGGTGACCGACCTGGACGGCCACCTCACAGCGCGAGCCCTCCGCTCGCTCGAGGCGGAGCTGCGCCGGCGCGAGCGGGTCCTCGGCGCAGTCGGCGCCAAGGACCTCGAGGACCACCAGCGCATCCGGCCGACCGACGCGCCTCTCGTCCCCCGCCTCGTCCTGGTCATCGACGAGTTCAAGATGCTGGCCGAGGACCTGCCCGACTTCATCGACGGCCTGGTCAAGGTCGCCGCGGTGGGGCGCTCGCTCGGCGTCCACCTCGTGCTGGCCACCCAGCGCCCCGGAGGCATCGTGTCGTCGGACATCAAGGCCAACGTCAACCTGCGCATCGCCCTGCGGGTGAGGGACAAGGCCGACTCCGACGACGTGCTGGAGGACCCGGCGGCGGCCGCGATCTCCGCTCGCACACCGGGAAGGGCGTTGCTGCGCACCGGGTCGGGGCCGCTGCGGCTCTTCCAGACGGCTCGAGTGGGTGGCCACGAGCTCCACGACGAACCCCAGACGGTGTCCGTGCGACCACTGGCCCTGACGACCTCCACCACCGCGAACACCAGCGATCCCGACGATGCGCACGCGCCATCCGACCTGTGCCGCATCGTGGACGCGGTCGCGAAGGCCGCTGTTGCCGCTGGGGTTCCGACGATGGCCTCCCCGTGGCTGCCGCCGCTCCGCGACAGCGTCGCGTTGCCACGGCATACCGGCTCTGCCACGTGGAGCATCCCGTATGCCGTGGCCGACCTCCCCGACGAGCAACGCCAGGAAACGCTGGTCTGGGACCTCGAACAGGACGGGCACCTGGCCTTCGCGGGCTCGGCCCGCAGCGGACGCACCACCGCTTTGCGGACCCTTGCCGCCTCGATCGCGCAGCGGCGCACTGCGGTGGAGGTGCACCTGCACGCCTTCGACGGGTCGGGTGGTTTGCGGGCGGTGGCGCGGCTGCCCCACGCCGGGGTCGTCGTGGCGCGAGACGAGCCGGCGCGTGGATCACGGTTGCTGCAGCGGCTGCTCGAGGAGGTCGCCCAGCGGCAGAGCGCCTGGGCCGAGCACGGCTACTCCTCACTGGCCGAGCAGCGCGAGGACGCGATGGCGTCGGGCGCCGAGCCCCTGCCCTACCTCGTCATCATGGTCGACGACTGGGACGCGTTCACCGAGACCTACGACGAGGTCGACGCCGGCCGTCCGGTGGAGGCGATGCACCAGTTGCTGCGCGAGGGCCCTTCCGTCGGTCTGCGGGTCGTCCTCACCGGCGGGCGCTCGGTCCTGCTGTCGCGCACGGCTTCCCTGGTCCCGCAACGGTTCTGCCTGCGCATGGCCGACGAGGGAGACCTGTTGCTCGCGGGGCTTCCTGCCGCCTCCGTCCCTGGGCGACTACCGCCGGGGCGGGCGCTGCGGGTCGGCGACGGGGCCGAGCTGCAGATCGCCGTGCTGCCGGACAGGTCACCGGCGGACGACCCCAAGAGCCCCGAGAGGTCAACGTCGGGCGAGGAGGCACTGGATGTGATCGGCGAGGAACGGTGCGCCGTCGACGGATCCGGTCGCGCGCAGGTGCGGCTGTTGCACCAGGTGGCCGACCGCTGCCTGAGGGACCCCGGTGAACCCGGCCGGTCGTCCCGACGGCTGCGGCCGCTTCAGATCGAACCGCTGCCTCGCACGATCTCCCTGACGCAGCTCGTCTGCCGTCCTGCTGGAGCCGCAGGCGTTGCCGCTGCGGAAACGGCGACCGGCTCAAGACACGCCCTGCCGCTGTTGCTGGGAGTGGGCGGCGACGACCTGCAACCCGTCACGATCGATCCTGGTGGGGGGTTGTCCTTCCTCGTCGCGGGGCCGGCCGGCAGCGGCCGTACGACGGCGTTGGAGCTGCTGGCGCGACAGCTGCTCGACCTGGGCCGTGTGGTCGCGGTGGTCGCCGAGAGTCGTTCTCCGCTGGCTGCTTTGGAGACCGAACCTGCGGCCCTCATCTTCGATCCGACCGATGTGCACGGCCTCCGGGTGGCGCAGCAGGAGCACACCGACTTGGTCGCCGTCGTCGACGACGTCGAGCGGCTCGCCGGCAGCGGTGTAGAGGAGGTGCTCATCGACCTTGTTCGCTCGGGGCGGCAGACCGGGGCCGGAGTCGTGTGTGCCGGCATGACCCATGAGCTGTTGACCCAGTTCCGCGGGCTCGCCGTGGAGGTGCGCCGTCAGCAGACCGGCTTGTTGCTGCACCCGTCGTCTCCGACGGACGGAGAGTTGTTCACTGTGCGGGCCAGTCCGTTGCGGGAGCGCCTTCCCGGCCGCGGTCTCCACGTCGAGCGGGGCCGGTTGACTCCGGTGCAGGTCGCCCTGCCACGCGCCGCTCACCAGACCTGACCTTGCCGGTCGCTTGCCCAATCGTCGGACAGTCCGGCCCGGGCCGGCCTGAACCCAGCAGCTGTATCAGCAGCTGGCGTGGGCGCTCCTTGCCCGTGGTGGCTGCCTACTGGGGGTGGCCCAACCGAGAACGGGGAAGCAAACATGGCCGGTACAGCAGTGGTTCTGCGGCGCATCGTGTGCCACCAGACGACCGAGAGCGGACACGACGAGGTCTTCTTCATCGGCAACGTCGTTCGCAAGAAGGGGGCCCACCCGGCCACCACGGACCAGGGTGACCTGATCGGGCCAAAGGCAGCCCAGGGCGCCAACGCCGGTGGCCCGGGCGGCGACAACTCGGCGTGGGACGTCAACGACAGCGGTGGCCTGTCCGACCAGTCGCTGAACGTCGAGCTCTTCGACGTCGACGTGGCTGCCGGCGAGCACGTCGTCGTGACGGTGACCTTCAAGGAGAGCGATGGCCAGAACCTGGCCGACCAGGAGGCGCAGGCCGCGGCTGCTGCCGGTGCTGCCCTCGCTGCAGTGACCGCGGCCTTTCCGCCGGCTGCCGTGGTCACCGCGCCAGTGGGTCTGGCGATCGGTGCGGTCAGCGCCGTCGGGCAGGCGTTCAAGAGCGTGTTGACCAACGAGGACGACATCCTCGGCTCGGTGACGCTGGTGCTCGAGGGCAGCGCGTCCGGCCAGCCGCAGTTGGTGCAGGTCGGCGCCACCGGACGGGTGCTGTGGAAGGCTTCGCAAGGCTCTCCCGCCGGTGCCACCATCGGACTGAGCGGTGCCGGGGCTGACTACCAGCTCACCCTGGGCGTCTCTGGTGCGGTGATGCAGATTCAGCCCACCACCAGCAACGCCTCGACGCCGCCGGTTGACAGCGGTCCCGTCCGACCGTGGCCGACGAAGCCGCTTCCGGGAAGGTCGCTCCCCGGAGGGTCGCTTCCCGGTAAGCCGCTGCCCACCTGGCACCGCGGAGTGGGGATCTGAGCGATCGGACGACCGACGGCCGGCCCGCCTCGTTCACGACCCGGAATCACCGTCCTCGGGCGGCCACGGGACGGGCTGGCCGAGCAGGGCATTCGCCCAGGCGCCGTGCACCGACTCGTCGTCGCTGGGGTGGAAGATCCCGGCCAGCACGTCGCGGTAGAGCCGCGACAGCTCGGAGCGGTTGAAGTAGGAGGACCCGCCCGAGACGCGCACGCACTGCTCGACCACCCGCAGCGCCGTCTCGGTGGCGCGCGACTTCACCGCCGACAGCTGCGGCATCCAGATCGCGCCGCGGTCCACGCCCTCGTCGACGTCGCGCGCCAGGGCCTCGATCTGCGGCGAGAGCGCGTCCAGCGCGATCGCGGCGTCCGCGACGCGCCACCGGATGTCGGGATCGTTGGCGTAGGGCGCGCCCTCGTTCTTCAGCGACGTGCGACGGTGCACCGTCTCGACGGCCAGCTCCAGGGCCCGCTGTGCGATGCCGGTGTAGACCGACGCGAGCAGGATCTCGAAGCTGGCGAAGATCCCGAAGATGAAGGGGTCCATGGTCGGGCCGGGCGGGATCCGGCGCACGATCCGGTCGGCGGGCGCGTGCGCTCCGGACAGGATGGTCGTGCACGACTGGGAGGCACGCATCCCGACGGTGTCCCAGTCGTCCTTGACCTCGACACCACCGCCGTCGCGGGTGATGAAGCCGTAGACCGAGTGGGGCCCGTCGTCCCCGCTCGAGTCGGTGCCGAAGGTGCCCATCCGCGTCCAGGCCGGGGACAGCGAGGTGAAGATCTTGACGCCGTGGAAGGAGAAGCCGCCAACACCGTCGGGCCGGGCCTCGCTGTCGGACCCGAAGAGCACCAGGTCGTTGCCCGGCTCGGAGATCCCGAACGCGAAGACCTCCCCCGCCGCGGCCTCCTGCAGCACGAAGTCCATCGAGTCCTCGCCGCCCGCCCGCACGGTCCGCGCGACGCCCATCCACACGTGATGCATGTTGACCGCGAGCGCCGTCGCCGGCGCGGCACCGGCCAGTCGGATCTGCTCACGGGCCATCTCGGTCAGCGTGAGCCCGCTCCCACCGAGCTCCTCGGGCACCATCGCGGTCAGGTAGCCGGCCTCGGCCAGCTCGGCGAGGTCCTCGTCGAAGAAGCGGTTCTCGCGGTCGTAGGCCGCCGCCCTCCCCCTGATCCGCTCCAGCAGCTCCTCGGTGAGGATCTGGCGTGGCGAGGCGGTGGTCATTGGGGGGCTCGCGAAGTGCCGAGTGAGTCACGTGCGAGGACCGCCGGGGTCCCCGCGAGGTATCGGAGCGAACTTGCGAGCAGAGACCTTCGCGGGGTGGTTTTGTGGGGTGCGGTCATACCGTTCTCCTCGGCAGCGGCGGCAGGGATCGCTCCCGACTCTAACCGGGCGGCCGCAGCACGAAGCGCTCGCTCAGGTGTTCCTCCACCGCGGCCCGGGTGTAGAGGAGCGGGAACGCCTCGTCGGCGGCCCACCGCTCGAACAGGTCGGCATGGTGCGGGCTGGTCGGCACCCCCGACTGCCCCGGCGCGTTCATCGCCACCGACCGGTCCCAGTCGCCGACATCGACCACCATCCGGAAGCTGGCGCCGGTCCGCTGGTCGAAACCGTCGTAGTAGCCGGTGCTGCCCACCGTGTCGCCGCTGCCGCCACGGGGCAACGGGCCGACCTGCGTCCACTCGTGCCCGGGCGGCAGGAGTGCCCGCAGCGGGTGGGTCAGCAGGGCGCGGTGCAGGTCGCCCCACCGCCACGTCGACGGCTCGGGCCCCAACCGTTGTTCGACCTCGGCGACGGCGTCCCCGAGGCTGGCCAGCACCACCTCGGCGATGGTGCCCTCCGGATCGGGGCCAAGCCTCTCCCCCGGCTCCAGCAGCAGCGACAGGTCCACCCGGGCGTCGAAGGACGCATCGGCCGGTGGCAGCACGAGGGACAGCGCCGCCGCGACGTCGCCTGCCGGCACGAGCTCGCGCAGCGCGGCCGTGAGCAGGGTCGGCCGCAGGTGCCGGTGGTACCAGACCTCGAAGAGCGCCGCCGCGGCCGAGTCCGGGCTCTCCACGGCGTCCCAGTCGCGCAGCAGGCGCAGCGCGCCGTCCACCCGCGACTCCGGAGAGTGCAGGCCGGACAGCACCGGCAGGATCTGCCGTGCGGGCACGCTCAGGTAGTCGCACTGCAACTGCACGCAATCGGCCACCGTCCACCCCTCGCGCCCGCCCAGCACCTCGGCGATGCGGTCGTGCCTGTAGGGGTGGTACCAGTCGTAGGTGATGGTGCGCTGGCCGTTCGGGTAGTCGGTCGGCAGATTCATCTGGTTGGCCGTTGCGAACCAGCCCTGCTCCGGGTCGCGGACCGCGGGCAGCTCTCTCCCGTCGAGGAACCCGTCCCACTCGAAGCGCCCGTCACCCGGCACCGGAAGCGTGCCGTCCCACCCGCGCCGCACCGGCACCCGGCCCGCCGGGCGCCAGCCGATCGTGCCGTCCGGCGCGGCATACACCTGGTTCTCCCCCGGCGATCCCCACCGGTCCAGCGCGGCGACGAACTCGTCGGGGGTGCCCGCCCCGGCATACGACATGCTGCCGAGGTATGGCGCCATGCCCGGTCCGAGCCAGGCGGCCCGCACCACACAGGCCGTATGCCGTTCGCGGTCCTCGTGCACGACCGGCCCGTGCCGGGTGAACCGCAACGTCACGGGAACCGGGTCGCCGTCTCGCACCGGCACCTGCTCGACGACCTCGGTCATCGCCTCATGGCCATCGCCGTAACGGTAGCGACCGGGGTCATCCGGGTCGGTCTCGTAGACGTAGAGATCTTCCTGGTCTATGGGAAAGATGGTGAGGCCGAAGGCGATTCGACCGTTGTGACCGATCGAAACCCCCGGCAACACCGGCTCACCGGCGCCGATGAGGTCAAGCCCCGGCGCGCTGAGGTGACAAAGGTAGCGCAGCGACGGCAGCGAGACCGCCCGGTGCGGATCATTCGCCAGCAGTGGGCGACCCGTCGCGCTGCGCTCGCCCGAGACCACCCAGTTGTTGCTTCCTTCGGGGGTCAGCCGCGGCCCGGGTCTGCGCCCCTCGCCCCCGTAGACCACCGGTGTCGTGGCGAGGCGGTAGACGTCGAGCACGTCGTCGGGGACGGCAGCGAGGTCGAGTCCCTCCGGCACCCGCAGCGGTGCCCATGGCTCCCGCGCCCGCCGCAGCTCCTCGACCTGTGGGCCGAAGTCGCGCAGCACCCGTGCCCGGGCCACCTCGTGCTCGAGGTTGGAGTAGAGCCCGTGGCTGCGAATCCGCGCCACGTCGGACGGGTCCCACTGCGCCGGCTCGTAGTCCAGCTCGGCGAACTCCGGCGGCAGGTGACGCGGCTGCTCACGGCACAGGTCGACATACGTGTTGATGCCCCGCACGAAGGCCGCTGTGATCCGCTGCGTCTGCGGCCCGTAGGCCTGCCACTCCGGCGCCATGTCGCCGCGGTAGAGAAACAGCCGGGCGGCCCGGTCGCGCTCGAGGTAGTCGCGGCCGAACACCTCCGAGAGCAGTCCCAGCCCGCGCCGCCGCCACAGGTCCATCTGGAACAGCCGGTCCCGCGCCGCGGTGAAGCCCTGCGCGGCGAAGAGGTCGTCCAGGCCGGCGGCGTAGAGGTGCGGCACGCCATACTCATCGACCAGCACCTCGACCTGTTCGCTCAGGCCGGGCAGGTCGAAGGCCGGCTCGTGGTCGCTCATCGGGGTCCTCCTGGGTGTGCGGGCACCTGCCATCATGGCGGCTCGACGGAGCAAAGGCGTTCAGCTTCGGCCGCGGTCGCCGCGGCCGGCGAGGGCCGCCGCGACGATGGCGGCCAGCGAGGTGACCAGCAACACGGCCCCGATCACGTCCTGTCCGGACTGGAACAGGCCCCACGCGACCGGCACAAGCAGCGCGTTCCACACGATGGCGGGCGTCCTCGCGGCCTCCGGCCGCCGCCACAGGGCGCGGGCCAGGAAGGCGAGTGCGCCCGCGAAGAGCAGCATCAGCACGACCGACATCAGCGAGCGCACCTGGTCGCCGGCCTCACCTCGGACCGTCTCCACCACGTAGAACCCGCTCAGGACCAGCAGCGCGAGCGACTGGGCCACCGTCACGCCGGCGGCCACCGTCCGGGCCGGACGGGAAGAGGGACGGGGGGTCGCGGTGTTCACCCTCAGGAGGCTAATCGCGGTCCGGCCCGGCCACGCAGCCCGGGCGAACCGAGGGGGGTGTGACACATGCCTCATGCCGTCGTGCAAGAATTTGCACCGACACCCTTGTCCTGTGCCCGGTGGATCTGTGAGGCTGGAACTCAGCGACTGACTTCCACGTTGTGTCGGCCGAGACCAAAGACGTTCCCAACGATTCACCCTTCCGTTCGCGCTGCACGGTGAGTAGCATTCACCGCGGCTCGACGGGACCGCACCGCTCGACCGCGCGCCGGAGATCCCGGAACGCGCAGAGCGAGCACCGACGAAGGAGCACCAACTGATGGACTGGCGCAACCGCGCTGCCTGCCTGGACGAAGACCCGGAGCTCTTCTTCCCCATCGGCAACACCGGACCGGCCCTGGCGCAGATCGAAGACGCCAAGGCCGTGTGCCGCCGTTGCCCCGTGATCGACACCTGCCTCAAGTGGGCCCTCGAGACCGGCCAGGACGCCGGCGTCTGGGGTGGCCTGTCCGAGGACGAGCGCCGCGCGCTCAAGCGCCGCAACGCCCGCGCCCGCCGCGCGGGATAGGAACTCTGGGCTCATTCCCCCCGCACCGACCGAAGCCGCGCGACGAACCTGACACAGGTCCCGCGCGGCTTCGCTGCGCTCCACGTGATGCTCCCGCGCAGGTCCTGGACGAGCGAGGTCACGATCTGGACGCCGAGACCGGACGTCGCCTCGTCGAACCCTTCCGGCAGGCCGACGCCGTCGTCGCTGACCGTGACCGTGAGCAGCTCGTCCGCGCCGTCCGAGCCACGCCGGGCATCCACCGTGACACTCCCTCCGACAGCGGCAAGACCGTGCTCCACCGCGTTGTGCACGAGCTCGGCCATGACCATCGCCAAGGCCGTGGCGTCCTCGGCGCGCAACCGCCCAAAGCTCCCCGTATGCCGTCCGCTCACCGGCGCGTCGCGGGTCGCCACCTCGACAGCCGCCTGCAGCGCGCGCACGGCGATCTCGTCGAAGTCCACCGTCTCGTCGAATCCCTGCGACAGCGTCTCGTGGACAAGGGCGATCGTCCCGACCCTGCGCACCGCCTCGTCGAGCGCCAGTCGTGCCTGCGGGTCGGTCATCCGCCTCGACTGCAGCCGCAGCAGCGCCGCGACGGTCTGCAGGTTGTTCTTGACCCGGTGGTGGATCTCCCGGATCGTCGCGTCCTTGGTGAGCAGCTCCCGTTCACGACGCCGCAGCTCGCTCACGTCGCGGAGCAGCACGAGGGCGCCGGTGCGCTGGCCGGTCTCGCTCAACGGGATGGCTCGGAAGGTGACGCTCACCCCCCGGTTCTGCACCTCGGTGCGCCACGGCTCCCGTCCGGTCAGCACCATGCCCAAGGTCTCGTCCACTGGTTCCTGCTCGCGCACGGCACCGGTGACCAGCTGCTCGAGCCGCGCGCCGACGACCTCGCCGCCGTGTCCGAGCCGGTGCACCGCTGACACGGCGTTCGGGCTCGCATAGGTCACCGCCCCCGCCACGTCGAGGCGGATCACGCCGTCACCGACCCGGGGCGCGCCGCGGCGGCGTCCGGTCGGCGCCCCGGCCGTGGGGAAGTCACCCGCGGCGACCATGCGGGCGAGCGCATCGGCCGTGGCGAGGT
Organism: Segeticoccus rhizosphaerae; assembly: GCF_005222685.1. NCBI lineage: Bacteria > Bacillati > Actinomycetota > Actinomycetes > Micrococcales > Intrasporangiaceae > Segeticoccus > Segeticoccus rhizosphaerae. Next base: position 35,460 of record NZ_SWMA01000028.1, read on the forward strand.
AGGTGACCTCGAGCCGGCTCGGGGTGCGCATCGTCGACAAATTGGTGTGCCGGGTCAGCACCGCGATGGGGTGTCCCTCACGGACGACCGGGATCGCCTCCTCGCGGATCGGCATGGCTTCGCGCCAGCGTGGTTCACCCTCCCGCACGATCCGGCGGTCGGCATACGCCTGCGTGATCCCCGGCCGCTGCGTGTTCTCCTGGTGCAGGCCGACCATGTCCTCGACGAACACCATGGGCCCCGTGGTGGGCCGCACGTGAGCAGCGGCGATCCAGCCTCCCTCGCGGTCGGGGACCCAGAGCACGAGGTCCGCGAAGGACAGGTCGGAGAGCAGCTGCCAGTCGCCCACCAGCAGGTGCAACCACTCGACCTGCTCGGGGCCCAGCCCGGTCCGGTCGAGCAGCACGTCCCTCAGCGTCGGCACGCCCGCGAGCCTAGTCCGAAGCCCTTCCCCCTCATCGCAATGTCCTGCGCCCTGGCTGCCGCAGCGACCGTCCCGCAGGACGTCCCGCAGAGGGCTCGGTGGGACGTCCTGCGCTCTGGTTGCCGCAGCGACCGTTGCGCAGGACGTCCGGCGCGACCCCGGTCAGGAGGTGACGGACCCGCTGCGGATCAGGCCGCGCAGGGTGCGCAGCGCCACCGACAGCGGCGCGATGCTCGGATGGTCGATCTGGTGGATCCCCGCGAGCGCCGCCCGAGCCCGCGCCAGCTGGTCGGCGTTGGCCTCCGACCACTGCTCGAGCCGCTCCGCGGGGGTCGATCCAGCCGTGCTGCTCTCGATGACCGAGGACGTCAGCGCCTCGAGCGTCGAGTAGAGGTCGTCGCGCATCGCGCCGCGCGCCAACGCGTCCCAGCGGTCGTCGCGGGGCAGCCCCGAGACGCTGGTGAGCATCGTGTCGATGCCGAAGTGCTCGGACGTCGCGAAGTAGATCGGTGCGACCTGCTCGGCCGGGTGGCCGGCACCTTCCGCCGCCTCGACGATGTCCAGCAGCGAGAACGAGTCGAGCAGGCCGGCCGACCGGACCGCGAGCTCGTGCGGCACGCCCTGCTCCTCGAGCTCAGCCGCCTTGGCGGCGAACCGCTCGCGCTCGGCGCCCTGCAGCAGCTCCGACATGTCGGGCGCGAACCGGGCGACCAGCTGCTCGAACCTGCGCACCTCGGCCCCGACATCCAGCCGGGACGGTCGGTTGTGCAGGAACCAGCGCGTGGCCCGGTCGAGCAACCGGCGGAACTCGAGGTAGAGCGAGGTCTGCGTCTCCGCCGACACCACGTTGTCGAGCGCCTCGACGGCGTCGACGAACGACGCCAGGCCGAAGACCTCGCGGCACACCACGAAGGCCCGCGCGATCTGCTCGCTCGACGCGCCGGTCTCCTCCGCGGCCCGGAAGGCGAAGGTGATGCCACCGCGGTTAACCATCGAGTTCACCACCGCGTTGATGATGATCTGCCGGCGCAGCGGGTGGTCGGCGAGCGCCTCGTGGTACTTCTGGCGGATCGGTTCGGGGAAGTAGTCGGCGAGCGTCTGCTGGAACCACGGCTCGTCGGGCAGGTCCGACCCACCGAGGTGGTCCTTGAGGGCGAGCTTGGCATAGGCCACCAGCACCGAGAACTCCGGTGAGGTCAGGCCGATCCCGGCGGACTGCCGCTTGTCGATCTCGGCGTCGGTAGGCAGGAACTCCAGGGCCCGGTCGAGCTCGCCCCGCTCCTCCAGCCAGTGGATGAGCCGCTGGTGCACCGGCAGCATCGCGTGCTCCTGCGCGCGGGCGTTGCCGAGCAGGACGTTCTGCTCGTAGTTGTCCCGCAGCACCTGTTGCGCCACCTCGTCGGTCATCGAGTGGAGCAGCGTGTTGCGCTCGTCGAGGGTGAGGTCGCCGTCGCGCATCAGCCCGGTCAGCAGGATCTTGATGTTGACCTCGTGGTCGGAGGTGTCAACCCCTGCCGAGTTGTCTATCGCGTCGGTGTTGATCCGCACGCCCGCGAGCGCCGCCTCGATCCGTCCGAGCTGGCTGCACCCGAGGTTGCCGCCCTCGCCCACGACCTTGCAGCGGATCTCGTTGCCGGACACGCGAATTGCGTCATTGGCGCGGTCGCCGATCTGGCTGTTGCTCTCGGTCGACGCCTTGATGTAGGTGCCGATCCCGCCATTCCAGAGCAGGTCGACCGGCGCGCAGAGGATCGACCGCATCAGCTCTGCCGGGGTCATCGAGCTCACGTCGTCGTCGAGTCCGAGTGCCGCCCTCATCTCGCCGCTGACCGGAATCGCCTTCAACGAGCGAGGGAAGACGCCACCGCCCTTGCTGATCAACGAGGAGTCGTAGTCGGCCCACGACGAGCGGGGCAGGTCGAACAGGCGCCGCCTCTCGGCATACGACGCGGCCGCCACCGGGTCGGGGTCGACGAAGATGTGCCGGTGGTCGAACGCGGCCACGAGCCGGGTGTGCTCGGACAGCAGCATGCCGTTGCCGAAGACGTCACCGCTCATGTCGCCGATACCCACCGCGGTGAAGTTCTCGGTCTGGGTGTTCACGCCCAGCTCGCGGAAGTGCCGCTTGACCGACTCCCACGCCCCACGGGCAGTGATGCCCATGCCCTTGTGGTCGTAGCCCTCGGAACCGCCCGAGGCGAAGGCGTCGTCGAGCCAGTAGTTGTAGGACTGCGCGATGCTGTTGGCCAGATCGCTGAACTTCGCGGTGCCCTTGTCTGCGGCGACCACGAGATAGGTGTCGTCCTGGTCGTGGCGCACGACCCGCTCCGGGGGCACGACCTCGCCGCTGACCAGGTTGTCGGTCACGTCGAGCATCCCGGAGATGAACAGCCGGTATGCCGACTGGCCCTCCGCCAGCCAAGCGTCCCGGTCGACCGCGGGGTCGGGAAGCTGCTTGGCGAAGAAGCCGCCCTTGGACCCGGTCGGGACGATAACGGCGTTCTTGACCATCTGCGCCTTGACCAGACCGAGCACCTCGGTGCGGAAGTCCTCGCGCCGGTCGCTCCAGCGCAGGCCGCCACGCGCCACCATGCCGAAGCGCAGGTGCACGCCCTCGACCCGGGGGCTGTAGACCCAGATCTCGAACATCGGCCGGGGATCGGGCAGCCCGGGCACGGCGTGGCAGTCGAGCTTGAAGCTGACGTAGGACTTGTGCCGCGAGTGGCCGCTGCCGGTCGCCTCGCCGGTGTCCTTGGTGCCGTCGTCACCGGTCTCGGTCGGCGCCTGGAAGAAGTTGGTGCGCAAGGTGGCCCGGATGACGCCGTGGAAGGCGCGGAAGATCCGGTCGTGGTCCAGGCTCGCGACGTCCTCGAGGCCCGCCTTGATCCGATCGGCCACCTCCTGCTCGGCTGCCTCACGGACCTCGGCGTCGTCACCGGCCGGGTGATCGGGGTCGAACCGTGCCTCGAAGTAGCGGACCAGCTCGGCAGTCAGACCGGCGTTGGAAAGCAGCGCATTCTCGACATAGGCCTGGCTGAAGGTCGAGCCGATCTGGCGCAGGTACTTGGCGACGGCACGCAGGACGACCACCTGCCGCCAGGTGAGCCCGGCGCCGAGCACCAGCGCGTTGAAGCCGTCGCTCTCGGCCGACCCGTCCCAGGTGGCGGCGAAGGCGTCCTGGAAGACCTCCCTCATGCCCTCCGCCCGGTCCCCCGTCCAGGCGTCCTCGGAGGGCGCGCGCAGTCCGAAGTCATAGATGTAGACCGTGGCGCCGTCAGTCCGGTCGACCTCATAGGGCCGCTCGTCGACGACCTTCACGCCCAGGTCGGTGAAGACCGGCAGCACGTCGGTCAGGACCACGGGCTTGCGGCGGTAGAGCTTGAACCGTCGCTCGCCCGCACTGCACTCGGGCGCGCGGTAGAGCGTCAGCCGCGTCGCGTCGTCGGACTCGAGCGCCTCGATGTGCTGGAGGTCGGCGATGCCCTGACGGGGGCCGAAGTCCTCCTTGTAGGCCTCGGGGAACGCGCGTGAGTAGAGGCTGAACAGCTTGCCGCCCTCCTCGTCGCCGTGCTCGCGACGGGCGACCTCGCCGAGGTCCTCCTCCCAGGTGCGCGCCGCCTCGACGAGCCGTTGCTGCAGCTGCGCCTCGTCGACCTCCGGGATCTCGGTGCCGGACTCGACGCGCACGACGAAGTGCAGCCGTGCCAGCACGGATTCCGAGACGCGGGTGGTGTAGTCGACGCTGGCGCCATCGAAGGTGTCACGCAGGATCTGCTCCATCCGCAGGCGCACCGCGGTGGTGTAACGGTCGCGCGGGATGTAGATCAGGCAGGACACGAACCGGCCGTACTCGTCGCGGCGCAGGAACATCCGGCTCTTGCGACGCTCCTGGAGGTGCAGGACGTCGGTCGCCACGTCATACAGCTGCTTGGTGCTGGTCTGGAAGAGCTCGTCGCGCGGGTAGTTCTCGAGCACCTCGAGCAGGTCCTTGCCGGAGTGGCTGTCGGGAGTGAACCCGGCCCGCGCGAGGACCTTGGCGACCCGCTCGCGGATGATCGGCACGCGTCGCACCGACTCGGTGTATGCCGATGACGTGAACAGGCCCAGGAAGCGCTTCTCCCCGACGACCTGGCCGTCGTCGTCGAACACCTTGATGCCGACATAGTCCAAGTAGGTCGAACGGTGCACCGTGGCGCGGGAGTTCGCCTTGGTGATGATGAGCAGCTGAGGCTCGCGCGCGGTGGCGCGCGCCTTGGGAGTCAACCGGCTGAAGCTGTCGGACTGCTTGTGGCTGCTGCGCAACAGGCCCAGTCCGGAGTCGGGCACCGGGCGCAGCACGTCCTCCCCGTCCTCCTCCGACAAGGCGTATTCGCGGTAGCCGAGGAAGGTGAAGTGTTCGTCGACCAGCCAGTCGAGGAAGCCGCGGGTGCGCTCGACGATCGCGGTGGGCACGCTGCTGGGCGGCGCGCTCTCGAGCTCCGCCGACACCGCTGCACAGGCCGAACGCATCGCTGACCAGTCGACGACCGCGCGCCGGACGTCGTTGAGCACCTTCTCCAGGGCCTGCTCGATCTTCGCGCACTGGTCGTCGGCGACCCGGTCGATCTGCAGGTGCATCCAGGACTCGTCGCTGGAGCCCTCCTCACCGTGCTCGGGGCCGGGCGTGGGGTCGACGTCGCGCACCTCGAGCAGGGCGCCGGACTCGTCTCGCCGGACGACCAGCTGGGGGTGCACCAGCAGGTGGACCATGTGGTCGTCACGAGCGAGCTCAGCGGTGACCGAGTCCACGAGGAAGGGCATGTCGTCGGTGACGACCTCGACGACCGTGTGCGGGCTGGTCCAGCCGCACTCCGCCTCGACAGGGTGGAAGACCCGGACCCGTGAGGTGTCCTCCGGTCGGGTCTGCGCCAGCTCACGGTGGGAGCGGACCACGCCGAGCAGGTACTCGGGGGTCTTGGTCAGCAGGTCCTCGGTCGCGACGTGCCGGTAGTAGCGGTGCAGCAGCCACTCGGGGACCTCACCTCCCCCGTCCTGGGCGAGCGCCGCGGTGGCGCGGAGCAACTCGGAACGGGACTGCTCGGCAGTAGCTGGCATGGCTGGTTTCATCCCTCACCATCGGCACCAATGACGCACGCCGTTGTGCGTCGCGTCGAGCCTATCCCTCGTGCCCACACTGCGAGATGGGGGTGTCAGGGGTCCTCCGAGTCGTCCTGGCGCGCTCGGCGACGCAGCGGACTCGCGAGCCACCAGAACAGGAACCAGGCGGCGGTCACTGCAGGGATCAAGACCCCCCACGGGGCGTGCAGGGTGAAGTCGGCGACCAACCCGACCGCCGCGACGACAGCGATCGCGGTGAAGACGAGCCCGCCGATGGCGAACCGGTTGGCCAGGGTCACCAGCTCCCGCCGACTGCGTTGCCGAAACAGGATGCGGTGGTAGGCGACCGGCGCGATCAACAACCCCACGGCGAAGGCGGTCGCGATCAACGCGGTGAAGTAGAGGCCGCGCTGCACGCTGGTCGCCTGCTCGAACGGCCGGGTGAAGGCGACCCCGAGCAGGAAGGCGAAGAGGATCTGCACTCCGGTCTGGCTGACCCGGAGCTCCTGGAGCAGCTCGTTCCAGTTGCGGGTGATCCGCTCGTGCTCGGTCTCCTCCGGCACCAGCCGGCCGGAGCCCGAGTCGGAGTCCGAGTCAGAGCCAGAGTCCGAGTCCGACCGCGAGTCGGAGCCGGCGTCGGCGTCGGACCGCGAGTCGGCGTGCGACTCGGAGTCGGCGTCCGCATCGGAAGCGGCGTCGGAGCCGGATGCCACGTCGGAGTGGGGGTCGGACGTCATCTGGTGAGATTAACGGCTGCGGGCCGGTGCGGCGGGCGACGAGCCCTGTGGGTCGTGCCGGGCAGCGGCAGGGCCATCGCCCTAGGCTGGGGCCATGAGCACGTCCACCGACGGCACGGCCGCCGCCCTCGAGGCTGCCCGCCGGCAGCTGGTCGGCGTGTCGAGCCAGCTGTTGGACCTGCAGGCCGACACCGGCCGCGCGGTCAGCCAGGACGCACTGGACGAGGCCATCGAGCGGCTGGCCGCCCGATTGCTGCGCGTCTGCGACCGACTCCCCGCCACTGCGGCCCCCCATGACGCCGACTGAGCCCGGCGGTGCTGGTGACCCGGGGTCCTGCTCGGCGCTAGCCTCCCGGCTGAGCGGCACGGCATACCGGGTCCAGGCGCTCCACCACGAGCTGGAAGGTCTCGGGGTGCCCCACCTCGCCGGCGACCTGGCCGAGCTGGACGGCGTCGTCACCGATCTGGTCCTGCTCGCCGACGCGGTGCAGCGGCTCGCCGCCGACCTCGGGCAGGAGCGTGCGCCCAGAGCGCCGACGATCCGCGACCGGACCCGGAGTGGGCGAAGTCACGCGGCGCTTGCGCGGGTGGCGGGCCGGGTCCGCCCAGTACCGTGACGCCATGAAGATCACCGAGACGATCGAGTACGCCGCCACACCGGAGCAGGTCTTCGCCATGGTCAGCGACGAGGCGTTCCAGGACCGCAAGTGTGTCGCCACCGGTGCCACCGAGCACCAGGTGACCATTGCCGCCGACGGCGACCGCACCGTGGTCACGAGCGAGCGCAGCATGCCGACCGCCGACCTCGACCTGCCGAGCTTCGCCAACGTCGGCCCGGCGCTGCACGTGGTCGAGGTGCAGGACTGGGGGCCGGCCGCCGCGGACGGTTCCCGCGAGGGCAGGCTGTCGGTCGCGCTCAAGGGCCTGCCGATCGGCTTCAAGGGGGCACTTGCTCTCCGCCCGGGTGGTCGCGGCACGACCGAGACGATCAGCGGCGACCTCAAGTCCACCATCCCGCTGTTCGGCGGCAAGGCCGAGAAGGCGGCCGCGCCGGGCATCCTCGCTGGCATCCGGGTCGAGCACGAGACCGGCGAGGCGTGGCTGGCCGGCTGAACGGCCAGCACGGCAACGCAAGGGGCGGGGTATGGCGAGTGCTCGCCATAACCCGCCCCTCACCCTGTCGGAATGCGCCGGCGCGCTACGACATGTGCGGGTAGCGGTAGTCCGTCGCCGGCACGAAGGCCTCCTTGACCGACCGGGTGCTCGTCCAGCGCATCAGGTTCTGCGGAGCACCGGCCTTGTCGTTGGTGCCGGACGCCCGCCCGCCGCCGAACGGTTGCTGGCCGACGACCGCGCCGGTCGGCTTGTCGTTGATGTAGAAGTTGCCCGCCGCGAAGCGCAGCTGCTCGGTCGCCTGGGCGATCGCAGCCCGGTCCTGGGCGATGATCGAGCCGGTCAGCGCGTACTTCGCGACCGACTCCATCTGCTCGAGCACCTTGTCGTACTGCCGGTCGGGGAAGACGTGGACCGCGAGGATCGGCCCGAAGTACTCGGTGCTGAACAGCTCGTGCCCGGGATCGGTCACCTCGAGCACGGTCGGTCGCACGAAGTAGCCCACCGAGTCGTCATAGGTCCCACCGGCGATCACCTTGACGGCCGTGTCCTTGCGCGCCCGGTCGAGGGCGTCCTTGTGCTTCGCGAACGCGCGGTCGTCGATGACTGCGCCCATGAAGTTGGAGAAGTCGGTGACGTCGCCCTGCTCGAGACCCTCGGTCGTGCGGATCAGGTCCTTCTTGATCTTGGTCCACAGGCTGCGCGGGACGTAGGCGCGTGACGCGGCGGAGCACTTCTGGCCCTGGTACTCGAACGCCCCGCGGACCATCGCGGTCAGGAGCACGGCCGGGTCCGCCGACGGGTGGGCGACGATGAAGTCCTTCCCACCGGTTTCGCCCACGATCCGCGGGTAGGCCTTGTACTGCTGCAGGTTGGCGCCGACCTGTTGCCACAACGACTGGAAGGTGGGCGTCGAGCCGGTGAAGTGGATCCCCGCGAGGTCGGGGTCGGCCAGCGCGACCTTCGAGACATTGAGGCCATCCCCGGTGACCAGGTTGATGACGCCGGCCGGGAGACCAGCCTCCTCGAGCAGCTGCATCGTCAGGTGCGCGGCCAGGGTCTGCGTCGGCGACGGCTTCCAGACCACGGTGTTGCCCATCAGCGCCGGAGCGGTGGGCAGGTTGCCAGCGATCGCGGAGAAGTTGAACGGGGTGATCGCGTAGACGAAACCCTCGAGCGGCCGGTGGTCCATCCGGTTCCAGACCCCCTTGGAGTTGGTCACCGGCTGCTCGGCCAGGAGGTTGCGCGCGTAGTAGACGTTGAAGCGCCAGAAGTCGATCAGCTCGCAGGCCGCGTCGATCTCGGCCTGGTAGCAGGTCTTCGACTGGCCCAGCATCGTCGCGGCCACGAGCCGGGCACGCCACGGCCCGGACAACAGGTCGGCTGCCTTGAGCAGGATCGCTGCCCGGTCGTCGAAGGAGAGCGCCCGCCAGGCAGGGGCGGCGTCCTTGGCCGCTTGAACGGCCGCCTGGGCGTCGCCGATGGTGGCGTTGCGCATGGTGCCGAGGACCTTCTTGTGCGCGTGGGGCTGGCGCACGTCGATCTTCTTGCCCCCGCCCATCACCCGCTCGCCGCCGATGGTGTGCGGCAGGTCGATGCGCTGGCCGCTCAGCTCGGCGAGAGCCACTTCGAGCTCCGCCCGCTCCGGGCTGCCGGGGGCGTAGTCGAGCACCGGCTCGTTGGTCGGGGCGGGGACCTGGGTCACAGCATCCATGGCGGGCCTTCATCTCCTGTGCGGTTGGACGTGCGGGTTGCGTGGTTCGCGCGGGGCCCGGCGGCGGCCGGGCCAGTCCCTATGGTGGCACGCAACGCACCGCTCCCCACATCGGCGGCCTCCCGGGACAGGACCGGACAGGGCGGGCCTAGGGTGACTGCATGGACGGTGGCTCGACGTGCGGTGGCCTCTCGGTCACCCACCACGGTCGTGCTGATACCTCGTCGCCCACCCTCGTGTTGCTGCACGGGCTCACCGACTCGGGTGACTGCTGGCCGGATGCGGTCCGGCGGTGGGAAGCCGACTACCACCTCGTCACGGTCGATGCGCGAGGTCACGGCAACTCCCCGCGTTGGAGCGACGAGGAGCTCGCACACGTCGGGGAGACAATGCGCGACGACGCCATCGGAGTCCTCGACGGCCTGTTGGCACAGGGCGTTTCGCGACCGGTCGTCGTGGGCCACTCGATGGGGGGTGCCACCGCGTGGGGGGTTGCGGTGGCGCGACCCGACCTGATCCGGGCCCTCGTCCTCGAGGATCCCGCGGTCCCCAGCGAGGCCACCCGTGACCGCGAAGCCTTCGCCCGGCGGCAGGAGGAAGCTCTTCAAGCTGCCTGCCGGGCGGACCTCCGTCTCCGCGAGCAGCGGGACGGGCCGTGGACGTGGCCGGAGATCGAGGCGGCGCCATGGGCACGCGCCAAGCAGCAGGTCGACGAGCGGATGCTGGCCACCGGGGTCGTGTGCCTCGAGACCGCCTGGCCGCAGGTGTGGTCCGCGATCAGCATCCCGACCCTGGTCGTCACCGGCACCGAGAGGGTCATCATGGACGCCCCGCGTCGGCGCGCCGTCGCCGACCTGGCCAATCCCCACATCACCGTCCACGTCGTGCCCGACGCCGGGCACTGCGTGCGGCGGTGCAACCCCGAGGGATTCCACGAGGTCGTGGATCCGTTCCTGGCTGCCGTCACCTGATCCGGGCCAGGCGCGAGCGGCGCGCGCCTACAGGAGTTCGAGGAGCACGCTGAGCTCGGTGGCGTCATACCAGGACAGCTCGAGGTCCTCATCCTCTGCGGGCGCCGACAGGGCGATGTCCGAGTCGGCGACGTGGAACGACGCAATACGTTGCAGCGGCACGACATCGGTGATCTGGACGCTGGACGGGTCATCCTTCTGGCCGGCGCGGTCCTCGACCAGGTCGGTGTCGACGTCGGCCGCAGCCACCACGACCCGGTCGCCGTTGCTGCGCGCCTCCTCCAGGGCGGTCCGGGCTGCGGCCTGCAGTGCCAGGTGCTCGTAGACCTCCTCGCCCACCCCGGGACGAGTCACTTCGAGCGCCCGCGTCACGGCGTGGGCGGCCAACGGTGTCCCGTCCAACAGACGGCGCTCGGACAGAGCGCGGCACGCCGCCGATCCGAGCGGCAGGTAGATGCGGGTCACGCTCACGGATCCTCCTCGAAGTGGTGGCTCTCCGGCAGCGGCCGGGCCTCGCGCAGCGCGGCGGCAGAGGTGCGCAGTGAGGTCCGGATCACCTCCGTGCGACGGCTCGCGTTCATCAGGTTGGCTCCCATGGCCTCCAGGTCGGCCCGACCGGGACCGAGCACGGTCACCTCGCTGCCCTCGGCCTGCACCTTCTCGACCTCCCGCAGGCAGCGCAGCGTGACGCGGTTGCGCCAGTGCCGCTCCAGCCGCGTGCTGAGATGTCGTGGCGAGTCGAGGTCAAAACTGACGGTGGGCGCCAGGACGTAGACGTGGTCCAGGCCCAGTCCCGCCATCAGGTCCACGTTGGTCGACGACCAGGTGCCGCCGTCGATGTAGCGGTGGTCGCCGATGCTGACCGGGTGGAACCAGCCTGGGATGGAGCACGAGGCCATCACTGCCTTGGTCTGGTCCACCTCGGGCGCCTCGTCCCGGCCGAACGGGATCCGTTGTCCCGTATCGTAGTCGAGCGCCACCACGGTCACGCCGTCTCGGTCGACCCAACCCGTCGGGACTACGTGCGCCACCATGGCGCCGATCGAGTCGAGGCTGCCCCGTCCCTCCGGGACCAGCGCCGAGAGCACGGTGGTCGGTGGGAGGCGGCGCAGGTTGCGGGCGTTGTTGCGCAGCAGACTCCGCGAGCCCAGACCGCGTCTCGGCCGCATCGGGTGGTCTCCCCCGGCCGCCTCCTCATAGCTGAACTCGTATCCCTCCATGGGGCCGCTGGTCAGCGACTTCCCGAGCTGGTGGCGCAGGAGGTCATCGACGCTGACCCCGGCACCCAGCAAGGTGACCAGGATCGACCCGGCCGACGTGCCGACATACTCCTGCACGTCGCGCAGGTCCAGCCCGATCTCGTCCTGCAGCGCCTTCATCGCACCCACCATCCAGGCGGCACCCAGCACTCCCCCACCCCCGAGGACCAGTCCCACGCGTCGCTCCGAGCTCATCGGCGCCCCCCGTGCGCATCGCAGAGCTCGGAGAGGGAGTCGATCAGGCACTGCCCCAACAGGTCGACGTCCGGCATGGCGTCTCGGTCGGCGTTCAGCCCGAAGTAGACCCCACCGTCGTATGACGTGAGGCCGATGGACAGCGCCTGTCCCCGCGCCAGCGGGATGACCGGGTAGGTCGCGAGCATGAGGGCGTCACCGGCATACAGGGGTTGCTGCGGTCCGGGCACGTTGGTGATGACCAGGTTGAACAAACGCCGGGAGACGGCGCTGCCCAACCGCGCTCCCAACGAGTGCAGCGTCGGTGGCGCGAATCCGGCGATGCTGGCGAGTGATTCGGCGCCCACGGCATGGCCGCCCTCCATCTGCTGTCGCATCGCGAAGGAGATCTGGTGCAGCCGCATCGCGGCCCGCGGCTCCCCGACCGGCAGGTCGACGAAGCACGCGATGACCCGGTTGCCCAGGCCGACGGAGCCGTCATCGCTGTCGTGGACACTGACCGGCACCATGGCGCGCAGCGTCGACCCGGCATGCACCGACTCGCCGCGGGTCAGCAGCCACGAGCGCAGGGCCCCGGCGATGGTGGCCAGGACCACGTCGTTGACCGTCACGTCATCGGCATAGCGACCGCGTGCCAACCTGGCGCGGATCTTGCGGTAGTCCTCGAGATCCGTTCCGACCATGACGAATCGGCGCGCCTCACCGATGGTGGCATTGAGCGGGCTCTGCGGCGCGGGGCGCGCGGCGGTGCGGGCCACCGCCGCCACCAGGTCGCCGAGCGACTCGAGCAGGCGCGAGCCGGTGGCGCGCACGTCGGCCACCCCGCCCCGGAGGTTGTCGATGGCCTGGCTCGGCCGGCGGACGGTGTCGACCAGTGCGCCGGTGAGCAGCTCGAGGTCGCTGGGCTCCCGGGCCGGTCGCCAGGTGTCGGTGACCGGCGCCTCCTGCGCGGCGTCCCCGTCCACGATGACCTGCGCGAGGTCGATCGCGTTGACCCCGTCGACAAGGGCCTGGTGGGTCTTGGTGATGATGGCGAACCGGCCACCCAACAGCCCCTCGACGAGGTAGACCTCCCACAGCGGGCGGTCCCGGTCGAGGGCGCGCGACTCCACCCGGGCCACGAGCTCCTCGAGCTGTTCGTCGCTGCCCGGCCGGGGCAGCGCGGAGCGGCGGACGTGGTAGGCGAGGTCGAAGTGCTCGTCGTCCACCCAGACCGGGTTGGCGAGATGCCCCGGCACGCCCCGGACCCGCTGCCGGTAGCGCGGCACGTAGGCGATGCGCCGCGCGACCAGCGACACGAGCCGGTCGTAGTCGAACCCGTCCTCCGGCGGCTGGAAGACCATGACCGAGCCCACGTGCATCGCCGTGTTCGGCTCCTCCAGGTAGAGGAAGGAGGCGTCGAGGGCGGTGAGGCGGGCGGGCACGCTCCCATGTTGTCAGACTGTCCGAGCTCGCGCCGGTGGCCCACGTGACACCGGCAGGTGCGCCGTTGGGCCCAGCGGCAGGGCGGTCGTGCCGCAGCGGTGCCGCCCGGGCGGGCGTCAGGAACGGCGCAAGCGACGGCGACGGACCGGCGGCTCGAGCCCGACCAGCCCACTGGCGAGTGCGGCGATCGAGTGGCGCGCAGCGGACCCCGCGGCGGCCTCACAGAGCGTCCGGCCGGCGAGCATCGCGGCGTCGAGACCGGCGCGGTCGTCGGGCACGAACCACGGGTCGGTCACGCCCGCGAAGCGCTCCAGCGCCTCGGCCACGCGTCTCTCGGCGTCACTGCCCACCGAGGACGCACGCACCTTGTTGACCACCACCCGCGGCGCCGCCGGGACGACGGCGGCGAGGTCCTGCAACCCCCGCACGAGGCGCTGCAGCCCGACCGGCTCGGCCGAGCCGACCGCCAGCACGACGTCGGCCTCGGCCAGGGCGGCGAGCGTGGCGGCGTTGCGCCGCGGCGCCTGGGTGTCGTAGCTCAGGTCCTCGTCGTCCTCCAGGCAGAAGCCACAGTCGATCACCGTGACCTGGGCGAGCTGGCGCGCCGTCGAGAGCACCTCGGCGAAGGCGTGCTCGCGCAGCTCGGGCCACCGATCGGCCCTCGGGAGCCCGGTGAGCACCCTCAGCCGGGGACTCGCCTCGGGGGCGATCCGGGCCAGCGCGACGACGTCGAGCGTGCCCTGGTCGGCCGCGCGGGTCGCGGCAGCCACGCCGGGCGCCTCGTCGAGCAGCCCGAGTGCCTGGGCGACGCACGCGCCATACGTGTCGGCGTCGACCAGGAGTGCCGGGACACCGGCCCGGGCCAGCTCGGCCGCAACGTTGACCGCGATCGTGGTCCGGCCGGGCGCGCCGGCCGGCCCCCACACCGCGATCACCTGGTGCGCCGCGCCCTCCCCTGGGGCATCGCCGTGGCCGGCGACGAACAACTCGTCGTCGGCCTCGGGCGCCTCCGCCGCTCCCGGAAACGGCTGCGGTTGCTCGAGCGTGAGGAGGGCGTGGTCGACCTCTGCCGCGGTGGTGTCGGCCGGGAGCACCGCGGACAGCCCCATCTGGCGCAACCGCCGCTCGGCCGGCTCGTCGCCGGGGGGATAGAGGCCGAGGACCCGTATGCCGTCCTCGGCGAGTCGCCCGAGGGAGCTGCGGTCCAGACCACGCAGGTCGGACGACACGACCGCAGCCTCCGCCAGCCCGCTGGCGGCAGCGGCGAGCAGGTCCGGCAGGTCAGCGCAGCGGCGCACCACCTGGCTGCTGCGAGCCTCCTCCAGCGTGGTCGTGAGTCGGCCGTCCCAGCGGTCGGCGACCGCGAGCAGGACCGAGAGGGTCACGACGCGTCCTGCAACGGCGACCCGGCGGCCGGCACGAGGGTGATCTTGTCGCCGCGGTCGACCGCGGCGATCAGGGCCTGCACCGTGTCCTCGGGCACCACCACCTGGACGGAGACGGTGGCCGCCCCGAGCAGGCTCTTCTGCTCGGGCACTCGGGCCACCACCGCAGAGTCCAGGACCCTGTCGGGTTTGCCGAAGGCCGAGCCCGACCCCTCCTTCCGTTCGGCGTTCACCCAGATGTCGACGACCGAGCCGCGGACCAGGACCTGGGCGGCCGTCGGGTCGACGGGGACCGTCAGCGTCTTGACGTGCACGCCGTCCGGCCCGGTGAGCGCTGAAGCGGGGACCAGCTCCCCCTCACGCACCGGCCGCAGGGCAAAGGTCCCCTCGTCGACCGGGTCGGAGGCGTCCACGTAGCTCGCCGCCACGTCCTCCAGATGGACCCGCACCGACGTCAGGTCGTCCTTGGTCACCGGCTGCCCCGGCACCAGGGCGTGCGCCGCGGCGAACACGGGCACCGTGTCGTCAGCGGCGGCGACCACGCGGGCGCCGGCCACGATCGCGACCAGCACGAGGAGCACTCCGACGACCAGCCGCCAGTCCTTCCAGGACGGCCGTTGCAACCGGGCCGCCATCGGTGTGGGTAGATCTGGCACGACACGGCCCCCATTGGATAACATGCGAACTGAAGCAAACGTAGGAATACCATGCTTAGTAGCGGCGTCGTCAAGACGACGTCAGCAGCCGGTAAAGACTCGGTCAGTTCGACCGGAGCACCACCAACGCCATGAGGAGGCCGAGTATGGGACCACGGTTCATCCAGCTGGCCGACGTCGCCGAGGTGCTGTCCATCTCCTCGGCGCAGGCCTACGCGCTCGTTCGCTCCGGCGAGCTGCCCGCCATCAAGGTCGGCGGACGGGGCCAGTGGCGGGTCGAGTCCGAGCAGCTGGAGAAGTACATCGAGCGGATGTACTCACAAACCCGGTCCTTCGTCGAGGCGCACCCGTTCGGACAGGGCCCCGACGGCGACGACGTGGCCTGACCACCGCCTGACCACCGCCCCGGCCGTCGCCCGCCGTCACCGGCTCCACACGACGGCGATCGCCGAGAACGGCACCACCAGGCGGTCGGTGACGTTGCCACGCCGCCGCGGCACGTCGGCCGGGTGCTGGGCGAGGTCGAGGTGGTCGGAGCCCACGCGATCGGGTGTGCCCGCGACCGAACGACCGTCGACGTCCAGCAGCCGCACCACCGCCCGATCCCGGCTCAGCACCCGCAACGCGTAGCCGAGCCCGAACCGACGCGCGACGTTGGGCAGCTGCTCCGACCGCTCCTCACACCCCGAGACCGCCAGCAACGCGCCGAACGGCACGACCGCACTGCGGCGCCCCGTCTCGAGCAACAGCCAGTCACGCCCGACGTCGGCCAGGTCGCCGGCGACGTCCCCGGCGCCCCGAATGCGCAGTTGCAACCGCCGTCCGGCCGAGGCCGCCAGCCGCTCCCCCAAGGCGACCTCGGCACGCTCGCGCCGGATCCGGTCGGCGATCTCCAGCTCGAAGCCACGAGCAGCCTCCGACTCGAGCTGTCCCTCCAGATCAGCGAAGAGCTCCTGCCAGCGCATGGAGACAACCTAGGGCGTCGGTTGCCGCGCCGTCATCACTCGTCCACCGATGGCATGGGCACCGTCGAGCTACGTTCTCCACAACAAACGTTGGCAAACGTGGTCAAACTGCACTAACCTCTCTCGAACGCACTGGGGAGGGATGGGACAGATGAAGCCACCGCAGCACGGACGGACGCTCCCGTGGCAGGACCGCAGGCACCGCAGACGAGCGGCCGTGCGCGGCGGGCTCGCGAGCGCACTCTGCGCCATGACAGCAGTCCTCCTGCTCGACGCCACGTGGACGGCTTGGGCCACCGCGCGGGTCCAACCGCAGCCGGTCGACGCGGTGCAGGTGAGCGCTCTCGGGCTGGCCACGCTCGCGGCCGTCTGGCTCACCCTGCTGGTGGCGTCGGCGACCGCGTCCGTTCTGCCAGGCGTGCTCGGCTCCTGGGGTCGGCGGTTCGGCGCCCTCGTGGCGCCGGGGCCGTGCCTACGGATCGCCGCGCTGTTGCTGGGCACCGGCCTGGTCACCACCGCCGGGTCGGCGCCGGCTCTGGCACTCCCCACCCCCGCGGTCACCCCCGCCACCGCGGCGGTGACGGTCGCCTCTGGCGGCACCTCGGGCACCTCCGACACGGCGCTCGGCGCCCTGCCGGATCCGTCCTTCCGGAGCGCCGATCCCACCGCGTCCTCCGAGCCTTTCGTGTCCGCTGCCTCCGCCGACGACTGCCTGCCCCGCCCCGGATGGCGCCCCGCCAGGGCCGAGGTCCGTCGGGAGTCGTCCGAGGTCTCCTTGGTCAGCGGCTGTCCGGCCGACGCCGCGCCGACGGACGCGTCGCGGCTGGTCGTGCACCGGGGCGACTCCCTCTGGTGGATCGCCGCGCGCGCTCTCGGTCCCGAGGCCACCGCGTCCGAGATCGCCCGCGCCTGGCCGCGCTGGTATGCCGCCAACCGTCACGTGATCGGTGACGACCCCGACCTGCTGCTGCCCGGTCAGGTCCTCACCGCACCCCAGGAGGTCCAGTGATGGGTGCCGCGCCCGTTCCCGACGCCCCGCCGCTGCGTGTGCGGCCGATTCCACGGTCGACCCCGCGCCGGTTGCGCTCGGTCCCCGAGCTGCCCACCCGGCCGCCGGAGTTCGTACAGGGCACCCTCGCCGTCGACTTCCGCCACCGCGACGAGGACCCCTACTTCGGGCCGCAGGCCACGTCCACACCGGACCTGCCCGACCCGCAGACCTGGGTGAGCCAGCTGTCGCAGGCGATCATCGAGACCACAGCCGGACTGCGCCCTCCGGCGCAGCTCTTGCGCTGGCTCACCCCCGAGGTCCACGCCATGGTGGCGCGGCGGGCCGGAGTGGCCGCGCGCCGGGGCGCGCCGCACGGTCGTCGCGCGGTCGTGCGCAGCGTGCACCTGTGCCAGCCGGTCGACGGGGTGGTGGAGGCCTGCGCCGTGGTCCTGGACGGCGGCCGGGTGCGTGCGATGGCGCTACGGATGTCCGGCGTGGACCATCGGTGGCTGGTGACAGCCCTCCAACTGGGCTGACGACGGCGAGCCACAGGCGCGAAGGGACCAGCACCCCATCCCGACCACTCGTGAGGAATCATCGTGAGGTTTTGCGCCCTCTGAGAGGCCTTGGCCTCAAGGGGTGACTGCAACACCTGGCGTTGAGAGGTGTGCAGATGAGTGCTCGTCGGGGTAGTCCGCGGTTGCCGGTTGAGGTGGAGTATCGGTTCTGGGCTCAGGTCCGCGATTGCCTGACGGTTGAGCAGGCCGCGGTGGTGGTGGGCGTGTCGGCGACCAAGTGTCGGCAACGCTCGAAAATGAGGCCGATGCGACGCTCGGAAACGAGGCCACCGGTTTGTTGAGTTCTAGTCTGCCG